>JAFTEX010000075.1 GCA_017453445.1 Bacteroidaceae bacterium
CCGAAAAAATGTGTACTTTTGCCCATGGTTATGTTTGTTTATGTTTGGCGACTGCAAATATAACCAAAAGGGCTGACACCTTTGAGTGGTGACAGCCCTAATTTTTGTCTGATGACTTAATGTTTACCGGACAGTAATAATTCTGAATTGCCCTTTTCGGTGTAGCTGATTGCTACTAAGCGATTCATTTCTTCTTTTTCCGCTTGTCCTTCCCCATGAGGTCTTTCCACGACGAGAAGTCCTTCTTGAGGAGGATGCCGATGCCCTGGGTGGTCAGGCTCGACTTCGTGAAGTAGCGGTCGTTGGTTTCTGAATAAGCCTTCAGGGCGACAGACCCTGAACGTGTGAGGAGGTACTTGACATCGAAGTCTCTGATGAAGTTGCTGGTGGCCACGGGGTTGTCGCGATAGCCGAAGTTGCCGTTGATGAGCAGCCGGTTGTTCAGGAGGGATCCCTGCAGCATTCCTTCGACATCCATATCGTTCCACCCGTCCTGACCGGTGCGCAAGTTGGCACCGAAGTTCCAGTTCGACGAGCCTATGATGTTCGAGAGGGCTTGGTTTATGGTGCCCGAGAGGGTGCTGGAGAGAAGCGAGTTCATGGCTGTCGCCCCCTGCGTCTGGGTGCTGTTGGCATAGTCGTAGGCATAGAAGCGTCCGATGCCCAGAAGGTAGATGACCTGCATGTTACGCTCCTCCTCGGTGGAGATGAGCGACTTGACCATCTGTTTTTCATCCTCGTTGGCGTTCAGAATGTCGAAGTCGAAGGTGATACGTGGTGCGCGTGCCTTGCCACCGATGTTCATGAGGCAGTTGACGCGAGTTGACGTATTGGAGAAATTAGCTTTGGGGTTGATGTCGTTGAGCGAGACGCCGCTGACGGTGTGTACGGCCTGGAGGTTGAGGTCGGCATCGTAGGGTTCACCGTTGAAGGTGATGCTGCCTTCGGGTGAGAAGTCGAAGTTCTTGTGTATGATTTCCTGGAGCGAGAGGTTGTAGGTGCCTCGGTTGACGCGATAGGTGCCGAAGAGATTAAACGCCCCCTTGTTGTAGTAGTGGGCAAGCATGTGTCCTGTGCCGTTGAGCGTGATTTTGTCTCCCGAGCGGACATCCATCAGGAGGTTCATAGTCGACTGCGGGTCAATGTCAAGGTCGAAGTCGATGCGCAGGTCGCTCTTGCTTTCTTCTTCCTCGGGTTCGTCAGGGTTGTCGCCGGGTGCCTGGGAGTCGTTGGGGATTTTTATGTCGTACTTTGAGCGATAGCTGATGAAGGGTGTCTCGGTCAGTTTGTCGGGCGAGGTGGCGTTGTAGGTGAAGGTCGTGCCTCGTTCGGGACGGGCCTTGATGCCGATGAGCACGTTGCCGGGATGCCCTTTGAGGCTGATGTCGCCTGTGGCATAGACGGTACCGTAGAAGTTCGTGTCGCCAAAGTCTGTGAAGTGGTAGCCCAGAATGTTGTCGCCCTGAATGTGGATGTCGTAGGCGAGGTTCTTGAAACTGTTGTGGTGGAGATGGCCGTTGACGACTGCCGAGTGACCTTCCGCACCTGGGGTTCCCTGTGGGTCGTAGATGCGGGCGTTGGTGAAGTAGATGTTGTCGGGGCGCAGTTGTACGGAATCGTTCTCCATGCGATAGCGCACGCCGATGAAGGGCACGCCCATGCTAGCCTCGTTGACCACTGCGTCGCCTTCGATGTTTATCTGCTTGAAGGGGCCGAAGATGCGCACCCAACCGGTTGCCCTGCCCCGGAGGTCATCGAAGATGGCATCTGTCCACATGTTGATGAAGCCCAGGTTGACGCGCTCTGCATTGACGTGGAGGTCCAGTCCGTGGTATTCGATATCCTTTTTCGGCGTGATGTAGCCGCTGACGTTCGTGAGCGACTCTCCGCCGTCCATGATGCGTCCGTCAAGGAAAATGGAGTAGGGACGGTTTCCCCAGTTGATATGGATGTCGAGGTCGCCCATCGTGGCGTAGTTGAGAGCGAACTGGGGGATGCGGATGTAGGCATCGGCCTTCGGTGAGGAGAATAGCGAGTGGGCATAGGCATCGCCCGTGGCCTCGCCGGTGAGTTCCACATCATGGAAGTTGATAAGTGAGAAGATGTATTCGAGGTTGATGCGTCGGAGCTGTGCGTGCAGGGTGTCGGTCTCCAGTTGGGAGGCACGTCCGTTGAGATGGATGAAGCGGTCGCCTTGGCTGACGGCGAAGCTATCCACGCGGAGCGACTTGTCGTAGTACGAAAGTGCGCCCGGATGAATGGTCCAGAGCGTGTCGCTGATGAGGAAGTTGGAGGGCAAGATTTCGCCGTCGAATCCCTGTCGGCCTTCGGGGTCTTTCCACAGACGCGATACGAGGTTGAGGTCGCCGGCATAGGCGGGTTGTGCGTGGTTGTTGAAGTAGAGGCGTGTGGTCAGTTTCCCCTCGTGGCCCTGCGTGTCCATGCCGAAGGTCACCCACTTTCCCTTCATCATGCGTTTCGTCTCGGCGGTAGCAAACACCGATTCGTAGTCACTCTCCAGACGCACGTCGACGTCCTTCAGCTGTTCCGAGGCATAATGAATGCTGTGCGATTTCAGCTTCATCCAGAAGGCCTTGTGCCCACTGTCAATTTCACCGGTGACAATCGTCGTGCCTTCGATTTTCAGGGGGATGCCTAGCATGCGGCGCAGTGGTTCGGCATTGTAGGCGCGGACGACGAAGCTGGCTCCAGCCGATTCGTCCCCAGTCCCACCCTGTGAGGGCGTGGAGCCGTTTCCGTTGTCCGTTTTATTCGTGGCGTACGTGCCCCCTTCCCTCATAGACCGCGACTTTGGGTGCGTCTGCCGTTCGGTGGGCAGATATTGGCTCAGCATGTAACGCACGTGGTCGGCGATAGCCTGCGGGTCGGGCTTGCCCTGTATTTGAGCCTCCAGAAAGGGAGAGATAAGCATGATGTGCTGCCCGCCGCTGCGCGTCTTCGAGGTGAGGTGGATGTCGCCCGGGCGATAGTTGCCCAGCGAGTCCGTCATTGAGAATCGGTTCAACTGCACGCTGCCAGTCATTTCCTCCAAACTTGTGCCGGTGAGGTCGGCCAGAAGTTCCCCCGAGAATGTCGTGTTTGCATATCGCTTGGTGAAATTCAGTGTGTTAGGGCTGATTCGCTCGACGACCGCTTTCAACTGGTAGTGGCGACGCAGCAAGTCAACTTCTCCTTCGGCTTCGATGTCCAGATTCATGTCGGCGACAGCCACTTTGCCCTTGTACGTCTGGTCGTGAATCTCCCCGTCGAGCGTCACGTTGCGATAGCGGTATCTGTGGAAGTCCATTTCTGGCAAGGTACCGCTGACGTTGAGTCGCACGGGTTTGCCGAGCTTTCCCTCCGCCTTCATGTCGAGCGCGACGAGTCCGAGCTCCTTATGTTCGAGCAGTTGGCCGAGTTGGAACCCCGTGCTCTGAACCGTAGCCTTCACCGCCCCCCCCAGCTCGCCGGTGCCCTCGATGTGGGCGTCACCCAAGGGCGTGGAGGCATCCACGCTTCCCGTCAATCTCTTTTGGGCATATGTCAGATGGCCTCGGAGGGTGGCGTTGCCCAGTCTTTCCGTCAGGGGGGATGCGAGGTGGGGCGACATGAGACGATTGTCAACGAACAGACGAGTCACTTCGGCTTCAGCCTCGATGCGTTCGCTTCCGGCGGTGAAGTAGCGCACGGTGGTCTCTGTTTCAAGGGCCAGGCTGCCTCGTGCGTCGTTGAGCTTCAACTGAGCCTCGATGTCGTCATTTTCCCCTCGGAAACTCACGTCCAGATCCGCCTCGTTGTCGATGTTTCTCGCTTGAGGCAACAAGAAGGCAAGGTCAGTGGGGGAGAGGTGCCCGCGGAGTCTTCCTTCGTACCGCAGAGGCTCAGCGGGGGCGGTCTTGCCCCTTGGCCCTTGCTCCTTGCTCCCTTTCAGAGGGATGAGCCTTCCGTCCGCACTCTTCATAGTCGCCTCCAGTGTGAGGAGCGATGCGGCCGTCTCCAGTTCCAGTCCCGTCAGCCGCACTTCGCGACCGTTGCCTTCAAGATCGAAGTGCAGCGAGCGGATACACACACCGCGACTCTCGCAGACGTCCAGTCGCTTGACGCGCAGGTTGACGGAGTCCTCCGTGAGGACGTTCAGTTGCGCCGTGAGGTTGAGGTCGGTCAGGTGGAGCGAGTCGCCCCAACGGATGTCGCCCCGTCGGACCAGTAGTTGCGTGATGCGCAGGTCGAGCGGTGTGTGGCGTGTGGTGTCTTTTGAGGCAAAGGCATCGATGAGGAACTGGAAGTTCGGGGGGCATTCGGGGCATTCCCGATAGAGGTCGGCATGCAGACCGAACAACTGTGCGTTGGCGATGCGTATGCGTTGGTCAATGAGGTCGCGCAGGCTGAGTGTGGCACCCATTCGGGCCACGCGCAGCATCTTCCGTCCCCGTTGGTCCCAGACGGTCAGGTTGTCCGCTACGATGCGTCCGCTCCACGAGAGACTGACGCGCCCTACGCTCACCTCCGTCCCGAGCGTGCGCTCCAGGAGGCGTTCCACGCCACCGGCCATCCACCGTTGCACGACGGGGACGGCGGGCAGCAACACCAGTGCAAGGTACAGCCCCACACCGATGCCCACTAACCATTGGAGAAAACGTTTCGTGCGCCTCATGTTTCCTAAATCGGGCGTAAAGGTACGAAATTACTTTCAAATATCGTGTAAAAATCGGGCCAAAAATAAGTAATCGGCTTGCCGTTTGGCTCGTCCAAGTAATCGGCTTGTCGCTTCGCTCGTCGAAGAAAGCTTTCTTATGGGCGTAAGAAAGCTTTCTTGTGGGCATAAGAATACTTTCTTACGGGCATAAGATACTAAACATCTTTTTTCGGTGCAGATGAGGGTCTTTTCTCAGAGAGCCTATTCCATTAAAACAAGGATTAAGACATACCCTTCTCGCAATAATAATGGCGCTCGCTTTTTCTCAGAGAGCATATTCCATACTAAAGAGAGGCAGTACACGGATATGAGTGGCATCTTGGAAAAATGTAACTTTTGCGCCATCTCAACCTTGGAAAAGTGTAAGAAAATAGGCAAAAACGCCTTGGAAAAATGTATTTTATTGTTTTCCTTTCTTGTGTATGACCCAAAAGTTGTATCTTTGCACACAGAATCAAGTGTAAAACCAGAAATATGATTGCACGCAAGGTTGACGGACTCATACGTAACTTTATGCTTAACGACAAGCGTTCCCTTCTGGTGACAGGTGCCAGACAGGTCGGGAAAACCTTTTCTATCCGAAAGGTCGGGAAGGCAAACTGTTCATGAACGACGTGGGGCTTCTTGCTGCTATGTATGGGGGGAATATCCAGACCCGACTGCTCACTCAGAACGCGAACATTAACTTTGGGGCTGTTTTTGAGAATCCCATCTATATGATAACCTTCTTGGAGCAAGTCCAGGCTGAAGAAAATGTGTACAAGTTCGACCTGACGGGACTCAAAGGTGATGCTGATTGACTCCTATAATGGCGAAACAGATGTATCTTTGAGGGTCGAAAATTGAAAGTGGCATTGCACGATGTATTCACACTATATAATCATAGCCGTGGGGATTTTGTTAGGGGCACTGATTAATAAGTTAGTGGCAGAGGAACCGTGGGAGAAAAAGCTGCGGGAGATTAAGCAGCGGCATGCAAAGGAAGGCGCACAAAAGGGACGTGAACAAATGGAACAGGAGGATAAAATGGAAAAATCAGAAAACGAACAGGTCGTGTCAGGCAGCATCAGTATGGATATCGGAACGCGCGACTTGTTGATACGAGTCTTGCAGGAACTGGGGTGCCCCGTTCATGAAAATGAGCAGGAGGATTTGATTTTCCAGTTTCAGGGGCAGCATTTTGTGGCTGTAGCATCGAACGACCGCTTGTGCATTATCGTCCACTACCCGTGGTGGTTGCAATGCAGCCTCTTCGACGTGGAGCGCTTGGCCAAGATTAAGAAGGCCATCAATGAAGCCAACTTTCGCACACGGGTTGCCTCCTTTTATACCGTGGCCGACGAGGGGGATGTCGTGGGCGTGCATAGCCAGAAGAACTTCTTGTTTATTCCTCAGATTCCAGACATTGCGGGTTATCTGAAGGCGATGCTGGAAGACTTCTTCCAGGCGCATCACTTCGTACTTCAGGAACTGGAACGCGTGCAGTGAGCTTGAGTACGTGAACCGTATCCCTTTTCATGTACAAATATTTTGCCACCTCGGGATTTTTTTGTACCTTTACGCCCGATTTTGAAATCACTGTATTTAATAACAACAATATGACAAAAGTAATCAAGTTGCGCAAGGGCCTCGATGTCAACCTGAAAGGCAAGCCTGCGGAAGTGATTGCCGAAGTGAAGTGCCCCGGAGAGTATGCACTCGTTCCGGACGATTTCACTGGCATGAAGCCGAAGGTTGTCGTCAAGGAAGGCGACCAGGTCCTTGTGGGCGATGCATTGTTTGTTGACAAGTTGCATCCCGAAGTGAAGTTTACGTCGCCCGTCAGTGGCGTTGTCAGTTTGGTGGAACGCGGCGACCGTCGCAAGGTGCTCTCCGTGAGGGTGAAAGCCGACGGAAAGCAAGAGGCGAAGTCGTTCTTTGGCGAGCAAAGCGGCAAAGCCGAGCGTGACACGAAGCAGGACGTGCTGGCGCTGTTGCTGGAAAGCGGTCTGTTCGGTTTCTTCCGCAGCCGTCCCTACGACGTGGTGGCCAATCCCGAGGACAAGCCCAAGGCTATCTTCGTATCGGCCTTCAACTCCATGCCCCTCTCGCAGAACTTCGAGTTCGTACTGAAGGGACAGGAAGCAGAGTTCCAGGCTGGTCTCTCTGCCTTGGCCAAGTTGGCAAAGGTACACTTGGGCATTAGCGCCAAGCAGACGTCCCAAGCCTTGACGAATGCCAAGGACTGCGAGGTGACCGTATTCGACGGCCCCGCACCCGCCGGCAACGTAGGTGTACAAATCAATCACGTCAGCCCCATCAACAAGGGCGAAGTGGTATGGACGATGGGGGCCGAAGAGGTCATCTTCGTTGGCCGCCTGATGAAGACCGGCAAACTCGACCTGACCCGCACCATTGCATTGGCAGGAAGCGAAGTCGTGGCTCCCAAGTACTACAAGATGACGGTCGGCCAGAAACTGACCACACTGCTGGAGGGCAACCTCGCCAAGGCTGACCACCATCAGCGCATCATCGACGGCAACGTCATGACGGGTCTGAAGACTACAGCCGAAGGCTTCCTGGGTGCACACCGCACGGAGGTAAACGTCATCCCCGAAGGCGACGACAACGCCGAGATGCTGGGCTGGATAATGCCCCGCTTCAATGAGTTCTCCGTGAGCCGAAGCTATTGCTCTTGGCTCTTCGGCAAGAAGAAGGAGTACACGCTGGATGCCCGCATCAAGGGTGGCGAACGCCACATGATATTCTCTGGCGAGTACGACCGCGTATTCCCCATGGACATCTTTGCCGGCTACCTCATCAAGGCCATCATCACGGGCGACATCGACCGTCAGGAGGCTCTGGGTATCTACGAGGTTGCTCCCGAAGATTTCGCCATTGCCGAGTTTGTGGATAGTTCGAAACTGGAACTCCAGCGCATCGTTCGCGAAGGCCTGGACATCTTACGTAAAGAAAACGCATAAGATATGAAAGCATTAAGAAATTATCTGGATAAGATAAAGCCGAACTTCGAGGAGGGAGGCAAGCTTCACGCATTCCAGAGCCTGTTCGACGGATTGGAGACATTTGCCTTCGTACCTCGGACAACCAGCCGTGTGGGTAGCGTGAACATTCATGATGCCGTAGACAGCAAGCGCCTCATCAGTTTTGTGATTATTGCACTGTTGCCCGCTCTGCTTTTCGGTATGTACAACGTGGGCTATCAAAACGCCTTGGCCGCAGGCCAATTGGAACAGGCCACATTCTGGGGCATGTTCTGGTATGGTTTCCTGGCCGTGTTGCCCAAGATTATCGTATCGTATGTGGTAGGTCTGGGCATCGAGTTCACCGTAGCCCAGTGGAAGCACGAAGAGATTCAGGAAGGTTTCCTGGCCTCCGGTATTCTCATTCCGATGATTGTGCCCGTCACCACCCCCCTGTGGATGCTGGCCATCGCCGTTGCCTTCAGCGTTATCCTGGCTAAGGAAATCTTCGGCGGCACGGGTATGAACATCTTCAACCCTGCGCTCGTTACGCGCGCGTTCCTCTTTTTCTCTTACCCCTCTGTGATGACGGGCGACAGCACCGTATGGGTCAACCAGCAGAGCATCCTCGGTCTGGGCTTCACTGCTCCCGAGGCCTATACTGCTGCCACACCTCTCGGACAGGCTGCAGCCGATGGTTTTGCCGGTTTCGACTGCCAGACCATCCAGAACGCCATCATAGGTCTGATTCCCGGCAGCATCGGTGAGACCTCGGTCATCGCCATCGGTCTGGGTGCCTTGTTGCTCCTGTGGACGGGCGTTGCTTCATGGAAAATCATGTGCAGCGTCTTCGTCGGTGGTGGTCTGATGGGTTACCTGATGCAGGTACTTGGTTTGACTCAGATAGAGTGGTGGCACCACTTCGTGCTGGGTGGCTTCGCTTTCGGTGCTGTGTTCATGGCCACCGACCCTGTAACTGCCGCTCGTACCGAGACGGGTAAGTACTTCTATGGTTTGCTGATAGGTATCGTGGCCGTGATGGTTCGCGTGATGAATCCGGGTTATCCCGAGGGCATGATGCTGGCCATCCTGCTGATGAACCTGTTTGCACCGCTGATTGACTACTGCGTAGTAGAGCGCAACATCTCCATGCGTGCAAAACGTGCAATTAAAAAGTAAGGGAGGAAATAGATATGAAGATAAACACAAATGGTAACGTATATACGTTCGTTTATGCAACCGTAATGGTTGTCATCGTAGCTTTCCTGCTTGCTTTCGTTGCATCAGCGCTGAAGCCCATGCAGGATGCCAATGTGGCACGCGACACAAAGAATCAGATACTGACCAGCCTGAACATCACTGGCCTGAAAGGCGATGCCATCGACAAGAAGTATGCCGAAGTCATCACCGAAGAACTGCAGGAACAGGGCGGCAAGGTATTTGTCGCTAACGTGGATGGTGCCACAAAGTACGTCCTCCCCGTCAAGGGGCGCGGCTTGTGGGGTGGCCTCTGGGGCTACATCTCGATTGACGAGGACAAGCAGCATGTCTTTGGTACCTACTTCGACCACGAGAGCGAGACTGCAGGTCTGGGTGCCCGCATCAAGGAACGCTGGTTCCAGGAGCAGTTCAACGGCAAGCCCATCTTCACCGACAATCCACAGCAAGTGGCCCTGACGGTGGTAAAGAAAGGCCAGTCGAAGGCTGAGACCGAAATCGACGGTGTCACGGGTGCAACGCTCACCTCTAACGGCGTGGCCGGTATGGTCACCGACGGCTTGCAGCAGTACATAGAGTTTCTTAACAAATAATCAAGGAGGACAAACAACATGGGAAAACTATTTTCTAAGGAGAATTGCGAAGTCTTTTCCAATCCTCTGAACCTTAACAACCCGATTGCAGTTCAAGTCCTTGGTATTTGTTCTGCATTGGCTGTGACCAGCCAGCTGGAGCCCGCCATCGTGATGGGTCTCTCAGTGACGGTCATCACAGCCTTCTCGAATGTAATCATTTCACTTATCCGTAAGTCCATCCCCAACCGCATCCGCATCATCGTTCAGCTGGTGGTTGTGGCTGCCTTGGTGACCATCGTGAGCCAGATTCTGAAGGCTTTTGCCTACGACGTCAGCGTTCAGCTTTCTGTCTATGTCGGCCTCATCATCACCAACTGTATCCTGATGGGACGCTTGGAGGCATTTGCCATGATGAACGGCCCTTGGGAGTCGTTCCTCGATGGTATTGGTAACGGCTTGGGCTATGCGCTCATCCTGGTTATCGTGGGCTTTGTGCGCGAGCTGCTGGGCTTCGGCACCCTGCTGGGCTTCCAGATTGTGCCCGACTTCTGCTACGAGAACGGATATATGAACAACGGTATGATGACCATGCCCGCCATGAGCCTGATCATCGTTGGATGTGTAATCTGGGCTCACCGCTCAATAAACAAGGAGGAGAAGTAATATGGAACACATGATTAGCCTTTTCGTCCGCAGCATCTTTGTGGACAATATGATATTTGCTTTCTTCCTGGGTATGTGCTCATACCTGGCAGTGAGCAAGACCGTAAAGACCTCTCTGGGCCTCGGCGTGGCAGTCACCTTCGTGCTGCTCATCACCGTGCCTGTCGACTATGCCTTGCAGATGTACGTCCTCGGTCCCAATGCCCTCGTGGAGGGTGTCGACCTGACGTTCCTGGCCTTCATCCTCTTCATTGCCGTCATTGCCGGTATCGTGCAGTTGGTGGAGATGGTGGTCGAGCGCTTCAGCCCTTCGCTATATGCCGCTCTGGGTATCTTCCTGCCTCTGATTGCCGTTAACTGCGCCATCATGGGTGCCTCGCTGTTCATGCAGCAGCGCGTGCAGATGGACCCCGAGACCAGCAGTCAGGCCATCGGTTCCTTCGGCGACGCCATTGCCTATGCACTGGGTAGCGGTATCGGATGGTTGCTGGCCATCGTTGGTCTGGCCGCCATTCGCGAGAAGATGGCTTACACCGACGTTCCCAAGCCTCTCCAGGGACTGGGCATCACGTTCATCACCGTCGGTCTGATGGCCATGGCCTTTATGTGTTTCAGTGGTCTTAACATCTAAAAGTAGGAGGAATATACAATGGATATGAATTTGATTCTAACCAGTATGGGTGTCTTCCTGGGCATCATACTGATACTTGTTGCCATCCTGCTCGTGGCCAAGGCCTATCTGAGCCCATCGGGCAACGTGAACATAACAATCAACGGCAAGGACACCGTCTCTGTACCTCAGGGCGCAAGCCTGCTCTCCACACTGAGTGCTGAAGGCATCTACCTGCCCAGCGCCTGCGGGGGCAAGGGCTCCTGCGGCCAGTGCAAACTGCAAGTTGTAGAGGGCGGTGGCGACATACTCGACTCCGAGAAGGGCCACTTCACCCGCAAGCAAGTCAAGGACCACTGGCGTTTGGGTTGCCAATGCAAGGTTAAGGGTGACCTCGGCATCAAGGTCGACGACTCTGTCATGGGCGTCAAGGAATGGGAGTGCACCGTGATTGGCAACAAGAACGTGGCCACCTTCATCAAGGAGTACAAGGTTGCACTGCCTCCCGGCGAGCACATGGACTTCGAACCCGGTTCGTATGCACAGATTAAGATTCCTGCATTCGACTGCATCGACTACGACAAGGACTTCGACAAGAGCCTCATCGGCGACACCTATCTGCCCGCATGGGAGAAGTTCGGTTTGTTCCCCCTCAAGTGTACGAACCCCGAACCCACCATCCGTGCATACTCTATGGCCAACTATCCCGACGAGGGCGACATCATCACCCTGAACGTCCGCATTGCCACGCCTCCCTTCAAACCCAAGGACCAAGGCCCTGGCTTCATGGATGTGAATCCCGGTATCGCTTCTTCGTACATCTTCTCGCTGAAACCCGGCGACAAGGTCATCATGTCTGGCCCCTACGGAGAGTTCCGTCCCCAGTATGGCACGGGCCGCGAGATGATATGGGTCGGCGGTGGTGCCGGTATGGCTCCCCTGCGTGCCCAGATTATGCACATGCTCAAGGGCCACGGCGTGAAGGACGAAGACCGTCAGCGCCCCATGCACTACTTCTATGGTGCACGTGCTCTGGAGGAGATTCCCTTCCTCGACGACTTCCTGCAGTTGGAGAAGGACTTCCCCAACTTCCACTTCCACCTGGCTCTGGACCGTCCCGACCCCAAGGCCGACGATGCAGGCATCAAATATACGCCGGGCTTCGTGGCTCCTGTCATGGGCGACACCTACCTCAAGGCACACGAGGCTCCCGAAGACTGCGAGTACTACCTCTGCGGTCCTCCAATGATGGCCAAGACGGTGCTCGACCTCCTGCACTCTCTCGGTGTCGAGGACGACATGATAAGGTTTGATAACTTTGGCGGTTAGCGAGCACAGAGCGCTATGCGCTATGTAAACGGATGTGTGCCGAACCCTTGCCAAACTCGTTTGAGCAATAGTTCGGCACACTAACGTTAAGCAGAGCCTTTAAGGCTATGTCGAGCGTAGCCAAAGTCAATGAAATTAACTTTGGCGGTTAGTAGCTAATTCAACAAAGTTTACTTCGGTAGATAATCAAATAACATAATAAGAATTACATCGCGGCACATACAAGAATGTGTCGCGATGTTTTTTGGTATGCTCGGCATGAGCAATGTCTAACGGGTGCAAGTCCCGAGTGAGCCCAAATAGCGGGAATCACACAGCCCAAGACAAGGGTGTCCATTGCGAGGTGGAATCTGAAAGAAGTCGGCGGCAAACATCTGGCC
>JAFTEX010000076.1 GCA_017453445.1 Bacteroidaceae bacterium
CATACCCGTGACATCTATCGTTGCTATTGTTCCCTGATAAGAATGAAAGTTCCTAAGTTTCAACACATCAAGAACAAAGCGCGTGATAAACGCCTTTCCATATATGGCACCCCCACGACAGACGGCACGCTCCCGTGCCTTCCTCGTCCCAGTGCTTACGCACTATCGGCGTGAGGATGCAGTAAAATTACTATGCTTAGGCGGATAAGCATAGTAAGGTTATCCCCCGAAGCATACTAATCTTAGTCCCATAAGCATAGTAATCTTGTTTTGGACGGAACGGGTCTGTCAAGATTTTTCCTTACTATGCATTCTGTCGGGAAAAAAGATGCGAGGGAAAGCAACCATGGCAGGCACTTTTTGGGAGGTGGAAATACAATAAACGGGGGCCACGCGCGTTATATATTAGTAAGGTTAAAAAGAAAAAAACAGAGACAAAATATGATAGAATACATACGTGGAACCCTGGAGGAACTGACCCCGGCACTGGCGGTGGTGGACTGCGGAGGCGTGGGTTACGGACTGAATATCAGCCTGGGTACGTTCTCGGCCCTGCAGGGACGCAAGGAGGTGAAACTGCTGGCCGTGGAGGTAATCCGCGAGGACAGCTACACGCTGTGGGGCTTCGCCACACGGAGCGAACGCGAGCTGTTCCTGCAGTTGACGAGCGTCAGCGGCATCGGGGCCGGGATGGCCCGGATGATTCTCTCTGCCTTCTCCCCGGCGGAACTGGCGGAGGTAATCAGTTCGGGCAACGACCGCGCACTGAAGGGCGTGAAAGGCATCGGACCCAAGGCGGCCCAGCGCATCATCGTGGACCTCAGAGACAAAATCCTGGGGCTGGACATCACGCCGACCCAGACAATGGGAGCCGCGCAGACCCTCAACAAGGAGGTACAGCAGGAGGCCGTGGCCGCACTGACCATGCTGGGCTTCAGCCCGGCCCCGTCGGCCAAGGTGGTCAACAAGTTGCTGACGGACAACCCCGAACTGCCCGTGGAGCAAATCATCAAACAGGCACTGAAAATGCTATAGGCTTTGCCGCTTGGCAAAGCCTGTTCAAAGTGCAGAGTTCAAAGTTCACAGTTCTTCGACAAGCGAAGCGGCGAAGGCGATAACAAAGTGCAGAGTTGAAAAATTTGGTGCATAAGTTCGTGAAATTCATGTTGCTGGTCATGGCCGTCAGTGCTATGGCCTTTAGCCGTTCTTATGCCCGTCCCCTTACGGGAGAGAAGACGGGGGTTGCACCAAAGGACACAACGGAGAAGCGGAAACCGCGCTACTCGGTGAGGCGGACGACCGTGGAGACTGCGGACGACACACGCCAGCGGACAGCCGACCTGCGCGACCCGGACAACTTGCAGACGGAGGTTTCCTACGACGAGAAGACGAATACCTACCAGGTCGGAACCACGCTGGCAGGAGCCAAGGAGCAAGGAGCGAGGAGCAAGGAGCAGGGAACGAGGAGCAAGGGGCAAGGAGCAGGGAGCAAGGGGCAAGGAGCAAACAGCGGCAACCAGAGCCGGAACGCAACGAACGTGACCAGCACGGGCACCGCCTCGGGACTGGGCTACACGGCCAGCCAAAAGACCCAGTTGGGGCTGGCCAACTCGTACCTGAGCGCACCGCTGACGATGACCCCTGACGAGTATCGCGACTGGACGCTGCGGCAGAGCATGTCGCGCTACTTCCGCGACCGCAATGCGGAACTCTTCGAGTCGAAGGGCAAGTCGAAATTCGACTTCACGGACATGAAGTTCGACCTGGGACCCGCGGAAAAAATTTTCGGTCCCGGCGGCGTGCAAATCAAGACAAAGGGTTCGGCCGAACTGAAGATGGGCATCAACACCAAGAAGGTGAACAACCCCTCGCTGGCCGCTAACCGGCGGAAGGTGACGGGATTCGACTTCGACGAGAAAATCAACCTGAACCTGACGGGTAGCGTGGGCGACAAAATCAAGCTCGGACTGAACTACAACACGGACGCGACGTTCGACTTCGACTCACAGAACATGAAGTTGAAGTACGACGGTAAGGAGGACGAAATCATCAAGCTGGTGGAGGCCGGCAACGTGTCGATGCCCTCGAACAACAGCCTCATCCCGGGCGTGTCGAGTCTGTTCGGTCTTCGCACCGACGTGCAGTTCGGACGGCTGAAGCTGCAGACCGTCGTGAGCCAGAAGAAGAGTGCCACGAAGAGCGTCTCGTCAAAGGGTGGCGGCTCGACCAACACGTTCGAGTTCTCGGCCACGAACTACGAGGAGAACCGCCACTTCTACCTCTCGCACTACTTCCGCCAGCAATATGACAAGAGCATGCGCACGCTGCCCACCATCGCCAGCGGAGTGACCATTACACGCGTGGAGGTGTGGGTGACGAACAAGACATCGAACGCGGCCAACAACCGCAACATCATCGCCCTGGCCGACCTGGCCGAGAGCAGCGTCATCGGCAACCGCGACCTGTGGACGGCGGGGACGGTGGCCGTGCCCTCGAACAAGTCGAACACAGAGTACCAGACGATGGTGAACACCTTGGCCGATGCCCGCGACATCAGCCAAGCCACCAACCTGCTGGACAGCTACGGACTGGTGGGCGGCGAGGACTACGAGAAACTGCAAAGTGCCCGCCTGCTCTCCTCGTCGGAGTACTTCGTCAACACGTCGCTCGGCTACATCTCGCTCAACACCAACCTGCAGACCGACGACGTGCTGGGCATCGCCTACGAATACACCTACGGCGGCGTGACCTATCAGGTGGGCGAGTTCAGTGCCGACATGACGGACAACTCGAAGGCGCTGTTCGTGAAACTGCTGAAGGCTTCGAGCGGCAGTCCCCAACTGCCCACCTGGCGACTGATGATGAAGAACGTCTACAGCCTTGGTGCCACCACGGTATCGAGGGAGAAGTTCAAACTGGACATCAAGTACCAAAGCGACTCAAGCGGCGTCTACGTCACCTACCTGCCCGAGCAGCGGCTGAAGACCACCACCCTCCTGAAGGCCATGAACCTGGACCGTCTGGACAATAACAACAAGGCGAACAGCAACGGCCAGTTCGACTTCGTAGAGGGATACACCATCCGCAAGGGGCGCATCTACTTCCCCGTGGCAGAACCATTCGGCGAGCACTTGCGCCAGTGGATTGGCGACGACCGACTGGCCGACAAGTATTGTTTCCCCGAACTCTACGACAGCACGAAGACCGTGGCCAAGCAGATTGCCGAACACGACAAATTCCTGCTCACCGGCCAGTATAAGGGGGCAAACGGAAGCCAGATAGACCTGGGGGCAACGAACATTGCGCAGGGGTCGGTGGTGGTGACGGCCGGCGGCGTGACACTGACGGAAAACTCAGACTACACGGTGGACTACAACATGGGCATCGTGACCATCATCAACCAGAGCATCATCGACGCACAGACGGCGGTGAACGCCTCCGTGGAGTCGAACGACAACTACGGAATGCAGCGAAAGACGATGCTCGGCGTGAACCTCGACTACGAGTTTTCGAAGAACCTGACCCTCGGCGGCTCGCTCATGTTCCTCAACGAGCAGCCACTGACCACCAAGGTCTCCATGGGCAACGAGCCACTGAAGAACACCCTCTGGGGGGCACACATGTCGTGGAAGCGCGAGAGCCAGTGGCTGACGAACATGCTCGACAAGCTCCCCCTAATCCGGGCCACCCAACCCAGCCAGATTACGTTCAACGCCGAATTTGCCCAGCTCGTGGCCGGGCAGAACAAGCGCATACAGGGCGGTGCGTCGTATCTCGACGACTTTGAGAACTCATCATACAAGACCTCACTCTCCACACCCAGCTACTGGATGATGTCGAGCACCCCCTCCATGTTCCCCGAAAGCAAGCTCACGGGCGACGTGCAGTACGGCTACAACCGCGCCCTGCTGTCGTGGTACTACGTCGACCCCATTTTCACACGCCGCAGCAGCACGCTCACGCCGAGCCACATCAAGAGCGACCTGGAGCAACTCTCGAACCACTACGTCCGCGAGGTCTACGAACGCGAGCTCTACCCCCAAAAGGCGCAGAACAGCTACTCGTCGGCCACGCCGCTCAGCGTCATGAATCTGGCGTTCTATCCCCGCGAGCGCGGAGCCTACAACCTGTCGACCGAAGTGGACCAGAACGGAAAGTTCCTGCGACCGACCGGAAAGTGGGGCGGCATGATGCGAAAGATGGACAACACGGACTTCGAGACGATGAACGTGGAATACATTGAGTTCTGGATGCTCGACCCCTTCATCTACACCCGCGACCTGCCCGGCAACCACGGAGGCGACTTCTACATCAACCTCGGCGAAATCTCAGAGGACATACTGAAGGACGGCAAAAAGTATTTCGAGAGCGGGATGCCCCTTGACGGCGACCCGGCGTACTACACAGAGACCGTCTGGGGCCGCGTGCCCAACACGACCAGCGTCGTCTATGCCTTCAACAACGAGGGCGGTGCCCGGCAGGCACAGGACATCGGACTCAACGGCCTCACCTCGGAACAGGAACAGACCTACGGAGCCTACGCCCAGTTCCTGCAAACAATGGAGGGAAAGGTCAACGCTCAGGTCTACGACTCACTGAGGGCCGACCCCGCAGGCGACGACTACCACTACTATCGCGGCTCAGACTTCGACCGCGAGAAGCGGAGCATCCTCGACCGCTACAAACGCATCAACATGCCCGAAGGCAACTCGCCCGACTCCAGCAACTCGCCCGAAAGCTACGAGACGGCCTACAAGACCACGCCCGACGTGGAAGACCTGAACCAGGACTACACGCTGAACGAATACGAAAAGTACTATCAGTACCACGTCTCCATCCGCCCCGAGGACCTTGTCGTGGGGCGCAACCACATCGTCGACAAGCGCGTCTACACGGCCACCCTGCGCAACGGCAACAAGGAGGAGGTGAACTGGTATCTGTTCCGCGTGCCCCTGGACAGCTACGAGTCGAAGGTGGGCAACATCAGCGACTTCACCAGCATCCGCTTCATGCGCATGTTCCTCACGGGCTTTGAGGAGGACGTCGTGCTACGCTTCGCCACCCTCGACCTCGTACACGGCGACTGGCGAAGCTACGAGCAGAACCTCTACGTCGGCGAGGCTCCCTCCACCAGTGCCACAATGACCGTGGCCACGGTGAGCATTGAGGAGAACGGCAGCAAGCAGCCCGTCAACTACGTGCTGCCGCCAGGCATCAGCCGCGTCACGGACCCCAACCAGAGCCAGCTCGTCGAGGAAAACGAACAGTCCATCAGCATGACCGTGGAAAACCTGTCGCCCGGCGACGCAAAGGCCATCTACAAGAATTGCAACTACGACATGCGCCAGTACAAGCACTTGCAGCTCTTCGTCCACGCCAATGCGCTGATGAACGACATCACCAATCTGCAAGACGGCGAGACAAGCCTCTTCCTGCGACTGGGAAGCGATTACAAGAGCAACTTCTACGAATATGAGGTGCCGCTTGTCTTGACCCCCGAAGGAAACTACGATACCTACTCGGCCAGCGACTGCCGCCTGGTGTGGCCCAGCGAGAACATGATAAACATCGACATGGACGTGCTGACCAGCCTGAAGAAAGAGCGCAACAAGCAGAAGAGCCTCGGGCTCATCAGCTTCAACCAGCTCTTCCACGCTTACGACGAACACCACCCGAGCAACCGCATCTCCATCATGGGCAACCCGACGCTGGGCGAGGTGAAGACCATCATGATCGGTGTGCGCAACAACGGCCGCTCGGTGAAAAGCGTGGAGGTGTGGGCCAACGAACTGCGACTGCAAGAGTTCTCGAACGAAGGCGGATGGGCCGCACAGGGAAGTCTCAACATCCAATTGTCCGACCTGGGAAGCGTCAACGCCACGGGCCACGTGGAAACGGCAGGCTTTGGAGGCATCGAACAGAGCGTGGCCGACCGCAAGGACGAGAACACCTACAACTATGCCATCACCACCCAGTTCGACCTGGGCAAGATATTCCCCGAGAAGGCCAAGGTGAACCTGCCCGTCTACTACAGCTACAGCAAGGAAAGCGTGAAGCCGAAATATAATCCGCTGGACACAGACATGTTGTTGAAAGATGCTTTGGATGCCTTGCAGACGAAACAGGAGAAAGACTCACTGAAAGCCCTCACCACCACGAAGGAGACCCAACGCAACCTCTCGTTCTCGGGCGTGAAAGTGAACATCAGCAGCCCCAAGCACCCGATGCCCTACGACCCGGCGAACTTCACGTTCAACTACTCGCGCCGCAGCACGACGAAAGAGGGCGTCACCACGGTCTACGAGTACGACCGCTCGTGGCGTGCCGGCATGAACTACTCATGGAGTCCGAACTGGAAAATCTGGGAACCTTTCAAGAAGATGAAGTCGAAGTCGAAGTGGCTCACCCTCATCAAGGAGCAGAACCTGGCCTTCGCACCGCAGAACCTCACCTTCTCCACTGAGCTCAACCGCACGTACTACGAACTCCAGGAACGCGACGTGGAGAACATGGAGAACAACCAGTCCATCCCCGTCAGTTTCTCGCAAAGCTACCTCTGGAACCGCGAGTTCTCGCTCAAGTGGGACATATTCAAGGCACTGCACTTCTCGTTCCAGAGCGGCACACACGCCGAAGTGGAGGAACCCTACACGCCCGTGAACAAAGACCTCTACCCCGACCAATATGATGCCTGGAAGGACTCCGTGCGCTACAGCCTGCGCCACTTCGGTCGCCCCCTCGACTATAGCCAGACGGCTCAACTTTCCTACAAGCTGCCCATCAATAAGATTCCCATGTTCGACTGGATTACGGCCGACGGCTCCTACAACTCCACCTACTCGTGGAAGCGCGGTGCAGAACTGGAGGACGGGAGCACACTGGGCAACACCATCAACACACAGCGCACCGTGAACCTCAACGGAAAGTTCGCCATGGAAACCCTCTACAACCACTCCGACTTTCTCAAGGAGGCCAACAAACGCTTTACCGCCTCGAAGGCCAAGAGTGCGTCGAAGAAAAAGGCGGAGGCCAAGAAGAAGGAACAGGAGGCCAAGAAGAAAGAGGAGGAAGAACAGAAGGAAGCCCGCCAAAAAGCCGAAGAGGAAGCCAAGGAGACGGGAGTGCCCGTGGACTCCATCCTGGCCCGGCAGAAGTCAAAGCTCCCCCAACGCCAGAGCAACGCAAAGGGAGCCAGCCAGCAGAAAAATAACAAACAGCTGAAGGGCTACGTCGGGGAGGTGCAACTCCACACGGACACGACGACTACCGTCACCCACAACCAAAAGTCGAAGCGCCTCGTCGTCACTGCCCGGGATGCTGAAGGGCACGTCTACAAACTGAAATACAAGAAACTGGACGACAACAAGATTGAGATTCAGAACCTCGACTCCATGAAGGTGCGCATCAACGTCGTGGCCAAGCCTAAGCGCGAGGAGGCCAGGTGGTACACGGCGGCCCAGGCCGTAGCACGCTTCGGCATGATGCTCCGCAACGTCAGTGTCTCCTACCGCAACACCTACAACCTCTCCTTGCCCGGTTTCCTGCCCAATGTCGGCAGCATGTTCGGTCAAAGCCGCCGCCACGGAGTCTTACAGCCGGGACTGAAGTATGCCTTCGGACTGGTGGACGACGACTACATCGAGACAGCCCGCGAACGCGGCTGGCTCCTCTGCGCCGACAGCGTGGCCACCCCAGCCACCACAAGCGGCACCGAAGACCTGCAGATAAAAGCTTCGCTCGAACCCTTCACGGACCTGAAGATTGACGTTTCCATGTCGCGCACACGCAACCGCAGCCAGTCTGTCCAGTTCATGTACCAAGGCAACCCCACCACAGAGACGGGGTCCTTCAACATGACCACCATCTCACTGCGCTCGGCCTTTGCAAGCCGGGGCAACGCCCACAATGGCTACCGTTCCAAGACCTTCGACCGCTTCTGCAACTATCTGACCACCATGCAACAGCGCGTCGAGGCCCGCTACCGGGGCGTGCCCTATCCGCAAGGCACCGGCATGGAGGGAACCTTCAATCCTGAAAACGGCACAGTCAGCCCCTATTCGGCCGATGTCATGGTACCCGCCTTCCTTGCAGCCTACACCGGAGGCAACCCACGCAAGACTGCACTCGGCCTCTTCCCTTCACTCAAGAAGATGCTCCCCAACTGGACGCTTACTTACCGAGGTCTCTCCACCCTACCCTTCTTCCGCGACCACTTCAAGTCCGTCAACATCACCCACGGCTACAAGTCGGTCTACTCCATCGGCTCCTACAACTCCTTCTCCTCCTGGCTCTCAGCCATGACGGGCAGCGACCTCGGATTCATTGAGAACACCACGACGGGCTCCTTCGTGCCCTCCTCCATGTACGACATCTCCACCGTCTCCATCAACGAGAGCTTCACCCCTCTGGTGGGTCTCAACGTCACGATGAACAACAACATGACCTTCAAGCTGGAGTATCGCACCACGCGCGTCATCACCCTCTCGATGACTGCGGTCCAGATTAACGAAACTTCGTCAAAGGATATCGTGTTCGGGTGGGGCTACAAGGTGGACGACTTCAAGTTCTCCAGCCTCTGGGGCAAGAAAGGCAAGGCCAGCGCCCAGCAAAACAAGAAGGGAAAGAAAGGAAAGAGAAGTGCGGACGACGACGAGGACGAGACGAAAAAGAGTACCAACACAAGGAGCAGCAACCGCCCGTCGAAAAACAACTTTGCCCACTCGCTCAGCCTCTCCTTCGACTTCTCGTTCCGCAATCAGGATGCGCTGCGCCGCGACATCCAGACCGGACTCACCGAGGCCACCTCGGGCAACAAGGCCATCAAAGCCTCCTTCCAGGCCTCATACGCCGTCAGCCGCATGGTCACCATGAGCCTCTACTACGACCGCCAGCGCAACGCCCCCCTGCTCTCCTCGTCGGCCTACCCCACCATCACGCAGGACTTCGGCCTCAGCATGAAGGTGTCACTCACAAGGTAACCCCCCACGCTACCCTCTCGGCAACATCGGCAATCGCCCACGCCCCTAATCCCCGTAGGCATAGACCAATCCATACTTCTCACAGAGGCGGCGCAGCGTGCCGTCGGCCTTCATCTCTCGGATGGCGGCATTGACTATGAGCATCAGGTCGTCCTGCCCCTGCGGCATGAGCACCCCTATCTGGCCGTGGGTGAAAGGCTCCTCGAGCAGCGGCGCAGCCAGACGCTTGTCCGCATCTGTGTAGTAGGGTGCCTCCGTGATTTCCGGTATCATCACGTCGGCCTCCCCTTCGGCCACCTTTGAGGGAATCTCCTCGTTGCGCTCCCATACCAGTATCTGAGCCTTCGTCAGATGCGCTCGGGCAAAGCTCTCGTTCAGTCCGCCCGGATTCACCATGACGCGCACCTCCGGCAGGTCGATGTCCCCGAGCGAGCGGAACCTCGCCGCATCCTCCGCGCGGCAGAGTATGGTCTTTCCGTTCGCCAAATAGCCCTCCGACATGGCCATTGTCTTCTGTCGGGCATCGGTGATGGTGATGCCCCCCATGGCCAGGTCGAAAATCTGAGGTTCGCGCAACACGTCGGCGGCAAGCGTAGGCCAGGATGTCTGCACAAACTCCGCCTCCACACCCAAGCGTTCGGCCAACAGCCGTGCCAGGTCAATGCCGAAGCCCCAATACTGGCGCGTCGCCGGTTCAAGGTACGAGAGTGGACGATAGTCGCCCGTGGTGCCCACCCGCAGCCGTCCGCGCTTTCGTATCTCGCTCACCTTGGTCAGGCGCACGTCGGTGGCCGAAGAGAGGATGAAAACGCATTGTTGCCCGTTGTCGGCCCCGAAGAGGAGAGCCCCCGTCGGGTCGTTCTCGGAAAAGAGGCGCGTGCTGTCGAAGTTGTAGAGCCCTGTCGCCCTGTCGAGCCATCCGCCCACATAGCCCTCGTGTGCCAAGGCATGACTCACGACATGCCGAAGGCTCTCTCGCGAATGGCTCCCCTGCGTCTCTGCATACGAGACGGCGATGCCCTCCGAGGGTTCCGTCATGGTGTGCACGTCGAGGGTGAACCCCTCGGGATGGCTTTTGGCAAACGCCCACACGCGGTTGGCCATCCGTTTCGTGGAGTCTATGGCGGCGGTACCTTCGCTCGCCGAACATGAGGCCACCGACACCATGGTTCCGAGCAGGCACAGTACCAGAAACAGGAGGAGATATTTCCGTTGTTTCATCGTAGTGTTTATAGAATGTTCAGTGCAAAGGTACGACAAAACGGGCAAACGCCCATACTTTTCCTCACTTTACCACCACTCGGCGCCCGCCCACGATGTAGATGCCGCGAGGCAGTCCTTCTGTCGATATGGTGCCACGGCGAATCAGCTGTCCGGTGAGGGAATAGACGTTGTTGTCCGCGAACCTTGAAGTTTGAGCGTCGGGAACGTTCTCCACGCCGGTGGGTAGTGTGTTATTGTTGGCCTCCCCATAGACGTTGGTCTGGTGGAACTTGACGCGGTAGGGCCACTGCTCGGCTGTGCTCTCCACCCAGTTGGTCAGGTTGCGCGTCCAGTAGGTTGTAGGGGCTCCGCTCACTACGAGCCAGACGTGGCTGCAGCCACCTGGGCAGTCGAAGGCGACGGTGCAGTCGGGCGAGCTGTAGGTGGGTCTGTGGATGTCGCCATAGATGCGCGTGCCGTCGCTCTTGAAGGCTACGAATCCGAGGCGCCATCCCGCGCGCGTCGTGTTATAAGCGGTATAGCCTTCGGTGCCAGCCTTGCCCTCGAACTCAACGTAGATAGTCTTGTCCTTGGTTGTCGCATTCAACCGAATGGCATTGTTGCCCCAGTTCTCGATGCAGTGCTTTTTCTCGGGCCACCAGTAGCCGTCGGCATCCTTCGTAAGCGACGTCTGGCTGCGCCAACTGGCTTTGCCCTCGGCCGTGGCGCGAATGGGGTCGAGATCGAAGGTGGTCATGCGGGCACCCCACTCCCACATCTCGTCGCCCAGTTGGCTGACCTTCTGTGCCATGCTGCCCGTCATGCGGGTGCGCATGTAGGTCTCAAAGGGGTCTTCGGGGTCCTTGCAGTCGTTCCAGAGGCGACCTATGGCGTCCCATCCGTGCTTGTGTACGAACCAGTCCTGGATGAAGAAGTTCTCATAGCGCAGATAGCCGGCCAGCGGATGGCGGTGCATGCCGTTGAGCGAGTTCCACAGCCATTCGTTGTCGTTGAGCAGTTTGTTGGGGTAATAGACGTAGGCCATCCACTGGGCACACATCTCCCAGAAGGGGTTTTGCGTGGATTCGTGCCAGTTGTACATCCATCCGTTCCAGTCGCCCTTGTCGCAGTGGACCTGGTACTGGAAACAATGACCTATCTCATGGGCCACGGTCTGACCGCCGCGCGAGGTGTAGGCCCAGCGAGAGAGCGAGAGCATACCTATCTGGTTGTCGATGCCGCTGCCCTCGGCTTTCCACTCAGAGGTGGAGAAGAGGCGAATGATCATCTTATAGGTGTCGCTCTTCGACTTCCCCTGGTTGATGGTGATGAAGCCGAGTTTGTCGGCATACATCTCGAAAATCTTGTCGGCAGTATCCAATATGCCTGGGACGGCGCTTGGCACTTCGTCGCCATAGTCCTTCTCCCAGAAGAGCACCCAGTGCTTCGACTGATAGGAGCGCATGTAGGACCACTGGTTGCTGTTGTCCTGCAACTTGGCATCTGAACCACAGGCACTACCGCTGCAATAAATCTTCTTATCGACGGCCTTGATGCGCGTGTTGAGCGAAGTGGTGGCCGATTTCAGTTGGGCATCGGTGAGTGTGAGGTCGGTGTCCTGTTCCCTGGCTGTGGTCACGGCTTCAGAAAGTGTCTCCCATGCCTTGGCCTTTCGCTCCATGCCTTGCCACCATTTCAGGACTTTGCCGGCGTATGCGATGCGTTCCTCAAGAGCCACATAGAGGGCATGGGAAGCCTCGGCTCCCTCCAGTGCCTGCTGCAGTGCCGTGCGTGCCTCGGCAAGGGCATCCGAGTCGTAAGTGGTTTGGCTTTCGTCGTCGGTGCCCGTTCCGGCCAATGCCTTTTGCGATGCTTCCAGCGCAGCTACAAGGGCATCGTTAGCTGTCTGCTGCATCTTCCGCCCTTGGACCGTCTGGGCGTATATCATCAAGTCGTGCAGGGCCTGCACCATGTCGTTGACGTCAGCCTCGCCTAAGTAATAGAGGTGGAAGTCATCGACACACAGATAGTTGCCCGTCGGACTTGTGGTTTTCACCCCCACCTCTATGGATTCGCCGGTCTCCACGATAGAGAAATCGACGGCGTAGGTCTTCATGCTGGTAACGACGGTCTGCGACAGCCCTGCATAGAGCCATGCGCCAGTCTGAGCCTTGCCTTGGTTCGTGATGCTGCCACTGCCGCTTTGCTGAATGTGCAGGCCATTGGCCTTCAGGCGATACCGTCCGCAAGGCAGATTCCTGACGGTCTGATAAAGCAACACGTCGCCTATCTTGTTACCGATGCTGGTCCAGGCTTCCATGTAGTAGGTACCTTGTTTCTTGGTAAAGACGTTGTTGCTCTGAGGGTTCATGCCCTTGGCTGTCCAGCCCGCCGTTCCGTCAACCTCGAACGAAGGATTCGCGAGATAGTCAGCGGTACAATCCACGGGCGAAGTCTCCGAGGCATTGAGCCATAGATAGGTTGCCAAGGCTTTTTTCAGGTCCTCATGGGCCTGCAGGATGACATCCATCGGAGTTTCTTCGTCATCACAGACGGTCTGGGCACGGTCAATGGCCGTCTTCAACTCATCGGCTCCGTGCCCCGTTCCGTCGGCGTACTGCTTTCGGGCCTCAGTCAGCGTAGCGACGAGTTCTGCCTTGCAGTCTGCCATGCTTTTGGCTATAATCTGGACGTAGTCGATGAGCAGATTGGCCGAACTGCCCGAACCTGCATTTTCGGCAGACCGATAACCGATCTGAATCTTGCCCTGAGTCTCCTGAGTCAGCGTGAAAGTTATCTGGTCCAGCGTCCACGTCTTCGAGGGATATCCGTTAAGCGTGGAGACAACGGCATCGCCTTTCTGTGGAACGCATGCCAACAGCGAATGGCCCTTTGTGGCACTTTTCCCATTGTAGGTAGGTGCCGAAAACGTATAAACACCAGCGGGCAGGGTGACGGTCTGACTGTAGGTCATCTCCACACCCCAGCCGGTGGATAGGGCAAGCGCACCGCCCGTTGAACCTTCGTAACCCTGGGCGGGCACTTCTCCGCCGTTGAACGTACCGGCAAAACCGTACTCATAGATGCCAGTGATGGTGTAATCGACGGTGAAACCCTGTGTCCATCCCTTGATGGTCTTGATTTCCTTATCCACCTTGGTCGTTTCGCTAGCCTTGTGGTGGAAACCGCTGTCGAAGGTGTAGTCAGTGAGGTAGTCAGCTGTGACGTCGGTCTGTGCCATAGCAGTCAGCGACAGCCAACTGAGCATAATTATAAATAGCTGTTTCATAGTATTTTAGTTAGTCGGTTTTTGTTTCTCTTTTCAGCACAAAAGCGTAATGCATGGGTTGGTTTGCGTCTATGGTGTACTCCGGCAGCGTGCGTTTGCCCCAGGTGTCGGTGCCGCCCACGCCGTGGACATTCAGGCTGATGCAGACATTGACGAAGCGTCCGCGCTCCAACTCGTGGGGATGGCGGGGACCAAGGTTTTCCTCACCATAGTCCCAAGCGCTGACGCAAAGGGGCTGACACCCCTCGATGAGAACCGATTCCGCAGACGACGAGAGACGGAGCCAACGAACATCGCAGCGGTTCCCATTGTCCTGTGGATGGATATATTCGGTCTCGAAGTCGCTGAGCGGCATCCTGTAGCGGCCCAAGAAGGCGCCATGCTTGCGGTCGGGATAGTTCTCCCAGGGACCGCGTCCGTAGTATTCCACCTGACGGAAGTCGGCAGGAAGGCGCATACGCATACCGAATCGGGGCATCAGGGGGCGTTCCACCGATTCGCCCGTGGGCCGATAGTCGGCCTCAATGAGGATGCGTCCGTCCGGGGCGAGCGTATAGGTTAGTGTGTAGCCGGCCTGCATGGGGAGTTGCATCGGAATGGTCAATTTCACGCCGTCGCTCACGCGTTGCACTTTTGCCTCGCCAATCGTTCGGTGGGCAGCGGCTTCCTTCCATACGGTGGTGCGTTCCTCAAATCGGGCAGCCGTCTGGTTGTCGTTCGGGGCTTTCCAGAAATAGGGTTCAAGGGGGGCCTGAAGAAGTTCGCGGCCATCCATCGTCCAACTGGTGAGGGCTCCGTCCCGACTGATGGTGACGACATGGGAGCCTGCCGAAAGGGTGACGGTCGCGGTCGTCTGACGGATTTCTACGTGGCCGGTGGAGCAAGGAGCAAAGGGCAAAGAGTAAGGAGCTGAGAGTACAAACTGTTCGCAAGCCACGGCAAAGCCTTTGGGAGCCCACGGCATAGGATTCCGCAGGTGGGCGCTGAGCGTGGCAGCCAGTTCGCCTCGGACGTCGGGCAAAGGGGGCAGGGTCAGCGCGTCGCCTTCCAGGGTCAATGTTCTTTCTTCTATGGACAATCCGTCGCAAAGCAGTTGGTAGCGATAGTCGTATTCGTCAAGCGACGTGAAGCAGTCGTAGTTGACGAGACGGACCTTTTGCTTGCCGTCGAGCACGAAACGAATGGGCTGATAGACATGCTGCACCTCGTAGTACTGAGGGTGGGGCGTGCGGTCGGGAGCCACGATGCCGTTTATCAGGAAAGGTCCATCGTTGGGTTGGTCGCCGAAGTCGCCGCCGTAGGCCCAAAACTCGTCGGGCTGAAGCCGGAGCGACGAAGAGAATCGGAGCGGTGACCCGTCGATGGGCTTGGCCAATCCCTGGTCGGCCCAGTCCCAAATGGCAGCACCGCAGATGCTGGAGTCGGCGTAAATGATGTCCCAATACTCCTGCAGGTTGCCCATGGAGTTGCCCATGGCGTGACAATATTCGCGCATCATGAAGGGACGGTCGCTCACACGTTCGGCCACACGGCGCATTTCCTCGGGATAGAGGTAACTATCGTCGTAGATGTCGGAATATCGGCGGTCGCTGTCGTAGAAGACCGGCCGAGTGGGGTCGATGACGTGGATGGTGTCGCGCATGGCCCGCACGTTCTCGCCTGCTCCTGCCTCGTTTCCCATGCTCCATAGTACGATGCTGGGGTGGTTGCGGTCGCGCATGACGAACGAGACAGCCCGGTCCACGTGTGCCCTTCGCCAAGGGGGGGCTTCGCCCATCTCGCGGTTGCCGATGCCGAAGCCGTGGCTCTCGTTGCTGGCTTCGTCCATGACGTAAAGCCCGTAGCGGTCGCAGAGTTCATAAATGATGGGGGTGTGGGGATAGACGGTCGTGCGGAGGAAGTTGATGTTGCACTGCTTCATCAGCCGAATGTCCAGTTCGCAAGTGGTATCGTCCACATACCTCCCCATTCGTGGATGATGGTCATGTCGGTTGACACCTCGGAACTTCACGTTCTTTCCGTTGATTTTGAGCACCTCGCCAACTATCTCTATGCGCCTAACACCCAGATGATTGTCGAAGTGCTCTATGGTATTGCCTTTGCGGTCGCGCAGTTCGACGGACATCGGATAGAGATTCGGTTTCTCGGCCGACCATAGGCGCGGACACTGCAACCTGCAGGTCAATTCCACGTGGCTGGTATCGCCCGCAGCAAGCAGCTTCATGCGTCCCAAGGTTTCCTGTCCGTCAATCAACAAGGCAACGGTGAGGTCGCGCGCCTTGCGGAGGCTTGTGTTGCACAGTTCCACCCGCGCACGGACGGTGGCCTCCTGGAAGTCGTTGCTCAGGTCGGTGGTGACGGAGTAGTCGCTAATGTGCGTGAGCGGACGCACCCACAACTGCACCGAGCGGAAAAGTCCACTGAAGCGCCACATGTCCACATCTTCCAAATACGATCCGTCGCTCCAACGATAGACCTCGACGGCCAGACGATTGCTTCCAGCACGGAGGTAGGACGTCACGTCGAACTCGGCAGGCGACATGCCATTCTGGCTGTAGCCCACGCGCTGGCCATTGACCCAAACGTACATGGCCGACTTGAAGCCGCCGAAGTGCAGGATGAGATTGTGGCGAAGCATCTCGCGCGTAATATTAATAAAGGTAACGTACGACCCGACGGGATTTCGATGGTCGTAGGCGTACCAGTCGCGTGGCGGTTCGCCTGACACGCTGGGCGGGTTGGGCCGGAATGGGTATCGGTAATTGGTGTAGATGGGCTTGACGAAGTTCTGCATCTGCCAGTTGCCCGGCACCGCGATGCTGTCCCACTGGCTGACATCGTAGTCCGTGCGCCAGAAGTCGGAAGGGCGTTCCTCGGGGCACGGTGACCAGTGGAAAAGCCATCGCCCGTCGAGCGAGATGATTTCCTTGCATTCCTTCTCGCGCGAGGGCAGTTGCAGAGTGGCGTGGTAGGGCAGTTTGTTGATGGCTATGACCTGTGGATTCTCCCAGTCGGGGGGTGCTGTCTGGGCGCGGCCCGAAACCGAGGCGAGCACGGCGCAGAATAGGACGAAAGCGGGTATAGCATATTGCATGTCTTGTTTGCTTTTCATGGTTCTCCGTAGGGCAAAGATAGACAAAATTCCATAGGATGGAGAGGAAAGACGGCGGTTTTTGCCCGATTACCTCCGATAATGACACGAATAGTCGATATTGTGACAGATTTACCCCCTCTGATAGCATGTTTTCCCAAAATAATGCCTATCTTTGCCTATCGAGAAGTCTATACCATGAACTACGATTTCAAGTTGCTCAACATCGGGCACTCGCACCACCAGGGCGACTGGAACTACGAACGCATCTGCAGCCCCTTCTCTCGCATCTATTGGGTGACGGAAGGCAGGGGCGAAGTGACCTTCGTCGGCCAGACCCACGAACTGCGGCCGGGACACCTGTGCCTGATACCCTCTTTCACCACACACAACGTTCACTGCGATGGGGCGTTCGGCCACTACTACCTGCACTTTCTGGATGCCTCCAGACAGGTGTTCGACCTCTATCACCAAAACCAGTTTCCCCTCATCATCCCTGCCACAGAGGTGGACGAGCGCATCGTCCGCCATCTGACGAGGCTGGCTCCCGAACTGGCGCTGAAGAACAAGGATCCCCGGAACTACGAGACCTCGACCCGCATCCTGCAAGGCATCAAGGACTTCCAGCAGCGGCCCGTGGCCCGACAAATGGAAATCAGCGGCCTGCTGCAAATCCTTCTGTCCCACTTCTTTGCTCAAGCGCGTCCGCGCACGGTGAGCGACAAGCGCATCCTGCAGGCGCTGTGGGTCGTCAACAACGACCTGGTGCACGTGCCCTCTCTGGACCGTCTGGCCGACGAAGCCTGCATGACGAAGGACAGTTTCATCCGCCTGTTTCGCCGCCAGACAGGCACCACGCCCACCGACTACATCATCCGCCGACGCATCACGCAGGCGCAGTTGCTCCTCGTGTCGGAGCGGAGGTCGGTCAAGCAGGTGGCGGCCATGGTGGGCTATGAGAACGTTTCGTACTTCGGTCGCACGTTCCGGCGCATCACAGGGATGGCTCCCATGGAGTTCGTCAGACAGAATCGGTAGGAAAACGAAATAGCAGGAATATTTTTATTTATTAAGTTTGGCATTTTGTTCGCTTAATCGTATCTTTAGCCAATGGCTGAAGATAGGCTGCACCTCGGAAAAATCAAATAAAATTTGTGTTTTCGCTCGGTTTGCACTATCTTTGTACCTATGATACTTGTATTCGGAGGCACAACGGAGGGGCGCAGGGCCATCAAGGCGCTGGAGGAGGCAGGTAACCCCTATTGGTACTCGACCAAGACAGGCGAGCAGGAGGTGACGATGCACCACGGAAGGCGCACCGACGGGGCCATGAATGCCGATGAAATAGACCGTTTTTGCAGAGAGAACGAGATTAAGCTCATCGTGGATGCCGCCCACCCCTTTGCCCGCGTGCTGCATCAGGCCATTGCCAACGTCGCGACCGTGCTCGGCCTGCCCGTTGTCCGCTTTGAGCGCATCTATCCGCCGCGCGACCCCGACATTACGTGGATTGACGACTACTGCGAACTCCCGCCGCTGCTCCCGACTCCCTGCACGCTCCTGGCCACGACGGGCGTGCAAAGCATTGCCCGACTGAAGCCGCTGGAGAACGAAGGCATTCGCATCTTCTATCGCATACTGGACCGCGAGTCGTCCATCCAGCTGGCGCTCCGGCAGGGCGCACGAAGGGAGCAACTCTGCTACTACGAGGATGCCCGGGAGATACCCGTCCGCGCCGATGTCCTCCTGCTGAAGGAGAGCGGAGAGAGCGGCGGCTTCACGGAGAAGGTGGAGGCTGCCCGTGCCCAAGGCATGAAGATTATTGCGCTGAAACGGCCCCCCATGCCCTGCGCCTCGCTTCCCACGTCCTTCACCCTCAGCCCCTCGCCTTTGACCGAATACGTCGTGGATGGCGAATACGGTCTGCGCAGGACTGTGGAGCAATTGTTGCCGGACTTCTACCCTCTGAAAAGCGGACTGACCACGGGCACTTGTGCCACTGCCGCAGCCATCGCCGCCATGCTTCAGTGCATAGGGGCAAGGGGCAAGGAGCAGGGAGCAAGGAGCAGGGGGCAAGAGGAATGTATCAGACTGGAAGATAAACAGAGTGCGAATGTATCCTCTTGCCCCTTGCCCCTTGCCCCTTGCC
>JAFTEX010000077.1 GCA_017453445.1 Bacteroidaceae bacterium
CTGTTCACCGTCACGGGCACCTATTCGGGCCTGTCGGGTGCTGAGATGCTGGCTAACGGCTACTACGCCCTAGGCGGCGGCCAGCTGGTGCAGGCCGCGAGTGCGGAGAGCGCGCTGAAGCCGATGCGCTGGTACGTGAGCGTCACGGACCGCGACGGCAACCCGAAGAGCCTGGGCGAGGTGAAGGTGACGGTGTTCGGCGAGGACGGCGGCGAGCTGACCTCCGTCGGTTCCGTAAGCCGCGATGCCTTTGCGCCCCAAGAGGATGCCCCCGTCTTCGACCTGAGCGGGCGGCGCGTGGCGAAGCCTCGCAAGGGCATCTACGTGAGAGGCGGCCGGAAGTATATCGTAAAGTAAGGGAGGCAGAGCCATGGACAAAAGACAAGAGACACGGAACTACGTGCGTCCCGAAACGCACGTGTTCCTCATGCAGTCGCGCCGCCACCTGATGGACTTCGTGAGTTTCGGCGGCACGGGCGACTTCGACGTGAAGCAGGAGGCGGACGACCCGGGCTGGGACATCTGGAACACGGGGACGATGGAGAGGAAGGCGCGCCCCTCCGGCACTGAAAACCCTCGCATGTATTTTAAGTAAGAGACGCCTCTCCCTGAATGACGGTTCGGGGAGAGGCGTTTTTTGGTCTATAGGGCAGGAACAGGTTCCTTTCGCCCGGCGGCTTACTTCACCGTCTTGCGTCCCTTGCGGATGCGGATTCCCTTACTATGCTCGGTGGCAGGGCGACCGTCGAGGGTGTAGACGGGGGCGTCGGGCGTGGACGTGTCAGAGGTCACGGACTGGATGCCTACGGCAGTCTGGCCGATGAGGTAGTGCTCCTTGCCGCGAGTCGAGGGGGTGGTAGCCTTCAGGTAAGCCTCGCCCACGGGAATCTCAGCCGTCTCGACACGGAAGAAACCGAGACCCACACCCTCGCGATAGCCCCACTGGTAGTAAGTGGCAGTGGCGGTGCTCTCGATGGCGGCAGGCAGGATGCCGTCGCCTGCGAGTTTGTTAGCCGACAGGCTTGTGCCCGTGACGCTGGCTGGCTTCAGCACGACTTCCGTGCCGGGCGTGCCCTTGACGAGGAAGCCCGTGGCGGCTGGGATGGTGGCCGCAGTGATGCGCGTCGTCTTCAGCGTGTCGACGTTCGTGTCGAAGTTGCTGACGTAGTAGATGGTGGCTTCCTTGGGCACTTGCAGGGCGTATTCCGTGTAGACGGGTGCCCAACCCTCGGCAGGGATGGTCACGTGCAGCGCATGGGTGCGAGCCGGGTCGTAGGGCAGGCGTGGCGGCTGGTTGTAGGCGCAGTTCTGGTTGGCAATGCCCTCGGCGTACTGACGGTTGTCCATGAGGTGGGGCAGGCGGTAGGTGGACTCGAAACTGGTGGTCGTGATGATGAGGGCGTTGTTCGAACCGTTGTAGGTGACGATTTCCTCTCGCCAGTCGCCCAGCATGTCGCCCATGACGCAGGGATTGTTTTTCGAGTAGTTGCAGAGCGAACCGGGTGTGTAGTTGGAGCCGTTCACCTGATAGCGGTCGAAGTAGCGGCCCGTGGCGTTCCAGTGGGCGATGATGCTCTTGTCGAAGAATTCGTCGTAGGGGTCGCCGTCCCAGAAGATGCGGTTGTTGATGCCTGCGCCGCTGCTCCCGATGGCCCATGAGTCGGCGATGACCTGTCCCTTGCAGTCCATCAGGGCCCCCGTGCAGGAGGCCATCAGTTCGGCTCCGTCGTGCGACGAGTCGAAGTCGGCCGCCAGTCCGCGGCCCGTGTCGCTGTCGGCCTTCTGGTAGACGAGCAGTTTGCCCGTCTTGGCATCGCGCAGTTCGTAGCCGTAGGGCTTGTGCTCGTGGGGCATGAACACCTCCATGCCGGGGTTGTCCCAGTCGAAGTCGCCCAGGTGGAGGGCATCGCCGTGGCCGAGGCCTGTGCGGTAAATGGTCTTCTTTCCGTCGTGGTCCAGACAGGCGGCTCCGTAGACAATCTCGTCCTTGCCGTCGTCGTCCACGTCGCCCGCGATGACGAAGTGGGCCCCTTCGCCCCAGAGTTCCTTGCCGCTGGTGGTGCTGCGATGGAGCCAGCGAAGGGTCAGTTGCATGCCGTCCCAGTCGTAGGCCCCCAGCGAGGCACCGCTGTAGTAGCCGCGGCAGAGTATGGCCGAGGGAGTGACACCGTCGGTATAGGCCACGCAGGCCAGGTAGCGCTCGGAGCGGTTCTGGTTCGAGTCGCCCCAGAACGAGGTGCTGACGTCGCCGTACTTCGTGTGGTACGGCATGGTGGCCAGTTCGGCACCCGTCAGTCCGTCGAAGACGGTCACGTACTCAGGCCCTGCATCGGGCTTGCCACGGCTGTTGAGCCACGACTTCTTCGGGTCGTCGCCGGGCAGCACCACGTAGTTGCCCTCGCCGTCCACCGTGCCGGGGGCCGTCTTGCAGATGAGTTCGCCATAGCCGTCGCCGTCGAAGTCCCAGACGACGAAGGGGGTGGTGTGGGCCCCGCTTCGGATGTTGGGGCCGATGTTGATGCGCCAGAGCTGCGTGCCGTCGAGTTTGTAGCAGTCGATATAGGTGTCGCTGGTCGTTCCGTTGGAGGCGGCATCCTTCGAGTTCGAGGGGTCCCACTTCAGGACGATTTCGTACTCCCCGTCGCCGTCCATGTCGTAGAAGGCGGCGTCGTTCGGCGTATAGGTGGCTCCCAGGCCGCGCGTGTCGGTGGGTGTCTTGGTCGGGATTTCCATGCTCTGGTTGGCCCATGTCTTGCGGCTGACCTCGGTCTCCAGGAGGTTGTCATTGAGGTCATAGACTTCGAGCCGATAGTAGGCCGAAGTGCTTCCACCCGTGTCGCGGAAGTTGGTGCGGTTGTAGATGTAGTTGCCGTTGTTCACCTTGGTGTTCTGGGTGGTGGCGTTGGTGCCCCGGAAGAGCTTGAACTTCACCTGGTTCTGGTCCTTCTCGCGGTAGCGCCAGCTGACGAGGTTGCCACTGCTGCCGCTTGCGCTCAGGTTCACGGCTATCAGGCCGCGGCTGAGCGGCTTGGCCTCGGGCTTCTCCGTGCGGTAGGTGACGCGGAAGAGCAGGCTGAACGTGAACACCTCCTGGCCGTCTCCGTCCTTGATGCGGAAGGTGGCCGTCTTGTCCTTGTAGGTGGTCTCTGCCGTATAGCCTTCGATGAGCGACAGCCGGAAGTCCGACGGGTCGCCGTAGAGCAGTTCGCCGTACTGCGCCTGTCCGCCGTTCTTCAGCCCCTTAAGCAGGGGGAGGAAGTCGACCGTCTCGCCGGCCTTCGTCTGGAACGAGGCGGCGGTGATGTAGTGGTCGGCGGCGAAGACGGGTTCGTCCAGTACGCCCTCGATGACGACGTTGCGGAAGGCAATGGACTTCGGGTTTTCGTTGTCCACGCCGTTGATATTATATATGTAGAGGAAGAGCAGGAAGTTTTCGCCCTCCACCAGATAGTCGCTCACGGTGTATTCGTGGTGGCTGTAGCCGTTGGGGTTGCCGTCCTGTGTGCGGTTGCGCAGGGGCGTCTCGGCGGTGGCCAGTGCCCGTTCGCTGGTGGAGCTGGTCTTCAGGTAAACGTCGAAGTTGCCCCCGTCGGTGCCGCACTTGGCCGCGTCGAACGAGATGCGTGTGGGCTTGAACGTGTGGCCCGTCTGTGGCTTCACGCCGAAGGCCAGGTTGTGGCCTGCCGCCTTGCCCGTCTGCCGGGTGGTGACGTAGAACTGGGTGAACGGCGGCGTGTACGTCGGTGCCGTGTAGCCCGTGGCCGCGTTGCCGGCGGTCATGGTGGTCGGTTGGGTGATGGCCGCCCCTGCGAGGTAGCTGGCGGCCAGCAACGTGGCGTTTTCGCCTGTCAGCTCAGAGACCGAGAGATTGTCCTTGTCGCTCAGTTCCCAACGGACGGCGACTTTCTGTCCCCAGGTCTGCATGGCCGTTAGGCAGCAGACCAAAAGCATGATAAAATTGCGTTTCATGACGTATCGTTTAGTTCTAAGATACAAAGGTAATGAAAAAATTTGGGTAAAATCTGTGTAAAATGCGAAAAGTTATGTTTTTATTTCGTATCTTCGTGCCCGAATACTGAAAAATACACATACAGAAGGCATGAATTTACCGAGACTGAGGACTGTGTCCGTTGCGTTGCTCACCCTCGTGGGGGCGAATGCACAAGAGGTGAGGGTGGTGACGGATACGCTTCCGGAGCCGCCGCGTACAGAAGAGACCGAGCATCACGACGTGGTGCGTCTGCGCGTGGAGGGCAGGGGAGACTACGACACAGAGTTCATAGGTTCTGACAAGGTGAAGGAGGAGAGCGGATTCCGCGGAAAGTTCCTCAACCTTGTCCTGACGGGCGAGTTCGCCGGAAAGTTTGCCTACGGCTATCGCCAGCGCTTGAACCGCTTCAGCCGCGACATGCACTTCTTCGATGCCACCGACTGGCTCTATCTCAGCTATCGCCCCGTGGAGCCGCTGACCCTTTCGGCGGGCAAGCAGATGGTGGCCGTCGGAGGCTATGAGTACGACAGTGCCCCCATCGACCAGTATTTCTATTCCGAATTTTGCAGCAACGTCTCATGCTACGCCTGGGGCGTGACCGTGGCCTACGACTTCCGCCGCGACAAGGACAGCCCCGACCACGACCGGCTCTTGGCCCAGGTGTGCCAGAGTCCGCTGGACGCCCATACCAACGACCTCTATGCCTACAACCTGATGTGGTACGGCCGCCATGCCTGGTGGAGCACGATGTGGAGCATCAATGCCGTGGAGACCTCCCCGGGCCGCTACATCAGCTACGTGGCCCTGGGCAACGAGTTCCGCATGGGGCCGAAGTGGTATCTGCGGCTCGACCTCATGAACCGCGCCAGTCGCCACCAGCAGTGGCTCTTTGCCGACTTCTCCGTCATGGGCGAACTGAACTATCGTCCCAACCAGCACCTACGCCTTTACGGAAAAGCCACCTACGACCGCAACAAAACCCACACGGACCGCGATGCCTACGTGCAGGCCGGGACGGAACTGACCCGTCTCAGCTGTGGCCTGGAGTATCTGCCCCTGAAGGGCCGCTGGCACGACTGGGTGCGCCTCCATGCCGGCTACTCCTACGCCTGGGGCGACAACACCAACCCCAACGGGGCGCTCCATAATCGTCAGCACGTCGTGAGTGCAGGAGTCACCTGCCGGGTCGATGTGTTCAGAAAATAGTTCTTACAAAGTTCACAGTTTAGATGAAACGTCGTTATATCTCAGGCCTTGTGTGCCTTGCCATTGTGGGTGGCTTGTTTACGATGATTGGCTGGCGCATGGGGGCAGCCCCCATGCTGAATACGGTGATGCACACCGCCTTCGACCTCCTCATCAACACCTGTTTCTATCTCATGGCCATCTGCGTCATCACGGGAGCCATCGGCAAGCTCTTCGTGGAGTTTGGGGTGGTCGACCTCCTGGAGATGCTGCTCCGTCCGCTCATGCGTCCCCTGTTCCGCCTGCCGGGCATGGCCTCGCTCGGGGCCGTCATGACCTTCCTGTCCGACAATCCCGCCATCATCGCCCTGGCCAAGGACCGCCGCTTTGCCTCCCACTTCCGCAAGTTCCAGTACATCTCGCTCACGAACTTCGGCACGGCCTTCGGCATGGGGCTCATCGTCATCATCTTCATGATTAGCCAGGGATTCTTCCTCGAACCCCTCATCGGCCTGCTCGGAGCCTTCTGCGGCTGCATCGTCTCCACGCGGCTCATGCAGCACTTCGTCCTGAAGTCCTATCCTCGCTATGCCGAGGAGTCGGCCATCGACCTCACCCCCGAGGAGGCCCTGAGCATCCAGCCAGAGCACGAGGAGGAGAAGTCGCTCTTCCTGCGCACCCTCAATTCGCTGCTCGACGGCGGAAAGGCCGGAGTCGACGTCGGCATGACCATCATCCCCGGCGTGCTCGTCATCTCCACGCTCGTCATGATTCTCACCTTCGGTCCTTCGGCCGACGGCACCTACACGGGAGCCGCCTACGAGGGCGTGGAGGCCTTGCCCGCCCTGGCCAACGAGATTTCGGGCTTCTTCCGCATCGTCTTCGGGTTCACCGACCCCCACCAGATAGCCTTCCCCATCACGGCCCTCGGAGCCGTCGGCGCCGCCCTCAGTCTGGTGCCCAACTTCGTCAGTCAGGGCTGGGTGGACGGCAACGCCATCGCCGTCTTCACGGCCATCGGCATGTGCTGGAGCGGATTCCTCAGCACCCACACCGCCATGCTCGACTCCCTCGGCTATCGCGAACTGACCTCCAAGGCCATCCTCTCCCACACCATCGGCGGCCTCTGCGCGGCCCTCGTGGCCCACTGGGTGTGCCTCCTGGTGCTCTGAAGGCGAACGTCTTGGCTTTCCGAACCCTATAACCCTCCCTCCCGAACCTTACTTCCTTATGCTTATTCGGTGCGCATCGTTTAATTAAACCATGCGCACCGAATGATTAAACCATGCGCATGGAATAAAGGTAAACAAGTAAGGCTTCCGCAGTAACGTAGTAATGTGAAGGGTGTCACGTTACTACGCTACCACCAAAAAAACTTCTCCATTTGCTTGCAGTTCAGAAATATTTTGTAACTTTGCAGCAATTCTGGCGCACATCGCGTTGTGACCAAACGCCAGATGACATTCGGATGAGCGTAATAGCGATATTATCCTTCGTGTGAAACTTGGAAACTTTCATTGTACAGGGATGATGAGCAAATTCGCTCACGTGCAGATGTTTATGCATCCACCCTTTCCGGGTGAGGTATATCATCAGAAGCGTGAGAGTTGCTTGTTATTTGTACAAGGGCATTCCAAGGCCTCACATGAAATAATAAGTCAAGTTTCACGCTTTTTCTGTGTGCATAGACATTATTGTTTAACTTAAAATTCATACAACTATGAAAAAGTGTTTACTCCTTCTGTATCTGCTGCTGACCAGCGTCAGTGGTTGGGCGCATGATTTCGAGGCAGATGGTATCTATTACAAGATTACCTCCCCGAATGACCTTACCGTATCGGTTACCTATCGAGATAATTCTTACTATTCGTATTCCGACAGGTATACAGGCAGCGTCACCATCCCCGAGTCCGTCACCTACAATAGAAAAACCTACAGCGTGACCTCGATTGGCGTTTATGCGTTCGATACTTGCAAAAAACTTACCTCCGTCACCATCCCCGAGAGCGTGACCTCGATTGACGATTGGGCGTTCTTTGGCTGCACGGGTCTGACCTCCGTCACCATCCCCAACAGCGTGGTCACAATAGGCTATTATGCATTCGGTTCTTGTAGCGGTTTGACTTCTGTCACTATCGGCAATGGCGTGACCTCGATTAGTATGAAAGCGTTCGATGATTGCTCGGCTCTGACCTCCATAGATATCCCCAACAGCGTGACCTCGATTGGCGTTTATGCGTTCTCTGGCTGTATTTAGAGACCTCTAAACAACCACAAACAATGAAAAACACATAGATATAAACCACTGTATATCAACCACTTTTAGATTTTAACACTTCGGACTTGTTTTTTGGTGGTTCTCAAAAATCCGCTTATCTTTGCAACGCATTTCTACCGCGGAGAATTTTGAGGGCTTTTATTTTGCCATCTCGTGGACAGGGTTGACAAAGGTTTACAAGAGTGTACAACGGTTGACTGATGAACGAGAGGGAAAAGAGCAAGGAAGTGACCTCATTTGAAGAACGTGACATCGTGGAATGAGTTGACAATGGGTGTCAATGATTGACGAAAGTTCACTCCGTGGCGGTTTGCAAGAAATTGATTGTAAAACCACATAAAAAGGAGTCAAATGAGAAAGACAAGAAAATGCGCCTTCTGCGGAAAGGAGTTCACTTGTAACAGCGGCTCGCAGAGGTATTGTTCAGAACATTGTGCCGAGGCGGCAAAGGCTCAGCGCAAGAAGAGACAACAGGACTTTTTGAAGGCTGTCCAGCCTGTTATAGACATCGCCAGCCAGGAGTATCTTACATTCTCCAAGGCTGCCATCCTCATGGGATGCTCACGTCAATACGTTTACAAATTGGTAAACGAGGGTAAACTTCCTGCCTCACGAATCAGTAGCCGTATGGCTTTCATCCGCAAGGCAGACATAGAGAAGATGCTTGCTGGCAATCCTTATCATAGAGTGTTGCCAACACCCAAGTCAACGACTCCTTCTTCCCTTTCGTTGAAGAAAAGACAAGCTTCAAGTAAGCCAGCGAGAAAAGAGAATTCAGTTCAGAATATCGAACCACTTGAATACATCTCTGGCGAGGATGTTATGCGCATCTACAAGGTTAAGAAGTCTTGGCTCTATGTTTCTGCCAAGAGAAACAACATACCTATCTGCAAGATTGCAGGCAAGAACTACTATAGCCGAAAGCACATGGATGCACTCTTCGGAGTTTCCGCTGAGATAGAAGCATTGACAGAGTGGCTGACAACGGATGAGGCAGAGGCACTTTATTCCACAACAAAGGAATCCCTACGCACCCAAGCCTACCGCCGCCATATTCCCACCAAGCGAGAATATGGCAAGACCTATTATTCAAAGATACATCTGGATGAAATCTTCCGTCCCGACCTGAAGGCTAGTGATGCCTATTACACCACCACCGAAGCTGCCGAGAAGTACGGCATGACTAAAGCTAATATTGGCGTTATTGCCAAGGCACATAATATCACCAAGGTAAAAGTCGGAGTCCAGAACCTCATTATCAAGGAGGAATTAGACCGAATAATGGCAAGCAGACTTGCGCAATTCGGGGCTTACAGGCTCCAATAATGCCCAATAATAAGCATCAACTGCGTGAAAGTGAAATTATCCATGAGTTATGAAAAGGTTCTTTGGCCACACTTTTAACACGCAGTTACTTTGTATCCGCTATGAGACGCATAGCCTTCGATTATTAACAAAACAAATTTCATACAAGTATGAGTAACATTTGCAAGACAGTAACCCTGCGTACACGTAAGATTAAGAAAGGTACGCATCTGAGCTTCTGCCTTGACTACTATCCCGGCTACAGGGATGAGTCA
>JAFTEX010000078.1 GCA_017453445.1 Bacteroidaceae bacterium
AAGGCTGTAGAGTGCGGCTACTGGCACCTGTGGCGCTTCAATCCCGCCCTCATCGAGGAAGGCAAGACCCCCTTCAGCCTCGACTCTAAGGAGCCCGATTGGGACAAGTTCCACGACTTCCTCATGGGCGAGGTGCGCTACCTCAGCGTGAAGAAGGCCTACCCCAACGAGGCCGAAGAACTCTTCGCCGAGGCCCAGCGTATGGCTCAGCTCCGCTACAAGAGCTACGTCCGCAAGACCCAGGAAAATTGGGAGGAGTGAGCGTAACGCCAAGCTTGCTTGGATACAATAACGAAAGCGAGGCATCCCATTACGGGGTGCCTCGCTTTTATCTATACCACGGAATTTCTGGATTGCCCAGAATTCCCGTACTATTTTGTTCGTTTCTTGTTTCTTTTTTATATCTTTGTAATGTGTTTCGGATGAGGCACAAAGCCACGCTAAAACTAATTGATATGAAGAAGTTTATGTGGCAGGACGAATGTGGCTACTTAGGATTAAAGTTCTTTACCATGCCCACCATCTTCGACTTCGACAAAGGAAAGATGTATCTTTGTAAAGATGAATTGTAGCTATGATTTGTTTGAAAAGAGCAATCGGTCATAGGCCCCCCGTCGGGCATAGGGTGTGAGATGGCACGTCTGTAGCTCTAAGGGAGGGGCGCTGGGCGTGGCAAGTAAATAATGGCTCTTGTAAAGAATGTCGTAGCCTTTATTGTTTTGAAATCTTTTGCTCCTGGATTGCACGGATTTCGTCGTAGCTGACGTCCTTCGGGCAATGGTCGCGGATGACGTAGAGAGGGGCACCGGGGCCGGCGGCTGCGATGGCCTGGCGGACAAGGGCGACGCGCTCTGGCGGGATGAGTTCGTCGAAAGGTATCTCACCACTGGCAACATAGCGAAGGAGGTGCCCCATGATGGTGCCGATGGTGAGGCCGCGCTCATGAGCGATAAGGTCGGGATTCATGCCCTGACGGTAGAGCGAGAGGCTGACCTCCCACGTCTTGGGCTTGGGTGCCTTTTTCTTCTTTTCTTTCTTTTCCCGCTTCTTTTTCAGCGTCTTCTCGTCCAGGGCATCGAGCATCGACATCTGTTTCTCATGGAGATAGGTGGGGATGGAGAAGCCAGAGTCGGCAATCTGACCGAGGAGGTAACGGCGTGAGAGCCATGTCTGGCGCAGTTCGGGCAGGGCGTTCGCCAGTCGGCGCATGGCCTGCTTGTTGCCCGTCTGCACCTCTGCCGTCAGACGGATGGGTGCTTCGAGTATGGTCTCCAGTTCCTGGGCAAAGTAGGTGGCACTGCGGCGTACGCGGTCGAGGAAGTCGGGAGCGTGCAACTGGTCGGTGGTGGCACGTTGGATAAGCGACGTCCATCGTCCGGCCACGTCGATGACGCGCTGGCGCAAGGCTTCGAGTGCCTGTTTGTGGAGGTTGTCGAGTTGGCTATGGCTGTGATAGAAGAATTCTGCAAAGAGGCGCAGCATGTGCTCCTCCTGATAGAGCAGGGAACGGAAGTCGAAGAGTTCGAGCAGGAGATGGCGGAAGTATTCTTCCTTCAGTGCAGGCAACTGGGCGATGCTGCGCTGCGCCTCGCCCTCCTGCTGACTGATGTAGTCCTCCACGCGCTGGTCGTTGATGATGGCACGCAACTCCAGGGGCGAGGCCAGCACCATGCCCTCCAGCGTCCGACAGCGGCTCAGGGCTACATACACCTGTCCGGGGGCAAACGAGAGGTTGGCATCGATGATGGCCCGGTCGAACGTCAGGCCCTGACTCTTGTGGATGGTGATGGCCCATGCCATGCGCAAGGGGTACTGGCAGAAGGTGCCCAGCACCTCGGTCTCTATGGCGCGTGTATCTTCGTTCAACGTGTAGCGCGCATTCTCCCACGTCAGCGGTTCCACCTCAATGGGCTCTGCATCGCCTACGCAAAGCACCTCGATGTGCCCTTTTTCGAGTCGTGTCACCCGTCCGATACGGCCGTTGTAGTAACGATGGTCGGGCGACAGGTCGTTCTTGACGAACATCACCTGCGTGCCCACCTTCAGTTCCAGCACTGGGCTGGTGGGATAGGCGTACTCGGGGAAAGTGCCCTGTATCGAGGCATCGAAGCGGAAAAGTGGCGAAGGCAGTTTCTGGAGTTCCCCCTCGTTGTATTGGTCGGCCAAGCGGTTGTGGGTGGTCAGGCGGATATAGCCCTCGTCGGGGTTTGGCACAAAGCCAGGCAGGCACCGGGTGTTGAGCGCATCGAGGTCGGCCACGGAGGGATGTCCCTCGCGAATGTGGTTGAGGATGGCGATGAAGTCGGTATTCTGCTGGCGGAAGACGTGTTCGAGCTGGATGGTGACGTACTCAATCTGGCTCAAAGCCTTGGAGCCGAAAAAGTAGGGTGTGTCGTAGTAGCCGCGCAGCATCTGCTCGTCCTCGGGCGTGACCACGGGCGTGAGTTGGGCCAAGTCGCCAATTAACAGAAGTTGCACGCCACCGAAGGGGAGGTAGTGGTCGCGGAAGCGGCGCAGGACACTGTCGATGGCATCCAGCAGGTCGCTCCTCACCATGGAAATCTCGTCGATGATGAGCAGGTCGAGCGAGGCGATAATCTTACGCTTCTCACGGCTAAACTCGAACTTTTGCTCTATCTTGGCTCCTGGCACGAAGGGCGACAGGGGCAGCTGGAAGAAGGAATGTATGGTCATGCCCCCTGCATTGATGGCTGCCACGCCCGTCGGTGCCACTACCACGCTGCGCTTCTTCGACCTCTCGACCACGGTCTTCAGGAACGTGGTTTTCCCCGTGCCGGCCTTGCCTGTCAGGAATATGCTTCGCCCCGTGTGCTCGACAAAGTCCCAGGCCTGCCGCAGCTGTATGTTAGTGCCGTTCTCCATTGTCGTCTGTTTTCTTGTTGTATTTTATTGCCCGGATATTCCGGGTTTTCCAGAGATTCCGGGTTTTCCAGAGATTCCGGACATTCTGGAAAGTCCGGCTAATCCGTCATCCTCTCCAGCAGGGCCATGAGGCGGGCGTTCTCTGCTTTAAGCACTTCTATCTCCTTGGCCTGCCGCGCAATAATCTCTTTCTGCGTTTCTCGCTGCCCTAAGCGAGCGGCGGTCATGCGCTCCCGTATGCCGCCTTCCGTAGTGAATTCGCGGTCCTTCTTCTCTATGTATTTCGTAAGGGCTGCGTCCACTTGGTGACAAAGGCAAATGCCCATGTTGGCCAATTCTTCGTCATTCATCTTCGGCAAGACCTCCTTGTAGTCCTCAAATTTACTATGCGTCTTGCAGAAATCATGCAAACGGTCGAAGCGTTCATTCTTGCCAAACCATTCCTCCAGCCCCTTCCGCTTCAGATAGTCCTGGAAATCCTCCTGAAGTTCCTTGTTGCTGCCTCGGGCTATCCCCAACAACTTCAGTTCCACCTCCATCGAGGTTTGTCCGTCGCTGCTTCCCTCGGCTATATTTTGTTTTATGCTCCGAGCCGATTGCACCATTTGGTCAACCGTGCGGTCGCCGTACTTCGGCAGATAGCGCAGACAAAACAACTGGGTCAACTGATAGAGTACATCGCTCCGCTGATAGAATCGCAGTTCCGTATATACTACAGCCTTCCGCAACACACTTGCCGTACCATCAGCGTACTGCCTAATTGTGGGTTTCTTCTCCATGCGTGCAGTTGTTTGTGATTCGCAAAGGTACACAATATAATGGAGAATCAGCCATAAATAAGGCGGAAAATTCGAGATAAGCCCGGAAAAAGAGCCGGAAATTCCGGAATTCCCAGATAATCTGGGCTATCCGGAGGCATCAGTCTTGCGTGGCTGGGGCTAATGCCTTGGGCGGCCGCCCGTGCGAAGGGGCGCACCAGCCCCCTTGTTGAGGCGATAAGAAATGGGGATGACGAACTGCGACCGGACGGGACGGCCGTGGGCGTATGCGGGAATCCAACGGGGCATCTGGCGGACAAGGCTGACGGCAGCGCTGTCGGTCGAGGGCGAAAGCGAGCGGGCAATGTGGATGCCCGTCAGCCGACCGTCCTTCTCGACAATGAAGGAGACGATGACGCGTCCCTCAATGCTGTCGCGCATGGCTTGCTCGGGATAGTGAAGATGGCGCTGGTAGTATTGCATCATAGCATCCACGCCACCGGGAAATTCGGGCAAGACTTCCAATTCTTCCGGGGGGACGACGCGGTCCCGTTGCGCGAATCTCAGCCCGAAACCGTCTGAGGTAAGGCGCACAGCGGCATAGGCGATGCCACTGATGCATAGGAGAATAGCGGCGACGGCGGCAATGCGCCGGATGAGGGACTGACGGCGACGGCCATGGTCGGCAAGCAAGCGGTCGGCAAAGTCGGCCGAGAGTTCGGGTTCGGCAGGTCGCGTGCGACGCAGGGCCTCGCGCAGGTCGTTATGGGTGGTCGGCATGTTCAAAGTGTTTTATCAGGTTATACAATCGGCGGCGTATGCGATGGAGCCGCTGGTAGAGGGCATCGGGTGTGGAGTCGAAGAGATAGGCCACCTCGGTAAGCGGCCGGTCTTCTTCATAGCGCAGGGCGAGCAGGGTGCGGTCTTCGGTGGAGAGGAAGCCGAGGGCACGGACGAGGAATTGGATGCGTCCCTCGTTGCCCGTGGAGAAGGCATTGTCCAACGTCTCCTCGCTCACCTCGTCGGCCATGCCCGGCACGTCGTCGAGACTGATGGTTTGGTAGCGCGAGTGGCGCTGGATGTGGCGCAGGCAGGTGGTGTAGGCGATGCGCAGGAGCCACGTCGGGAGCGAGGCACGCTGGGCGTCGTATTGGTGGGCAAAGCGTATGGCACGCAACAGGGCATCGTGGAGCAGTTCCTCGGCCTCCTCCTTCATGGGCACCAGTCGCATGGTCTGCCGCAGGAGCATCTGGCCGTAGTCGTCCACCAGTTGGCGGATGGCCATGGCATCGCCACGCGCCACGCGCTCCATCAGCATCTTGCTGTCAGTGTTTCCTGTGTCCATGTCTCTCTAAGTTTTGTTTGCTCCCAGGCCGACGCCCCACCTGTTTGCATCGGCAAAGATACGTTTTTTTCATTAAACATTGTCAATTGTCCATCGTTAATTGTCCATTGTCCACTATTCCAATTGAACTTCGTTCTTCTTCCGTCGCGATTCGGCAGAATCCAAACAAGTTTGGTTCTGCTCTCACTGCTCCGTCAGTTCTAACGGCTCGTAAGGATATCGCTGGGTCTTAGGCCGCATGTTGAAGTCCATGCGCCCGGATAGTTCATTGTACTTCATGTTCCACTCACGTTGCATCTTCAGCACCTTCTTGCGTGTGCTGTCACGGAAGAAGCGTTCCTCCAGTTGCAGGATGGGGAACCGTCCGTTCTCCACGCCGACGGCTTCCCACGTATAGACGTGCCGCGTGTCGAAGACCTTCATGATAAGGCCCGGCAGGCCGCCGAACTTCCACGGGCCCGACTTGAGGGGAATCTCCGACGTGAACCATGCCACATAGTCGCGACCGCGCCAGTGGCACGTGGCCCGTTGACACTTGTAACCGCAGATGACAGCCTCCTCCCCGGGGCTTAGTTTCCACTGCATCGGGGGCCACGGTTCGGTGTAGCGATACTGCTGAAACTCTGCCATCGGCATCACGGCCCACTCCGTCAGCACACCGTCGCGCACGAAGATTTGGGAGTACTGGTACTCCGACCAAGTCTCCTTGTGCCGTCCCCTGAGATTCAGCGCATTGGGGTAGTAACTCTTGTTGGGGTTCTCCTTGAGCCACTTTCGCAGGGCGGCATCGTTCTCGGCCACGAACAGGCTGGAGTACTGCGTCAGCCCCTTGTCGGCGAGCAGTTGACCGCAGTCAATCCACGTTTCTTCGTCCTTCAGGTCCTTCGCCTGAAAAGCATATTTGATGCGTATCCGGCTGTTGCCTATGACCGTAGGTTTCTTTGCCCCGTAGTCGGGCGGCATGGGGCGCGAGGCCGTACTCTGTTTCTGTTGTGCCCATACGCTGCCACATAGGACAATGAACAGCGAAACTACAAACTTTCTCATAACTCATTCGGTTTCTAATGGATTATAGGGTGTATGGATGGAAACGGGTTCATCCATCACCATGTTTCCGGCGGCATCAACGTGCCCCTTGTGGAAATCGACAGCCTTGAACCAGTTCTCGTGCCACTGCCGCTGCATCTTCCACACCTTCTCGCGGGTGGAGCGACGGTAGTTCTTGTACTGCTTGAAGCGTGTGATGGGATACGGACGGGTCTCCAGTCCGATGGCCTCGAAGGTGTAGAGGCGGTCCTTGTCATAAACCTTCAGGATGAGACCTGGCAGACCTTGGAACTTCCAGGGGCCGCGCTTCACGGGGATGGCCGGGGCGAACCATGCCTCGAAGTCACGACCACGGAAACGACAGGTAGCCCGTTGGCATCGGTAGCCGATGATGGTCTGCGTCTCGTGGTGCAGGGTCCACTGCTGCTTGGGGGCAGGTTCGGTGTACCACGAGTCGTACTTGTTCAGCCACTGCGGCATTTGGCTGTACTCCGTCAACTGCCCATTCTCAAAGAAGTAGTCGCTCCACTCGTATTCGCTCCACTGGCCTTTCTCGCGCCCACCTTCGCCCAGCCAACTCACTCCCGTTTGTGAGTTCGGGTTTGCTTTGTGCCAATGCATAATCAGCGAGTCGCTGAGATAGACGAACTGGCTGTAGTACTTCACAACCCTTCGCCCCACATCGAGCCGTTGCAGGTCGATGTACGTCTTTGGGTCGTCAATCTTCTCGGCACAGAAGGCATAGCGCACACGCAAATGCGTGGTGTCCACGACCTCCATCTTCGCGAAGTCCCGCGCATGGATGGGAGCCGGGCAACGCCCACTCGCCTTAAGTTGTGCCCATGCCCCACTGCATACGGCAAGGAAGGTAAGCATGAGGGTTAAGATTCTTTTCATTGTAGATTATGAATTGTCCATTATCCATTGTCCACTATTCCAACTCCATCGGGTCATATTTATGCGGTGCCGACATCGGCTCGCCCATGAAGCCGGGCGCATTGGGGTCGTACTTGCGACGACCGGAGGCGAGCAGGTAGTTACGGTTATAGGCCACCTGCAGTTTCCATGTCTGCTTCCGCGTCGCCTTCTTGAACTCCTCTTTCGGGTACTGCCAGATGGAGAAACTCCCCTTCTCAATGGCCACCGCCTCGAAGGTGTAGAGGCGGTCCGTGTCATATATCTTCAGGATAAGGCCGGGCAGACCGCCGAACTTCCACGGACCGCGACGGATGGGGATGTCGGGCGCAAACCATGCCACATAGTCGCGACCGCGCCAGTGGCACGTAGCCCGTTGGCACTTGTGTCCGAGTATGACCTGCGTCTCCGTGCCGAGTTTCCAACCGAAAGGCACTATTTTCTCCTCGTAGCGCAGCGGCCACTCCTGCCCTGGAGGCAGCACGGCCCATTCGTTCAGCGTATCGCCGTGTATGAAGATATGGGAATACTGGTATTCGCTCCAGGCGTCCGGTTTCTTGCCACGCATCCAACGTCCACCCGACGGCACGTTCTGTGCCCGAGGGTTTGCCTTATGCCACTTGATGCGCTCGTCGTTGGCCTGCTCCACGAACAGACTGCAGTACTTCGTCACACGTTTGCCGATTTGCAGTTGCCCCAGGTCCAGGTAGGTGCTGTCCTCCTTGATGTTGTCGGCGTTCCAGGCATACAGGATGCGCATGTTAGCCGTGTCGATTGCCTTGCGTCTGACCACCGTATTGTGATTCCACGGTGCCATGGCGCCACTCTGTTTCCATTGTGCACTTGCCTCACCGCATACGGCGAGGAAGGCAAGCATGAGGGTGAAGATTCTTTTCATTGTAGATTGAATTTTGAGAATTATGAATTGAACATTGTCCATTGTCCATTGCCCATTGAACATTATTCCAATTGAACTTCGTTCTTCTTCCGTCGCGATTCGGCAGAATCCAAACAAGTTTGGTTCTGCTCTCACTGCTCCGTCAGTTCTAACGGCTCGTAGGGATGCGGACTCGACTTCAGTGCGCCTGTCGCGCGGTCGCGTGCTCCACCCGCTTTCAGATGGTCGCGGTTGGCCATCACCTGCAACTTGCGGACATGCTCGCGGCGGTCCTTGCGGAAGCCCTCGTACTGACGTTTGGCGATGGGGAACGAACCCGAACGCAGACTGACAGCCTCCCACGAGTAGAGTCGGTCGGCATCGTAGAGTTTCAGGATGAGCCCGGGCAGACCGCCGAACGCCCACGGACCAAGGCGCACGGGGATGTCGGGCGCAAACCATGCCACAAAGTCGCGACCCCGCCAGCGGCACGTAGCCCGTTGGCAACGATAACCGCAGACATCAGTCGCCTCCCCAGAGCTTAGTGTCCACTGTTGCGGAGTGGCAGGCTCGGTATAATAGGCATTATAGCGTTCCATGGCCCACGGCATCCAGGCATAGAACGTCTGCCTACCGCCTTCGGTAAAGATTTCCGTCGATTGGTATTCGCTCCAGTACTGCCCTTCGCGACCTATCGTGTAGAACGTGCTGGGCACGCCCTCGGCATGTGGGTTGGCCTTCATGTAGGCGTCGTAGAGCGAATCGCCCTGTTCCAGGAAGCGGCTGTAGTGCTTGCTCAAATGCTTCCCTGCCCGCAGGACATGCAGGTCGAGATAGGTGTCGGGATTGTGGATGTCCGTGGCATTCAGCGCATACTCCACTTCGAGTTGCGCCTGTCCCACTATGGTTGTCTTACCCACGCCCCTCGGCCGTGGTCGCCTGACGTGTCCCTGCTTCTGCTGGGCACTGGCCCCGATGCAGATAGCGAGTAGGAAAAGGATGAGAATCATGCGCGCTGTAATCGGCTTTGCCGCTTGGCTCGTCCAAGAATTGTCCATTGTTAATTGTCCATTGTTAATTTTCCATTGTCCATTGAAATCACTCCTTCTCTAACTGCTCAAACGGTTTGTCGGGGAATTGTGTGGTCTGTGCCGTGGCCTTCCAGTAGTTCACTTGCAGAGTGCGCTGCAACTTCCGTACCCGTTGCCGGGTGGACTTGCTGTAAGGGAAGTCGTAGAGCATCATCGGCCCGTTCACTTTCTTCAGTCCGACCGCCTCGAAAGTGTAGAAGCGGTTGGTGTCGTAGAGTTTGAGTATCAGCCCCGGCAGACCGTTGAAGCGCCACGGGCCTCGCTTTACGGGGATGTCGGGAGCGAACCACGCCACATAGTCGCGACCCCGCCAGCGGCACGTGGCCCGTTGGCAGCGATAGCCACAGATGACAATCTCCTCCCTGGGCGTTAGCGTCCACTGCTGCGGCGGGCATGGCTCGGTGAACTGGCAGTCGTTGCTCTCATGGTACATGGGCATACTGACATATTCCGTGACCTGCCCGTCCTTGAAGAAGAGGTCGGCAAACTGAATATCGTTCCAATAAGCATTGTTCTTACCCGGCTTGCCTCCCCGGAGGATGGCTTGCCCGTTTTGGGTTGGGCGCGTGCTGCCGACAAACCGCCTGAGGAACAGGCTGCTATACTTCGCACAGTCGCGTCCGACCTCCAGGCGCTGCTTGTCGATGTAGGTCTGTTCCTGCCCGATGGAGTCGGCGTTCATGGCATAGTCCACATGCATGATGGTTGTGCCCACTTGCTTCTCCTTCAGCCCCCGACGAGTCTTCGTGCTCGGAATCACTTCGCCTTGGTTCTGCTGGGCAAAGGCCCCGATGTACACGGCGAGGGCGAGGAGGATGGAAATAATTCTTCTGTTCATTATTCTTACTTGTTTATGTATTTTACAACAACTTGAAGCGAATGGTGAAGAGGGCGTTGCGGGGACGGAGTTGCGAGGTGTGGGTGAAGATGTCGAGGCCGCTGTACGTGACGCGCGAATAGCGGTGCTGGTTGAAGAGGTTGTTGAGTTGCAGTTCCATATCGACGCGCTTGAGTTTCAGTTTGGCAGCGGCATCGCCGAACCAAGCGTGGCGATGGGTGGCAGTGAGATTGTTGTAGTTGTCCTCGGCAGCGAGGGTGAGGGTGAGTTTTTTCGTGGGGAAGATGCTCATGGAGAGGCGCTGCGTGTGGCTGCGAACGGTAGTCCCCTCCCAGCCTCCTGTCTGAGGGGAGGCAGTGTCCGTCAGTGTCTTGCTCCAGTTGAAGGAAAAACCTGTGCTATAGACGATGCCCATCCACTCGAAGGGACTGAACGAGAGGTTGCCGCCCCCACTGACTGCCCGAGCGTGGTATTGGTAGAGTTGGCCGCCGATGAGTCGTTCGCTCGCCGAGAGACTGTAGCCCGCGAAGGCGCGGATGGTGGAGCGGAGGAAGTCGAACCCCTTGCTGACTTCACCACTGAGGCTGTAACTGTTGGCCACGGTGGGTTGGTTGACACCCTGCACCACGCTGGTAGCGCCCTCGTAGGTGTAACCATAGATTTGGTTGTCGTGGGTGCGGCGGTAGTTGAACCCGGCATTGGCGAAGAAAGCATGAATGGCACTGCGGTAGCGGAGCGAGGCCTGCGCTCCCAGGTTCTGCGTCTCGGAGAGTTGTTCGACGTAGGAGCGCTGGAACGTGCGATAGTTCGACATGATGTAGCCGCTGTAGATGCCGCCCGGGTCGCCCACGGTCTTGGAGTAATGGGCGCCAGCGTTGAACCAAAGGTCGCGGGTAATGCTCCAGTTCATGGAGAGCGACGGGGCAAAGAGCAGATGGACGTAGCCGTGGCGGTCGTCGCGCACGCGGTCGTCGAGCGTCTGGGCATAGAGTTCGAGCGGCAGACCCAGGGTGAGACTGAAGTCGTGGATTTCGTACTTGTAACTCTGGCCGAGGGCGAGGGTGTAGGTGTTGTACCATAAGTCATTCAAAGACCCTCCCCCTACCCTCCCTGTGAGGGAGGGAGCAAATACATTATAAGATGTCAGAGTCTGGCTACTGACGACTTCCTCCCTTGTAGGGAGGGTGTGGGGTGGGTCTTGCCATCCACCATCGGCAGGCGGCGTGAAACCGTCGAGGTCGGTCTCGATGCCGTGGAGATTGGCAGAGGCATTGATGCCGTAGTTGAACTTGAAGTAGTCGCCCACACGAAGGTTGTAGCCCGTGTTGAAGCGGGCGGCAATGTGGTGAGAAGTAAGGTCTTGCCGATAAACCGCCCCACCCCCTGCATTCGCGGAGAAGGAGGGAGAAGTTACATCTTCACTATCAGACTCTGCTCCCTCCCTTACAGGGATGGCAAGGGGTGGGTCTGCTTCGATGCCCACTGTGAGCGTATTGGGGCGGCGGGCATAGCCTGCAGAGAAATGGAGGTCGAAATGGTTGCGACCGATGGCCTGCGTGGTGTTGAACGTATTGCTCACCGAAAGCGTAGGACGACGGAAATGCTGAGCGACCTGTTCATCGCCGTAATCGGCCACAGGCAGTCCCTGGACATCGACCCGACTGGAGGAGAGCAGACTGCTGACGCGGTCGGTGTTCCATCCGGCATCCACCTTCAGAACGTCGGCAAGGAAGGCTCCCGACGAATTGTTGCAGTAACGCGCCTGGGCAGAAAGGTTGTGGAGCGTGGTCTCACTGGTCATGGTTTCCTGTGTAAGGAGTCGGTCGGCCTCGCTCAGGAACTGGTTGCTCTCAGCATAACCCTCGCGCCGGATGCGGTCATTGTAGTAGGCGGCATTGAAGGTCATCTCCTTGTCCGGGGATAGTTTCTCAAGGTGGTTCGTGCTGACGATGTTCGAGCGGTTGTCGAACGTGCGTTTCTGCGAAAGTCCCGAACCACTGGGCATGATTACGCCCGTGGGGCAGAAGGGATAGAGCGGAATGGAGTTGATGCTGTAGTGCGAGGTGAGTTCCCTCGACACGTCGTCGCCCGCGTTGTTGCCTTTATAGACGGTCATGTTCTGCCGCGTCTTGGCAAAGTACATGCCGACTGCCTCGGCGGTCCAAAGGACAGCCCCTCCCCCGGCCCTCCCTGTGAGGAAGGGAGCAAATACATTATAAGATGTCAGAGTCTGGTTTCCGACTGCTCCCTCCCTCGCAGGGAGGGTGTGGGGTGGGTCTTGCCATCCGCCACCCACCATCGTGTTCACCGCCACGGTGCCCTTGGCCGAGTTCTTCAGTTTCAGGTTGATGGCCACGTCGTCCGTCATCTCCTTACCTCGCAGCATCTTCTTCTCCTGATGGTGCTCCATCACCTGCACCGTGGCCACGTCCTGGGCATTGATATTGTTCGTGGCCAGTCCGTAGCGGCCTTGCAGGAGGTCCATCTCCTCGACGTAGAACTTCCTGATGGCCTTGCCATTGTACTTGATGGCACCATTGTCCGAGACCTCGATGCCGGGCATGCGCTTCAGCACGTCGCCGATGACGCGGTCGCCCTGCTGCTGATAGGCCGCCACGTTGTAGTTGAGCGTGTCGCCCTGCTGCCGAATCTTCTCGGCTCGGACGGTCACCTCGCGAAGTTCCATCTGTTGCTCGCTGACACGGAAGTCCACCCTCTGGGAACGATTGGCCAAGAGGCGCACGCGGTTACCGATGGTCATGCCCGAAGCAGTCACGGCCACGCTGTCGGCTTGCGTGTTGAACGAAAGACGATAGTGCCCGCGCTCGTCTGTATCGGTGTAGGCAAGTATGCCGCCAGCCCCCTTCGGCCGGACGGTGACGAAGGCATCCACAGCCCGTCCCAACAAATCCGTCACCGCCCCTTCGACGACGGTCTGCCCGCGGGTCCCCACGGGGAAGAGTAAGCTCAATGTCACGATGCAGGCAAACTTCTTCATTCCCTTCCATTTTTCGATGTTCCTCTATCCTTATATATACAAGGCGAGCGCGAAACCTGACACGGGAAGGGTAACTTTTTCAGGAAGAAAAAAGGAGCGTGCCGACGGGCACGCTGTTACACTCCGGGAGGGCCGTCATCTTGTTGGGATGGGCACGGCGCAGTTTGCGGAAATCGACGGCCTGCGACATTTATGCAGTCGCTCCAGGTAGAAAAGACCTGATTCCCCTCCCAGACGACAGTGGTCGCCCCCCATGTACTCAGCGGCAAGGCGAGCCATAGGATGAGGAATAGTTTCGTGACATTTGTTTTCATGGGCTATCTGTTTATTTCAGTTGTTATCGTCGTATGCTCATTGGGGCGGTCAATCCTCGGCCTCCATGCGGCTCACGCGGCGCGTCTCGGCACGGGCTTCGCGCCAACGGGGAAAGTAGCGATCCATGAGGGCATGGAAGCGTGGGCCGTGGTTGGGCACAAGCAGGTGGCACATCTCGTGGACCACGGTGTGCTCGATGCACCACTGGGGCAAGAGGAGCAGGTAGAGGCTGAGGCATATGGCGCAGCGGCCCGTGTGGCAAAGGCCCCAGCGGGAACGGGTGGCGCGATAGTAGAGAAACTGCGGGCGGACCCCCATCAGCGTGGCATAGCGGTCTATCATGGGGCGCACCAGGCCATCGAGCCGCCGTTCGGCCTCCTGCCGCTGGGCGCGGGTTGCAAGGGGCAGCCGGGCAAAGAAGTCGCGCCGCGTCTGTTCGCTCGCGAGCGTACGGGCCACAGCCCGCTGAATCCAGTCGGTGTGCTTGTCGACGAACTCGCGGACGGTGCGCTCCGGCGTGCCGTAGGGCGCGGAGACATGCACTTCTCCCTTCTTCGTGATGCGCAGGGAGAGGCGCGAGGTGCGGCGACGAGTGACTTGGACTTCCACAGAGAAAAAAGTTTTGTACGGCACAAAGGTACAAAAAAAATGCAAACCTACACATACGCGATTCATTATATATTATATAGGAAGTGTTCCTCCTTCCATCGACAGGTACGTGGGCACCCGATGAAAAAAAGTAGCAAAATTATTTGGAAGTATGAAAGGAAGTACGTAATTTTGCGATATCATTTTGATATCAAAGTTAAACATCTAAGACGATACAACTATGGAAAAGAAGGAAAAGAGATTCGAGGGAACCGTCATCAACGGATTCTTCATGTTGTTCTTGAACCTGGCTCTGACACTGGGCGGCATCGCCCTGTTCATCTGGGGATGTGTGTTGCTGGACGCCTACAACACTGCCGGCGGCGAACTGATGGTGCTGGGTGCCCTGTCCGTGATTGTGAGCATCTTCCTGTGGTGCGGCTTCATAATGCTGGAACCCAACGAGGCTCGCGTCGTGACGTGGTTCGGAAAGTATGCCGGCACCTTTTCTGAGGCTGGCTACTTCTGGATTAACCCCTTCTACGGGACGAAGAAGCTCTCGCTCCGTGCCCGCAATCTGGATGCCGAACCCATTAAGGTGAACGACAAGGTGGGCAACCCGGTGATGATTGGCCTGGTGCTGGTGTGGAAACTGAAGGACACGTACAAAGCCCTCTTCGAGGTGGACACGCAGACGATGGCCACGACCGCCCAAGGACAGGTGGGGACGGACGTGAAGAGCATCATGAACGCACTGGAGAAGTTCGTGCGCGTGCAGAGCGACGCTGCCCTGCGCCAAGTGGCAGGGCAGTATGCCTACGACGACGAGGACGGCGGACGAGGCGAACTGACATTGCGTTCGGGCAGCGAGGATATCAACCAGTTGCTGGAACAGAAACTGGACGACCGCCTGGCACTGGCCGGCATCGAGGTCGTGGAAGCACGCATCAACTATCTGGCCTACGCCCCCGAGATTGCAGCCGTCATGCTGCGTCGTCAGCAGGCCTCAGCCATCATCACGGCCCGTGAGAAGATTGTGGAAGGAGCCGTCTCGATGGTGAAGATGGCACTGGACAAGTTGTCGGGCGAGAACGTTGTGGAACTGGACGACGACAAGAAGGCAGCCATGGTATCGAACCTGCTCGTCGTGCTCTGTGGCGACGATTCAGCACAGCCCGTCGTGAACACTGGAACGCTGAACCATTGAAAGATGAATTTGAAAACTGAAAGTTATGAAACGCTACGAATATAAAAGGGTTTCGGCGTTCTGGAGAGCCGAGCGCAAACTGAACCAACTAGGCTACGAAGGCTGGGAACTGGTGTCCGTGGACAGTGGTTCCATGTACCTGAAACGCGCATACGAAGATTGATGGTCAAGAAGGAGAATACAACCAAGAGTTTCATCCTGCGCATCGATTCGGAGACGATGTCGGCTATCGAAGCGTGGGCCGCCGATGAGTTCCGCTCGACCAACGGCCAGTTACAGTGGATTATCTCGGAGGCACTGCGCAAGGCCCGCCGTCTGCCTAAACGAGAGAAAAGCCTCAGTCAAGTCCCGGACCAAGAATCATTTGAAAAGCCTAGGAATTAAAAAATAACGCCAAAGTGGACGGAAATTGTTAATCTGATAGTTGGTGAAGAATTTACGTATGAAAAGAAAATTGTTTTGCGAAATATGTCCCTTCAGTTATCGTCTTTCGATGGAAAAAGAAATTCTAAAGCGTCATTTGAAAGACTATCTTTGCAAAATCCGTTTTGCTAAGGAACGGAAGGACGATTCTTTGCCTGTCCTCGTGTACCAGCACAAATCCCTCATCCGCAGGAGATTGGGTAACGTGAACATGCAATTGCAGGAAAATAAAGCCACGAACCTTGCCTTGGCAGTTGCCTGCATAGATGGTTTGATCATCCATCCAGGCGAGACCTTCTCCGTATGGAAAATGATAGGACGAACCACTAAGCGGAAAGGCTATAAGGAAGGACTCACCATTGAAAAAGGAAAACCTTCACAAGGCATTGGAGGCGGTTTGTGCCAACTCTCGAACCTAATCCATTGGATGGTCTTACATAGCGACTTGACCATTGCAGAGCATCACCACCATGATGCGTTAGACCTCTTCCCAGACTTCGGCCGCCAAATTCCATTTGGGACAGGCACCAGTATTTCATACAACTATATCGACTATCGCGTCAAGAACGACACTACCAACACCTATCAGGTCCGTCTGTGGGTTGACGGCGAATATTTGTGTGGTGAATTCCGTGCCGAAGAACAGTTGGCTCACACCTTCCACATCCATGCCGAAGGCGAATACTTCTCCCAGGAGGGAGATGCTGTCTATCGCAATGGTCAGGTCTATCGTGATATCATCGATCGCGTCACAGGGCGTTGTCTTGAAAGCCAACTCATTCGCACCAACCATGCAAAAGTCATGTACGAATGTCCTCCGTCCCTACTCGACTCCCTGTCACCTGCGCAAACTAACCAGTGACAAGTTCGTTACAAAATCGTACCTTGGCATCGCAATAAAAGAGATTGGATTATGAAAAGAACGGTTTCTTGCCTTATCGGGTTGATGGTCTTGCTGTTTTCGATACCAGCACAGGCCCAGACCACCATTGCAGACATACGCAAGGCATATCAGGAACAAAAACAGATCATCGCCCGGATGAGTGATGATTTCCCTGCGGAGGGTATCCCTCCTGTGTATTATCACCTGCATGTATCGCAAAATTTACCAGCCACAGGCATGCACCATGAGAATGTGTATATGTACTACGGTGAGTTGCCAAGCGAAGAAGAGTTTGACCCCTATCCCCCTCATTATCTGAGTTTCGTCACCTCGAAGTATAACTTTGCCGCACGCGAGTTCTACGAGGAGTTTCTCTATGACGAGCAGGGACAGGTGGCATTCATCTATGCCCGTACGCCCGATTTTGATTTCCCCAAGATGCATGAGTTCCGACTCTACTTCGATGGTCAGCACTTGCTTCGGCTGAATGTGAAGGAGAGCCAGAAGCAGGACTCATTCGAGGACATCTATACTGGGACGACAATTCCCGAAGAATACAAGGAATTCTGTTCGCAATACACCAATCGGGCTTTTCATTTCCTCGAAATATTCAAGACTATTGAGGCTGGTTCTTGTAAGTAAACTATGAAAACAAAAGGCTTTTAAGTTTCTTGTCGTAACAAGCATACTCAAAAGCCCCTGAACTAAACTAACATGAAAGTACTACTTATCAATGGAAGCCCCCGCAACGAGGGGAACACCTTCACCGCCCTATCGGAGGTGGCAAAGACCCTCAACGCTGAGGGCGTAGAGACCGAAATCATCAACATTGGCAAGAAAGCCGTGCAGGGCTGTATTGCCTGCGGCATGTGCGGGCGAACAGGCCGCTGTACTTACCACGACGACCTCTACTTCCAGGTCATGCGCACCGTGAAGGATGGCATCGACGGTCTCGTTATTGGTTCGCCTGTCTACTACGGCGGCCCGAACGGCTCGCTCTGTGCCCTGCTCGATCGCGTGTTCTATTCGCTGGGCAAGGAACTTATGTTCAAGCCTGCTGCCAGCGTCGTCGTGTGCCGACGTGGCGGTGCCTCGGCTGCCTTCGACCGTCTGAACAAGTACTTCACCATCCTCCACATGCCCGTCGTCAGCAGCCAGTACTGGAACATGGTCTACGGCCAGACACCCGACCAGGCCGCCCAGGACGAAGAGGGCATGCAGACCATGCGCACGCTGGGGCGCAACATGGCCTGGATGGTTAAGAAGCTGAACGTGCGTGAAGAGGGACACCCCGAAGTGGAGCCTCAGGTGCGCACAAACTTCATCCGATAGACAAACGGACTTACGTCACAACTTTGCCAGTCCTCCCTCCGAGGTTTCCTTGTAGAGGGAGGGCAGGTCATGCCCCGTCTGCCGCATGACGCGCACGATGCGGTCGAAGGAGACGCGATGCTGACCGTCTGACAACGAGGCATAGAAATTGGCATCCAGCGCCCGCGCGGCGGCAAAGGCGTTGCGTTCGATGCAAGGTATCTGCACCAAGCCGCACACAGGGTCGCACGTCATGCCAAGATGGTGCTCCAGCCCCATCTCTGCGGCGTATTCTATCTGCGACACACTGCCGCCAAAGAGCTGACAGGCGGCCGCTGCCGCCATGGCACAGGCCACGCCTACTTCGCCCTGGCAACCGACATCGGCCCCCGAGATGCTGGCATTGTGCTTGACCAGATTGCCTACAAGCCCCGCCGTGGCTAAGGCATGAAGGATGCGCTCCTCGGAGAAGGTGTGATTGTGGCTAAGATGATAAAGCACACCAGGCAACACACCGCACGAGCCACAAGTGGGAGCCGTGGCAATTATGCCGCCCGAGGCATTTTCCTCGCTCACCGCCAATGCGTAGGCATAGACGAGGCCGCTGCTCTGCAAGTTAGCCTTATAGCCCTTCGCCTTGGTGTAGTAGATGGGGGCTTTCCGTTGCAGGCCAAGAGGCCCTGGCAGTACGCCTTCGTGACTGATGCCGCGTTCTACAGCCTCGCACATCACCTGCCACACCTGACGCAGATGGTTCCAGATGGACTCTCCCTCGCACTTCTCCACATATTCCCAGAAGGAACGTCCCGTTCGCCGGCACCATTCCATAATCTCGTCCATCGTGTTCAAGGGATAGAGATCAGGAGTCTTCGGCGGTGTTTCTTCACCCTCTGAAAGGGCACCGCCCCCGATGCTGTAAACCGTCCACTCATCCTCAAACGTGCCATCCCCGTGCGGGATGGCAAAACGCATGGCATTGGGGTGAAAAGGCAATCGTGTGCGTGGTTCCCAGTGTATCTCCACTTGTCCGTGCGGTTCCAACACTTGCAAGATGGCCCAGTCCGTCAGGTGCCCCTTCCCGGTTGCAGCCAACGAGCCATAGAGCGTGACATCGAAGGCCCTGGCCTCAGGATGCCGTCCCAGATACATCTGGGCAGCGGTCTGGGGCCCCATGGTGTGACTGCTGCTGGGGCCGACACCGATTCTATATAATTCTGTTAACGATTCCATGGGTCTGATATATATACATATAATCCCAAGAGGCTATGCGCATTGGATAACTATAGAAAGTCCTGCGCATAAAGGTCGGGGACAGCTGCCACGTTCTTCAGTTCAATGAGCAAGCGAGCATAGCGTTCGGCTACCGCCCGGGCAAAGCGTGCCCCCTTTTCGGCTGTTGCCAGCCGGGGATTGCCGATACCCGTGTCCTCCGTCACCAAATTCCAGTGGCGGGGCAACCAGGCGGTTTTTCGTTGCAGGGAAGGAAGCGCAAACCCATGAGCCCTCCCCTCACCGGCCAAGTCCATGCGCACCAGTTCCGGGTGGTAGTGAAGCATGACGGAGGTCTCCAGCTCATCGGCATGGTCGCCGGGCTGATCGAAGAAGTCACGCGCCGGGCAGACCGTGAACCACTCGCTTGAGAGTATGAGCATGTCAGGGTAATCGACCGCTAAATCACGTATGAAGCCCTTGAACGAATTTCCCCCATGACCGTTCACAATGAGCAGTCGGTTCATACCCTGATGCTGGAGCGACTCAACCGTGTCACGCAATATAGCACTCTGCGTATACTGACGATAATGGACGCAGAAATGGAGTTCACGCTGACCCGGATTCTGCGCCCCCATCGCTACCGGTGGGAGCACCATGGCGCGCACGCCCCCCTGCTCCCAAGCCAGACGGGCCGCATCCACGGCCACGTCATGCGACAGTATGGCATCCGTCAGGTAAGGCAGGTGCTGGTTGTGGGGTTCCGTTGCTCCCCAAGGCAGGATGGCCATGTCGTATTCCGTATCGCGCACCATTCCGTAAGTGGAGGCCGCAAGATCCACGGCCGGCTGCTGTTCGTTGTTCATACCTTTGATTTTGTTCCGGTTGTAAGTTGTTCGTATAGCTCGTCCCAGCCGTTGGCCAAGGCCTGCATGGAAGGCATGACGAGGTCGGCTCCGGCCTCTTTTAAGACTTCATCCTGCAAGGGACCCGTGTTTACGGCAATCGTGAAGATGCCAGCGGCACGAGCTGCCTGCACACCCAGTGGGGCGTTCTCCACGACAATGGCCTCGGAAGCTTGTATGCCAGCCTTCTTCAGCCCCATCAGGTAGGGTTCGGGATTGGGTTTGCCATGCTTCACGTCGAAAGCCGTCACCATGAGGTCCTCGGAGAAGACACCAGGGAAGGCAGCATTCACGCGGTCAAGCAAGGCGTGGGTGGCACTGCCTGTGACGATCACACGCATGAGCCCCTCCGCGCGAACCTTTCTTAATAAGTCCATAGCCCCCGCCATCGGTTCAGGTTCGGGCAGGGAGTTGAACAGGCGGCTCTTGGCCTCATAGATTTGTTCACACTCCTCATCCGTGGCATCGCGCCCCCAATGGCGCTGCGAAAGCAGGTTGATGGTGCCCTTGCCCGTACGCCCTTCGTTCATATAGACTTCCTCGGGAGCCATCTCCAGGCCGAAGTCCGTCATGGCATGGCTCCAGGCATACGCATGGTTCTTCATGGAGTCGAAGAGGACTCCATCCATATCGAATAAAATAGCTTTTAGCACTTTGGATTAGGAATTAAAGATTAGGGATTAGAGTTTGTTTGATGTAAACCCTAATCTCTAATCTCTATTTTTCAATCTTAAGAAAGGCGCTTACGTATGGCTTCCGTTTCAGCTTCGTAGCCAGGCTTGCCGAGCAGGGCAAACATGTTCTTCTTGTAGGCCTCTACGCCGGGCTGGTTGAAGGGGTTCACTTCGAGCAGGAGACCCGAGATGCCGCAACCCTTCTCGAAGAAGTAGATGAGCTGGCCAAGATTGTACTCATCCAAGCGCTCCAGTTCGATGCGCAGGTTGGGCACACCACCATCCACGTGGGCCAACTTTGTACCCAGTTCGGCCATCTTGTTCACCTCATCGACACGCTTGCCGGCCAGGAAGTTCAGGCCATCGAGGTTCTCCTCGTCAGAGGGGAAGAACAGCGTATGCTCAGGCTTGGCCACAGAGATGACGGTCTCGAAGATGGAGCGCTCGCCGTCCTGAATCCACTGGCCCATCGAGTGGAGGTCGGTGGTGAGGTCAACGGCGGCCGTGAAGATGCCCTTGTGGTCCTTGCCCTCGCTCTCGCCGTAGAGCTGCTTCCACCACTCGCCGATGTAGTGCAGTTTGGGCTGATAGTTGGCAATGATTTCTATCTTCTTGCCTTCCTGATACAGGGCGTTGCGCACAGCGGCGTACTGGGCAGCGGGGTTCTCCTCGAAGGGCACGCCGACGGCTGTCTGGCGCTCCATGTCCTGAGCGCCCTTGACCAGAGCGGCAATATCGAAACCGGCAATGGCGATGGGCAGCAGACCCACGGGAGTGAGCACCGAGAAACGGCCACCCACGTTGTCGGGGATGATGAACGACTTGTAACCCTCCTTGTCGGCACAGGTGCGGGCCGCGCCACGCTTGGCATCGGTGATGGCCACGATGACCTTCCGTGCCATGTCCTTACCGCGTTGCTCCTCGCACTGCTTCTTCAGCAGGCGGAAGGCCAGAGCGGTCTCTGTCGTGGTGCCGGACTTCGAGATGTTGATGACGCCGAACTTCTTATCCTTCAGGTAGGCGGTCAGCTCATAGAGATAGTCCTCACCGATGTTGTTGCCGGCGAAGAGCACGTTGGGATTCTCTCCCTTGTTCACGAGCCACTGGAACGAGTTCTGCAGGGCCTCGATGACGGCGCGAGCGCCCAGATAGGAGCCACCGATGCCAGCCACCACGACGGTGTCGCACTCCTTGCGCAGAGTGTCGGCCGTCTGCTGAATTTCTTGGATAAACTCAGGAGTGATGCCCGTGGGCAGGTGCAGCCAACCCACATAGTCGTTACCGGGGCAGGTTCCCTGCTCCAGTGCCTGCTGTGCCTCTTCTACCTTGCCACGTAGGGCGTTAACCTTGTCGGCACCGATGAGTGCCTGTGTAATGTCGAGTTTCATAGTGCTAAATAAATTTACAGTTTCCGATTCCGACTGCAAAGGTACGATTTTTTTTTCACTTATCCATCGCCCCCGCACACTTTTACATCATCCGGCACGGCACATCGTCTACGACACGATTTCCCCGATGGGGTCATTCATCAAAATCGTAGCGGTCGAGCAGTTTTCCGCACTTCGAGCAAAAGACCTCGTGACGATAAATCACATTGCCACATTCGTTGCATCGGAACGTACGCACTTCCTTCTTTTCGTCATTATTTGTTTCCATGGTATGTTACTTTTTAGGATTAGTTACTCACGCACGGCCCGCAACTGCCAGAAAGCGACAGCCGAGGCTGCAGCGACATTCAGAGAGTCGACCCCGTGAGACATGGGGATGCGCACCACGTAGTCCGAGGCTCCGACGACCTCACGGGCCAGCCCGTCGCCCTCATTGCCCAAGACGATAGCCAAGCGTGGCTCTGCCATAAGCCGAGGGTCGTCAAGGGAGATGGAATCGTCGCTGAGTGCCATGGCAGCCGTGCGGAAGCCAAGACGGCTGAGCGACTGGACAGGTTCGTCGAGCCAAGCCCAGGGAACCAAAAAGACACTGCCCATGGAGACACGCACGGCACGACGGTTGAGAGGGTCGCAGGAGGTACGAGTGAGCAGGACAGCATCGACACCCAAGGCTGCCGCCGAACGGAAAATGGCACCGACGTTGGTGGAGTCCACTACCCCATCAATGACTGCCACGCGACGGGCGTCCCGACAGACCTCCTCCACAGGACGTTCGGCAGGACGTCGCATGGCACACAGGACACCGCGCGTCAGCGTGTAGCCCGTAAGCGAGGCCAAGAGTTCGCGACTGCCGGTGAAGAGCGGCACAGCAGACGTTGGCGAAAGAGCGTTGCATCGTGCCACGATGTCAGCCGCATCGCCTCCGATGTGTCTGTGCTCGCACAACAGCGCCACGGGCTGGCACCCGGCGTCCAGCGCCACACGGATGACCTTCGGACTCTCCACGATGAAAATGCCCTTCTCAGGTTCCAGACGATTGCGTAACTGGGCTTCCGTCAGCGTGCCGAAGACTTCCACCCCAGGATGGGTCAGAGACGATATTTCAACAAGCATAAATCAGTCGATAGTATCTTTTCATGCAACAAAGATAGTAATTATTTTCCGTTTTTAATTTCTATTCTTCAATTTATTGCCTACCTTTGCAGTCATGAAGCGCATTTTGTTCATTTGCCTTGGCAATATTTGCCGAAGCCCTATGGCCGAGGCTGTCATGAAACGCATTGTAGATGAGAACGGAAGGTCGGAAGATTTCGAGATTGACTCGGCTGGTCTGATAAGCTACCACGAAGGCGAGGAGGCCGACCCTCGGATGCAGGCACACGCTCGGCGACGGGGCTATCGGCTGACCCATCTCTCACGTCCCGTTCGTACCAGCGACTTCCGCCACTTCGACCTCGTCATCGGCATGGACGATGCCAACATCGACCGCCTCCGTCGGCTCTCACCCGACCTGGAGACGGACCGGAAGATACACCGCATGACGGAGTACTGCATAAACAAGGTCGTCGACCACGTACCCGACCCCTACTACGGCGGCGCACAAGGGTTTGAGAACGTCATCGACATCCTGGAGGATGCGTGCCGGGGACTATACGAATCGTTACTATGAATTATTCTCTTTTTACCACAGATTACACAAATTACACAGATTTTATCTAGCACATGAGGGTGCAGCCTAATCTGTGTAATCTGCGTAATCTGTGGTTTTAATATAATAAGGTATATGGCCATACATTACAGCAAGCGAGAGGAACTCATCAATTCATTGTCCCACGGCGCAGGGATTGTGCTGGGCTTGGCCGTGGGCGCGGGCTTTCTATGGTGGGTCTATCGGCAAGGCGACGGCTGGGCGCAGTTCGGTGTCTGGCTCTATCTGTTCGGGATGCTCTCGTCGTACATAGCCTCCACCGCCTATCACGCCCTGCCCGAAGGGTGGCGGGCTAAAGAGGTTCTGAGGAAGTGGGACCACGCCGCCATCTACTGGCACATCGCCGGCTCCTATTCCCCCATCACCCTCATCGCCCTGCGCCAACAGGGCTATTGGGGCTGGGCACTCTTCGCCTTTGTGTGGACGTGCGCCGTCGTGGGCACAGTCATGAGTTTTCGCCGGTTGCGAGAGCATAGCAACCTGGAAACAGCGTGTTTCGTCCTCATGGGCCTCTCGTGCCTCGTGGCCTTGAAACCGTTGCTCGACACCATCCCCACGTCCTTTGCCTGGATTGTGGCCGAGGGCGTCTGCTACATCACCGGAGCCCTCTTCTACACGCTCCACCAGCGTCCCTACATGCACTCCGTCTTCCACTTCTTCGTCCTTGCCGGCTCCGTGTGCCACATCGTGGCTGTATGGGGAATACTGATGAACTGAGGGTTTGAATGGAGTTTATTAAGTGTCATGGCAACGTATCATTGCACAAAGCCCCGACGGCCATTCGGCTGTCGGGGTTCTGTATTGTTCTTATCCGAAATGGGACCTGATTCCCTACATGTGCAGGTACGAGTCCTTGAAGCCGAGGAAGTAGAGCACACCGTCGATGCCGATGGTATTGATGCTTTGGCGGGCGTTGGCCACAACGCGGGGCTTGGCGTGAAAGGCGATGCCCAGCCCGGCCAGCGAAAGCATGGGCAGGTCGTTGGCTCCGTCGCCCACGGCTATGGTCTGTTCGAGGTCAACCTTTTCCACCTGTGCAATGAGGCGCAGGAGTTCGGCCTTGCGCTGACCGTCGACGATGTCGCCCACGTAACGGCCCGTCAACTTGCCGTCCTCGCCAATCTCCAGTTCGTTGGCATAGACGTAGTCGATGCCGAGGCGACGTTGCAGGTATTCGCCGAAGAAAGTGAAACCGCCGGAGAGCAGGGCTATCTTGTAGCCGTAGCGCTTGAGGACCATCATCAGACGCTCCACGCCCTCGGTCATGGGCAAGTGTTCAGCAATGTCTTGCATCACGCTCACGTCTAATCCTTTCAACAAGGCAACGCGGCGCGTGAAGCTCTCCTTGAAGTCAATCTCGCCGCGCATGGCGCTCTCCGTAATGGCACGCACCTCCTTGCCCACGCCGTTGCGCTCGGCCAGTTCGTCGATGCACTCCGTCTGGATGAGCGTCGAGTCCATGTCGAAGCAGATGAGACGGCGCATGCGGCGATACATGTCGTCCTTCTGGAAGGAGCAGTCCATCTCCATCTCGGAGGAGAACTTCATCAGTTGTTCGTGCAGTTCGGCCTTGTCACGCGGGGTGCCGCGCACAGAGAACTCGATGCAGGCCTTGGCTGACTCTTTGTCTTCGTGCAAAGGGGGCCGTCCCGTGAGTCGGCGAATGGAGTCGATGTTAAGCCCCTGGTCTGCAATAACCTTCGTCACCGCCTGAATTTGCCGTGCCTCCAGTCGGCGGCCCAGCACGGTCAGGATGCTCCGGTTCTTGCCCTGACGGCCCACCCAGGCATTGTATTCCTCCTCGCTGACCGGTGCAAAGTGGACTGTCACGCCCAGTTCCGAGGCCTTGAAGAGGACGTGCTTCATCACTTGTCCGGAGTTGGCCTCGTCCACGTAAATCATGATGCCCAGCGAGAGGGTATTGTGAATGTCGGCCTGACCGATGTCCATCACGTCGGCATCGTATCGGGCCAGAATCTCCATGAAACTTGCGGTCAGTCCCGGACGGTCCTCGCCCGTAATGCGCAGGAGTATCAGTTCTTTCTTCACATCATTGTTTTTCGATGTAGTCACCTTGCTGTTGTTTTCCATAGTATGCATGTACTTTAATGAATGTTCTGTTTAACCTCGTTATTGGGAAACACGTTAACGCCTTGCTCAAAGATTAGGGTTCCCCGTCGCTTTCTCCTCCTTGGGACTGTCGCCGTATTCATTGTCACCGCGGTCGCCGTCGGAGAAAAGGAGGAATAGAAAATAGCAGGGTATCAACTGCCACCAGCCGGAGTGGCCAAGGTCGTGACAGCGCTTGCAACTCTGTGCGATGAAGAACCAAATGACGGGTATGATAGTCATCAGAAAGAGCGTGTCGGACAAAGAATATTCCGACGAGGCAGCATCGTCGCTGGGCAAAAGGAGCATGTACCAAAAGAAATAGATGAGGAAACTGGCCACATATTCCCGACGACGGATGCGCCCGTCGAACGACAGGGGGCGACGGAAGATTCCCCGATTGGAGAATCCCGGAGCCTCGTAGCCGTCATCGCAGTGGGCGGCATGAGGTTCCTGGCAAGGCTCGTCAAGCGGTTCGGCTATAGGCTCGTCTGGAGTCTCCGAGTGTAACGACGCAGCAGACTGCAGCGGCGTGGCTCGCAGGGGCTTCCGTGCATCGCGGAGGAGCAAACGGGCAATGTGCTGATGTCCCACAATCCAAACATAAAGGCCCAGCACAATGAAGACGAAGAGGGCAGTCACCATCACCTCGTCCGACACGCCGAACGACATCAGGCAGGCATCGTAGATGCCATGAAGCAAGACGGGCACCAGGAGCGTGAGCACCCAGTTGAGTTTCTTCCGCTCGGGACGTCCCCAAATGGCCATCGACATGAAGTAGCCCATGAAGACCGCATCGAAGAAGTGCCCCGGCACAGCAAGTATGGCACGCGAGGTCGCCACTTCAGCCAATTCTTCCAGATTGTCGAAGAGATAACCGATATTTTCCACTCCGGCGAAGCCCATGCTGACGCAGCAGGCATAGACGATGCAGTCCATGCGTTCATCGAAGTAAGGATTCTTCCGCAGGAACAGCCAGAGGAACAAGAGTTTCATGCTTTCCTCGGTAAGTGCCGCCACGACGAAGCCCTCATAGAGTGCTCCGCCGAGTGTCGGAGTCTTCAAGCCTGGATAAAGCGTCGCAAGCAGCAGTTCTATGACAATGGCCGGCAGGGTGCAGGCCGCTCCATAGCCCACGGCACGAAGAATCCACGTCAACGGTTCACGCTGATGTTTGTCACGCATGTAAATGTAAAATACAAGCACTGCGGCTGGCAGGATTCCTGCGATGACAACAAGGAACGTATTCATCGTTTGGGAAATAGACGCTATATTCTACTCTTTCTCAATAAGTGCAACAGCGTATGCCGAAATGCCTTCCTCTCGTCCTGTGAAGCCAAGCCACTCGGTGGTGGTGGCCTTGATGGAAATAGCCTCAAGGTCCACCTGCATCACCTCGGCCAGACATTGCTGCATCCGAGGGATGTGGGGGTTGAGTTTGGGACGTTGGGCACAGACGGTGGCATCGATGTTGCCCACACGATACCCTCGGGTGGCGATGAGGTCAACCACCTTACGGAGCAATATCTTGCTGTCGATGTTGTGGAATTCCTTACCCGTATCGGGGAAGTGATAGCCTATGTCGCGCATGTTTGCGGCTCCGAGCAGGGCATCACAGATGGCGTGAATGAGCACATCGGCATCGCTGTGTCCCAGCAAGCCGAAGGTATGCTCAATCTTCACACCGCCCAACCAAAGGTCACGGTTCGAAACCAACTGGTGGACGTCATATCCCATGCCTACGCGTATGCGATTCATTTCCTATATTTTACACGAGGCGCCACACACATGTCACGCCCTGACAATTTTCTATCTGCGTCGCCTCCCGAAAAGGTCCTTCATCCCGTCCAAGTCAAACGAGAGGGAAAATCGCATCGTCTGGTCGAGCGGGTTGGACTGTGCCGTCGAGAACACGTAGGCAGCATCGATGGCGAAAACGCTCATCTTGAAACCTGCACCCGCAGTAATATACTTACGGTTGCCTTTGTTGGCATGTTCGTGGTGGTATCCGGCACGAATCATGAAGCGGTCGTTGTAGTTGTACTCCATACCCAAGCTCCACTGGATTTCCTGAAACTCCTCCTTGAACCCGTTGGGGGCATCATGGAAGGACTTAAAGATTCCCGAGATGGGCGAAATGTCATAGTATTCGCGCTGGACGCGGTCGGTGTACTCCTCGTCGGGTTCGTTCTCGCGCTGTTTGGGATAGGTGGGCACCAGAAGCTTGTTGGCATCGGCTGCAATGGAGAGGCGGTTATACTCGTTGAAGGGGATGGTCATGTTGCATCCGAGACGAAGGTTCGTGGGGATGAACTCCGAATTGTCGTCGCCGCCGTAACTAATCTTCGAACCGATGTTGTTGATGTTCAATCCCCAGGCAAACGAACATTCCCGGTTGCCCATCATGAAATAGCCATTACGATACATGGAGATGTCGGCAGCAAATGCCTTGCCAGCCTTGCTCTCAGCCGTGTAGTCGTAGGTTATATCACTATAGATAAAACGCATACCAACGCCCATCGAGAACCTTTCGCTCAGCATACGGCTGTATGCCACATCCACAGCCAGTTCGTAGGGTTTGATGGTCATGGCATCGTCCGACTGATCCAGATAGACCTCACCCAGCGAGAAGAAACGCAAGGAGGCACTCAGGGCGCTATAGTCACCGATGCGATAGAAGCCGGCAAGGTTGGCCAGATGGATGTCGTTGACCAATTTACGCAACCAGGGTGTATAGTTGGCACTGATGCCGGCACGGGCCACATTGAAAGGGTACTTTGCAGGATTCCAGTACTGCGAATTGGCATCGGCCTCCGTGGCCACGCCCAAATCGCCCATAGAACCGCCACGGGCATCAGGAGCAATGGCCAATGAAGTGACGCTGTAGTTCACTGGGTTGAACATGTTCTTCTTGTCCTGCGACCACGCCTGTACTGCCACAAGCAGCAGCACGGCCAAGATTCCATATTTTTTATCAGTCCACATACAATTATAAAACGTCCGAGTGGCCTAATTATTGCCATGAATGATTATTTTTTGTGTCTTTGACACTCTCTTGCTCCCACCGCAACTCATGGTGGCACGGTAAAGATAAATCCCGGCCCCAAGACGACCGCCACCGTTCATGGTCAGGTTCCAAGGCACGGAATAGAGTCCCGTGCCGCTGTTGGCCGTGAACGACTGCGACCACATGCGACGGCCGGCGAAGTCGAAGACCTCGATGAGCAGGTCACAATCCGAGCCTGGCAGATTGTAGGAGACGAGGAAGTTGGTTGTCGTGAGGGCCGGATTCTGACTGACTGTGAGCCTGAGCAGCGAGGGTTTCACCTTGGAGTCTACCACGAAGTCGAGGCTGGTTGTGTTGCTATTGTTCAGCACGTCCCAGGCACGAAACACGAGCGAGTGGGGGCCTTCTGAAAGTTCCGGCAGGCTATAGGCCACGGTGCCTTGGGTGTAATCGCCGAACTCACCCGTGTAATAGTCATTAAGAATGTAGGTTGTCGAGGCATCGCCGTCGACCGTCAGCAAGAGGTCGTGGCCGAGGCTCTTGCCTCCATAGTTTATGCCGCTTTCATCCTCCAACTTTGCCACGAAGTAGGGAGTTGCATTCACGCGCCCGCCGTTTTCAAAGTCCTCGGTATTGAGATAGGCATAAATCTTCGGGCCTTCTGTGTCACCACCAGCCTCCGCACTGATTCCGCCCACGGTGAAGTCCTCGCAGTAGCCGTTCGCCTCCACATTTCGCTCATTATTCATGGCATAGAACACCACACGCCCTGCCTGGTCCGAAAAGTTGATGTCGACGGGCATCACATAGCCCAAGGTGAAGTGTCCGCCCACCACGGAGTCTTGCCCGTTATATAGAATCTTTTCACGATTGGTAAAGTCGAAGGGGCCCTTTTTGGCACCTGCGTTGTTCTTGCAGACGATGGTCTCCACGTTGTCATAGACACGTGCCGACACCGTCCCACGGAAGCCGGTCAGAGTCTCCCCTGCCCCGTTTTCGACATGGCCGCTCATGCGCACGTGCTGACCGGCCTGCAACTGTATGTCGGTGGCCGTCGCCAAGCTGATGCCGTTGATGCTGTCCAGCACGACACGGTTGGTGGGAGCACCGAATGTCAGGGCCGGGTCGCCCAAGAGGGCATAGTGCAGTTTATTCTCCTTATGGAAAGTCTCAAGACCTGCGTTGATGAGGTGGTTCTTTGCCAATCGCAGGGCATCGCCCACGCGATAACGCTGTCCCTCGCTGTCCGTTCCGAGCAAGAAATGCATAAACCAGCGGTTCATGTTCAGGTTCAGACTGGCATAGACCGTACGAGCCGTGCTGTAGAAGGCCACGGCCCCGCCCTCTTTATTCAAGACTGCCGTCTCGCCGATGTTCTCCACCTGACCGTCGAAGGGCATCACGTCACAGGCCGCCCCCACCCATAGAGGAAGACGCTCCCCCTTGAAGGACGCGAAGTCTTCCAACTTCAGGACGAACTCATGGGAGAGGCAGTAGGTGGCTCCGTGGCCGGTATAGTTCACCACCAGCGCACCTTCATCCATCTGTTCCTTGATGATGCGCGTAGCCTCGGGATAGGTGTTGCTGGTCAGCGTGGAGACCCGTGTGAAGGCATCCCACATCACTTTGCGGACCTCCATTTCGGGATTATCCTTGAGAATGCGTTCCGCAACGTCGTCGGCCATCTCCAGATGTTCGTTATTGTCGCCGTCGTCGCCCAAGACGCTGACGATGTTCTTCCAGTTTCCCGCATTTTCATTAGACAGGTGGCGAATGGTCTTGTCCACCATAGTCTTGGCTTCGGCCACAGAGGTCACGGGGAAACGTCCCACCCCGATGTCCACCTTGTCGTCGGTCAGGTTGCCCCCCTCTCCGTCATCCAGGAGTCCGAAGTAGTCCTCCATGACAAAACACTGCGTATCGCTGAAGCTGTTCTCGCTCTCAAAGCAGAGCAGATAGTCGTCGGGAGTATGGTTGCGCCAGGCGGTACTGAGCATGCGATTGTCCCAGGCACAATCTCCGAAGAGCAAGAGGTAGCGTGGCATCGTGCGTTCGTCCTCGGCACGGTCGTAGAGCATCTTCATCAGTCGCCGATAAGCCGTGGCGTCGGGCGTGCCGCTGGAGAACTCATTGTATATCTGGTCGGCGCGTATCACTTCCACGCGCAGGCTGTCGTACTGCCGATGAGCCGCTGCCAGCCGCTCAGCCTGGGCAGTCAGTTTGTCGTTAGTGGGCACGATGATGACCATGTCCACGCTGTCCAATGAATGGAGATTCTGATTCCCCACCTGGCCGACTATCGTGGGCTGCGGAAAACTATAGGAGGGGTCGAAAGCCACGTAGCGGCGCGAACCGTCGTGAACGTTCACCTTGTATCTGTCACCGTCCTGCACGCCTGCAACGAGGCAGGCCTTCTCACCCGGTTTGCCGATGCACATCACTTGCAGTCCCGTGCCCTCGACGGAGAGTTGGGTGGGTTCCGTGCTGCTGCCTGGTGTCAGTGCGACATATCCATCATGAGGTTTCAGGTTCCGGAGATAGTGCAATGCCAGATAATCGAGATGGGCATCGTTGCCCGATGTGCTGGTCAGGCGGACAAGCCAGTCGCTACCGTTGGCATACCCGCGCACATCGGTCGTACGCACGTTGCCCGTACCGTAGATATATTTCGAAAGAGCCGCCATGGTCATCTCGGGGAGAGCCGTACCGTTCACTGTCGGGGTCACCCGAGTCTGTGTATCCGCTCCTGCGGTGAAGGCCACGGTCAGTTGCTCCTGCCCCTGACTGTCATGGGTGGTCAGTTTATAGGTGTGGCTGTTGCTGGCACCATAGTTCACGCCATCGTAAAGGTTGCGACCGCCGTGGAACCATGCGAACTCGTCCTTTTCGTACAAGATGTGATCCGTGAAACTCGCAACGCTCCCCGTCACCGTTTCCGAGGAGGGCACAGTCTGTATCTGGCTGGGGGAGTCGGCCTCGGTCAGGAAGTAGCAGGCCTGTGTAGCGTATGGATTGAAGATGCGCGTATTACCGTTCCAATAGACCAAGCCGTTGCCCCAGAAGAGCCACGTGTCGTTGTCTGCCTTGTACAGGGGCACCTCCTCCAGGTCGTCGTATTCCACATCGGGGGCCAGCACCTCGTTCAGCCGATAACCGCCATAGCCATACAGGCGCACGTTGGCGGGATTGGAGAACCCCATCTTCTTCAATGCACTGCGCGTCAGGCGGTACATGCCATCCTCCGTGATGGCGATTTTCACCCACCGCCCTTCCGACAATACACTCTTCCTTGCATATCGCTCCGACGCTCTTTTTGCCTTCAGCCTTCTGCCCATTGTCCATTGCCCATTGCCATCATCCTTCGGCGTAGCCGTTATAGAGATGCTGGCATTGAGCAGTTTCTGGTAATGTCCGTCTCGCTTCACGATGGGCACGAAGGCAATGTCGAGCATACCGTGCTTGCGGCTCACGCTGACACGGCTACGCACTTGCAGTTCCTCCCCTATCGGCTGTCCGATACGTTCCACATTCTTCACCTCCGCGGACGTGAGCGGTGCCCATTCAGGGTATTCCACGGAGACGGAATAGTCAAAGGCGCGATAGTCGGTCTCCAGCGGCACGACCTCGGTATAGACAGGCAGCACCGAATCGATGGGCATCACGTCCCAGTCGAGGGTGGTGACGAAAAGGGCCTCAGGAGACGCCCCTTCAGGCCCCCCACCATCCCTCCCCTGAAGGGAGGGGGTGAACCCCGTCAGCATGACCGACGTGATTGCCAATAAAAATATCCTTTTCACTATTCCTTTCATATCCTTTCCTTTTCTCTATCCATGCCCTCCCATCAAGGGAGGGTTAGGAGGCTTTGGGGCAGGGCTTCACTTGACGTTGAATTCCAGCACCTTCCGGTCTTCGAGGTAGCCCACCAGGTGGTCACCTTCCCGGACGGGGCCTACGCCTGCCGGAGTGCCCGTATAGATGAGGTCGCCCATCTTCAGGGTGAAGAACTGACTGATGTAGCTCACTATCTCATCCACCTGGAACAGCATGTCTGCCGTATGTCCCTGTTGCACCGTCTCGCCATTCTTCTCCAAGCGGAAGTGCAGATTCTGAATGTCGGGCAGTTCATCCTTCTTCACCATCTCCCCCACTACGGCGCTACCGTCGAATCCCTTGCTCAGTTCCCAGGGCAACCCCTCCTGGCGGAGCTTCCTTTGCAGGTCGCGTGCCGTGAAGTCGATGCCCACCGTCACCTGATCGTAGTATCTGTGCGCCCACCGCCGGGCGATGCTCCGCCCCAACCGGCAAATCCTCACCACTACTTCCGTCTCGTACTCGCACTGCTGGGTGAACGAGGGCACAAAGAAGGGCTTCCCCCCCGTGAGCAGTGCCGAGTCCGCCTTCGTAAAGATGACAGGCTCCTCCCTATTATATAACGTACCATGCAGCTCTTTATTGTGCTCCTGGTAGTTCATTCCGACTGCAAAAATCTTCATATCTTGTCATTTACCTAAACCGGACCTTGGCCTGGCAGACCACCTCCGCGCCGTTCTTACGGACCTCCACGTCGGTCTCCCTGTCGTCCACGTCCTGCACATAGAACCAGAGCGAGTCCCCGATGTAGCTTTCTGCCTTGTAGGCTATCTCAAAGCGTCTGAGCCCCTGCTGACGAAAGCGTTCGACGGGGAAGAGGTCGAGGATGTGCTCTATGTACTTGATGGAGTTGACATGCCCGTTGATGTCCGCGTCGCTGTAGTAGGTCTCTATGGTGCGCACGTGCCGGGGATTCGCAAAGCGGAAACGGCCATGGCCGGCAATGGGACACACGTTCTCTGCCTCGGGCACCACGTAGCGGAGGATGTCGCCGTCGTAGAGCGTGAGCAGGTCGCAGGGCTTACGGGTTTCCATGTCTATCATGGCCCAGATGCTCCGCGCATAGCCATAGGGAGTGCCGTCGGGGCGGAGTATGGCAAAGTTTCGGTTGGTGAACAGGCGTATGACGCTCTCCACCCACGTGACCACCTCACCGTGCTCATACTGGCGCGGCATGGCCTCCAACTCAATGCTCAGGCGGCTCAGCACCCACGTGTGGCGCGTCTCGTTCAGGGTCCCGATTCCCCATCCGCGGCGTTGGCTGTGCCGTCCGGCCGCATTCAGCAGGTGGTTGCCGAGGATGCCAAGAAACATGTCGCCGTTCATGTCCACGTGGAAGGGTTCCACATAGAAAGGGTATCTGTCTATTTTTTCCATCATCGTTTTCTGTATTCAGACGGCAAAGATACGAAAAAAAAGTGTCTGACAGAAATGCCAGACACTTTTTTCGCCGTATATCAGCCTTCGCGTATTTACTCAGCACGCAGGGTGAAGCGCTTGAAGTCGCAAACGGTGAGTTCCTTGTCAACCGACTTCAGGTACTGCTCTACGGTCATGTTCTTGTCCCAGATGTACTCCTGAGAGAGGAGGCAGTTTTCCTTGAGGAACTTATTGAGACGACCCTTGGCGATGTTCTCCACCATGGCAGCGGGCAGGTTAGCGGCCTTCTCTGCACTGACGGTAGCGATGATTTCCTTGGCGCGAGCCACGTCCTCGGCGGTAATCCAGCCCTTGGTCATGTTGCTCTCCATGTGGTCCTCGCTGTCCACGTGTGCGGGGTTGATGCCGGCCTTCTTCAGAGCGACCTCAACAGCCTTGTGAACCTGCTCCTCCTTCGTCTTCTCGATGGCCACGTTGTATTCGTTGTCCTTCACCTCCTGGGGCACGCCGGCCTCGCTGACAGCCACGGGGGCAGCCGAGGCCACCTGCATGGCAATGTTCTTGCCGACGGTCTCGTCCTCCACGGACTTGCTCAGGGCCACCATGGTGCAGAGGCCGTTGCGGTTCATGTGGTTGTAGGTGGCGATGTTCTCGCCCTCGATGACGTTGTAGCCGTCGAGTTCCATCTTCTCGCCCGTGATGCCGCTGCGTGCAACGACGGCGTCCTGCACGGTGCCCTCGCCCATGGGCAGAGCCTTCACCTCGTCCAGGGTCTTGCACTTGTTGGCAACGGCAGCGTCCAGAATCTGCTGCGTCAGAGCCACGAAGTCAGCGTTGTTGGCCACGAAGTCGGTTTCACACTTCAAGGCGATGATGGCACCGAAACCATCCTGTGCCTTCACCAGTACGCAACCCTCGGCGGCATCGCGGTCGCTGCGCTTGGCAGCCACGGCGGCACCCTTCTTGCGGAGGTATGCGACAGCACCGTCCATGTCGTCCGACTCGGCCAGGGCCTTCTTGCAGTCGGCCAGACCGGCGCCCGTCATTTCGCGGAGCTTCTTGATATCATTCATTGTAACTTCCATAGTACAATATTTAATTAAAAGTTAAAAATTAAAAGTGAAAAAATGAATGTCCTGATTAACTTAAAGTGAGACTTAAAAGTGAAAAATTGAATGCCCTGCTTCTGAAAAGTAACTGCTATCAATTTTTCACTTTTCACTTTTCATTTTTCACTTATTCAGCAACTTCCTCAGCGGCGGGAGCCTCTTCAGCCTCAGCCTCTTCAGTCTCCTCGGCCTCGTTGCCATCCTTCTGGCTGGCGGCAGCGGCATCGGCATCGGCCTTCTCCACCTTGCGCTCCTCCAGACCCTCGTTGATGGCAGCCACCATGGCGTCGAGAATCACCTCGATGCTCTTTGCAGAGTCATCGTTAGCGGGAATCATGAAGTCGACGTTGTCGGGGTTGGAGTTGGTGTCGACGATGGCGAACACGGGGATGCCCAGGCGGTTGGCCTCACGAACGGCAATCTGCTCCTTCAGCACGTCCACGACGAACAGTGCGCTGGGCAGACGGTTCAGGTCGGCGATACTGCCGAGGTTCTTCTCCAGCTTGGCACGCTGGCGGGTCACCTGCAGGAGCTCACGCTTCGAAAGGTTGCTGTAGGTGCCGTCGGCAATGAGCTTGTCGATGGTAGCCATCTTCTTCACAGCCTTGCGGATGGTGGGGAAGTTGGTGAGCATGCCACCGGGCCAGCGCTCGATGACGTAGGGCATGTTCACTGCAGTAGCCTTCTCGGCCACTACGCTCTTGGCCTGCTTCTTCGTAGCAACGAACAGGATTTTCTTGCCGCTCTTGGCAATCTGCTTCACAGCCTCTGCAGCCTCGTCAATCTTGGCAACAGTCTTGTGCAAGTCGATGATGTGGATGCCGTTGCGCTCCATGAAGATATAGGGAGCCATGGCGGGGTTCCACTTTCTCTTGAGGTGGCCGAAGTGGCAGCCAGCCTCCAACAGTTGGTCAAAGTTTGTTCTTGACATTTCTCTTTTTGTTTAATTTGTTTACTTTCCTTTTAATTCTTTCTCCGCTTCGCTACGAAAGCGCGGAGCGGTTACCTTTTTGTTAGAATCAACCCACGGGTAGTCCCCCGATTATAGGAGTCGAGTGAGTTTAGATGCTAAACAATGCTTCGCAGTCTGCCTTATACCTTATATATATTATAGGGACTATAGGGACTATAGGGACTATAGATACTATTGATACTATAGATACTATAAATAAGATTAACGCTTGCTGAACTGGAAGCGACGACGTGCCTTGGGACGTCCGGGCTTCTTGCGCTCTACCTCGCGGCTGTCGCGTGTCATGAAGCCTTCGGCACGGAGTGCCTTCTTGTCCTCGGCGTTGATTTTCACCAGGGCGCGGGCGATGGCCAGGCGCAGAGCCTGAGACTGACCGGTGTAGCCGCCGCCGGTGAGGTTCACTTTGATGTCGTACTTCTCCACGGCGTCCACCGTCGTCAGGGGCTGCTTAACCACGAACTGGAGGATGGAGCTGGGGAAATATTCGGTGAGGTCTCTCTTGTTGATGGTAATCTTACCCGTACCCTCGCTTACATAGATGCGGGCAATGGCGCTCTTACGGCGACCAAGTGCATTAACTACTTCCATCTTCGTTTCGATTATTTGTAGAGGTTAATATCAATTGTCTTGGGGCTCTGTGCTTCCTGCTTGTGCTCGGGGCCTTCGTAGATGTACAGGTTGGTGAGCACCTGGCGTGCCAACTTGTTCTTGGGGAGCATGCCCTTCACGACCTTGCGCAACAGTTTCTCATAGCCGTTCTTCTTGGCGATGATGCTGGCGGGGGTGTGCTCCTTCTGGCCGCCGGGATAGCCCGAATAGGTCAGGTAGGTGCGGTCCGTCATCTTGTTGCCCGTCAGGACAATCTTGTCCGCATTCACGATGATTACGTTGTCGCCGCAATCCACATGAGGAGTGAAATTGGGCTTGTACTTACCTCTCAAAAGTTTTGCCACCTTCGTGCACAGACGGCCCAGCACCTGGTCGGTAGCGTCAACGACTACCCACTCCTTGGTGGCGGTCACCTTGTTCACGTTTGTGGTCTTCTGACTCAGTGTGTCCATTTTTTGTTTGTTCGTTACTACTGTTTAACTTTTTTGTTCGTTCTTTCTCCGTGATTCCCGAACCGCCCGTCCAGGCCAATGGAAACGGACTATTCACACACGAAGTTTGGGGGTCTAAGGGACTCCCCTGATAATAATCGGCGTGCAAAGGTACGAATAAGTGAGCAAAAACGCAAATCTATTTGCAGTTTTTCGAACGAAAGTACCGAAAAACGTAGTTTAAAGGTACGTAATCGGATGTCCAAAGACACGCTTGCGTAATATAATGGAGCAAGAATAAGTGAGCAAAAACGCAAATCTATTTGCAGTTTTTCGGGCGGAAGCGGGTGTAACGTCTTTGTTTCGGTCCCTCTCTCCTTAGGCTCCCTTGCTCCTTGGGGGACCTATATGTCCCGTCCCCGGGAGGGTTACTTGCTTCCGCTTATTCCATGCGCATGGTTTAATCATTCCATGCGCATGGTTTAATTAAACGATGCGCATGGAATAAGCTTAAGGTTGCTATGTTTCGAGAATAGGCATACGCCGAGGGAAGCGAAAGGTTAGTATGCCCAGGTTGTACCCGCTCTTGCCCTGCCCGGCTCTGCAAGCGTAGGCCACAGGCCGTCCGATTACGGATTTCCTCAAATATATTTGGGAAATCGCTCTCTTATTCGTAACTTTGCGACGGAAGAGACCTAAAAACCTTAAAAACGGAAGAACCATGAAAAATCTGAAGAAAACGACCCTGTCGCTTCGCTTGCCGAAGAGTGCACTGATGTATGCCATGATGTGCGTGGCCATGGTCCTGCTTACGGCTGCGGGATGTGAAAGCGAAGTCAGCAACAGCCGCGAGGGGACGAGGGACTACGAGCGGACGGCCCGCACCCTGAGGGTGAGCATCGACGAGAGCGAACTGACCTACGAAAACCTGACGATCCATCTGACGAACGGAACGGACTACGAATACCAGCACGTGCCCTTCGGTACTGTGACAGTGGCCATTGACGACCTGCCGGCGAGCGTGGCTGAACTGGAGCATCTGAGCCTGCCCTCGGGCATGACGGACATCCACCAGAGTCCCTACCTGCAGCCCATGCTCATCGTGGCTGCACTGAACGTGCTGAACACGGACAAGAACGAAGCAAAGCGGATGCTTGACTACATCGTCAAGGAGGCAAAGTCAGAGAACCGCGACGGGGCACTGGTGCACTTCCCCGGACAGGGGGCCTCCACGGCCTACGCCACCGACTGGAGCCAGACGAACCAGTACAAGAACTTCGAAAAGGTGCGCTCGTACCTGGAGGGGGCGAAGTACGCCAACAACTACACGCCCGAGACGAAGCCTTATGTCATGAAGATGGAAATCAACGACAACAGCTACACAGCCGACAAGGACTGCTTCCTGCTCTGGCTCACCTCGACGCAGGCAAGCAGCAAACGCCAGATTGGCATCTGGGAATATGACTCAGACGGCGACGGCCAGTACGACACCTTCTGGTCAAGCACCTACCTGGCACTGCTGCACGGACTGGCAGAATATTAGTGGCTGCGAACGAGCCGCTCGCGCAGATTAGGGCCTTGATTCGCATGAAGAAGTTTCTACAAAAAGTTTGGAGCCTCTACTACGACGGTTTTCGCCAGATGACGCTCGGACGTACGCTCTGGGCAATCATTCTGGTGAAACTGTTCATCATGTTCTTCGTGCTGAAGCTCTTTTTCTTCCCTAATTATATTAAGGAACACGCACGCGAGGGCGAAGAGGCGGAGTTCGTCAGTGAACAACTAAAAGGCCCACAAGAAGACACAACAGCAGACCCAACAGAACCACAACCCAGCAGCCCCACCCCCAGCCCCTCCCTGGAGGGAGGGGAGTATATACCGATGCAATAAAGACTGAAAGATTGAAAGATTGAAAGATTGAGAGATTGAAGAGATAAACGAAATATTATTTACCACGACCCGCCACTGCGCCCTCACTTACAGGAAGGGGATGGTGGGTGGGTCCCTAAATCACCAAATACCATGAATCACTTGTTAGCTATCGACCCAACAATGGTGGACTGGGCCAGAGCCCAGTTTGCCCTGACGGCCATCTACCATTGGCTGTTCGTGCCCCTTACCCTCGGCCTGGCCGTGGTAATGGGCATCATGGAGACGCTCTACTACCGCACAGGCAAGGAGTTCTGGAAACAGACGGCCAAGTTCTGGCAACGCCTGTTCGGGATAAACTTCGCCATGGGCGTGGCCACGGGCATCATCCTGGAGTTTGAGTTTGGTACGAACTGGAGCAACTACTCCTATCTGGTGGGTGACGTCTTCGGCGCACCGCTCGCCATTGAGGGCATCGTAGCCTTCTTCATGGAATCAACCTTCGTGGCCGTGATGTTCTTCGGTTGGAACAAAGTGTCGAAGGGCTTCCATCTGGCCTCCACTTGGCTCACGGGTCTGGGTGCCACAATTTCGGCTTGGTGGATACTGGTGGCCAACTCATGGATGCAGCACCCCGTCGGCCAGGAATTCAACCCCGACACCATGCGCAACGAAATGACAAGTTTCCTGGACGTGGCCCTGTCGCCCGTGGCAGTTGACAAGTTTGTCCACACGGTATTGTCGGCCTGGGTGCTGGGCGCCGTGTTCGTGGTGGGCGTGTCGAGCTGGTATCTGTTGAAGAAGCGACATGAAGAATTTGCCCTAAAGAGCTTGCGCATTGGAGCCATCTTCGGCCTCGTATCCTCCCTGCTCATCATGGCTTCTGGCCACCACTCAGCCTACACCGTAGCACAGACGCAACCCATGAAACTGGCAGCCATGGAGGGACTCTACAAGGGAGGCACCGACCAATCGCTGACCATCTTTTCAGGAATCAACCCCTTCCGGCAGCCCGACTATGAACAGACGGACGAGCCGCCCATGAAGTTGGCCGTTCCCTACGCCCTTTCGTTCCTTGCCACGAACGATATTCACGGACAGGTACCAGGCATTCGCGACATTCTGGACGGATATACAAAGGTCGACGGCACCGTGGAACCCTCGTTGGAAGAGAAAATCGAGCGCGGCAGGTGCGCCATCGCCGCCGTGCAGGAATACCGCAAGGCAAAACGTGAGGGAGCGAGCGAAGAATACCTCAACGAGGTAGTCACTGAGATTCGGGAAAACATGCCGTACTTCGGCTATGGCTATGTGAAGGAGCGCGCTCAGGTGGTGCCGAACATTCCCGTTTGTTTCTACGCCTTCCGCATCATGGTGGGCGGGGGTTGCCTGTTCATTCTGCTGTTTGCCCTTTCTCTTTTCTTCCTTTACAAGAAAAACATCACCAAGGTTCGCTGGTTCCATTGGGCAGCCCTGATCTGTATCCCCATAGCCTACATCGTCAGCGAGAGCGGTTGGCTGGTAGCGGAGTTTGGCCGTCAGCCTTGGACCATCCAAGACATGCTTCCCACGTGGGTCGGCGTGAGCCATTTAGGCAGCGGCGCGGTGATGACGACGTTTTTCATCTTCCTCGTCCTCTTCACCACCCTGCTGGCCGTGGAGATTGGTATCATGTGCAAGCAAATCAAGAAAGGCCCCGCGGTTGAGGAAGTGAGGAAGTGAAGAAGTGAAAAGTGAAAAGTGAAGAAGTGAAAAGTGAGGAAGTGAAAAGTGGGGAATGAAAAGTGAAAAGTTCCACCCTATTGCAAGTCTGATACTATCAATTTTTCACTTTTAATTTTTAATTTTTAATTAGAATTGATATGAGTTATCTGTTTTTACAACACTATTGGTGCTTCGTCGTAGCACTGCTGGCTGCGCTGCTCGTGTTCCTGATGTTCGTGCAGGGTGCCAATTCACTTATATTTTCTCTTGGGAAGACAGAGGAGGAGCGTCGAATCCTGGTCAACGCCACAGGCAGGAAGTGGGAATTTACGTTCACCACACTTGTCACCTTCGGCGGTGCCTTCTTCGCCTCCTATCCCCTCTTCTACTCCACCAGCTTTGGCGGAGCCTATTGGCTGTGGATGACGATACTCTTCTCCTTCGTTCTGCAGGCCGTAAGTTATGAATTCCAGAAAGCCCCTAAAGGACACAATATCTGGCGAGTGCTGCTGGTGGTGAACGGCATATTGGGTCCCCTGCTCTTAGGCGGTGCTGTGGCCACGTTTTTCACGGGCTCCAACTTCATCGTGGAGCGCGGTACTCTCCCCCTCATGGGGGAGCCGGAGGGGGCTTTAGTCGTCAGTCGCTGGGCCAATGCATCACACGGACTGGATGCCCTGCTCAACGTATGGAACCTCTGCCTCGGTCTGGCAGTATTCTTCCTGGCACGCATCCTCGGTTGCCTCTACATCCATAAACAGGTCGAAGGTTCCCTCTTCGACAACCACGACCGCATCATCCAGCCCTTGTGGCGCAGCACATGGCTTTTCCTGGGACTGTTCCTGGCCTTCGTGGGGCACATCCTCACATGCGAAGGCTATGCCGTAGATCCGGCGACGGGCAACGTCTTCATGGAACCCTACAAGTACTGGCACAACCTCATCGAGATGTGGCCCCTCTTGGTCATGCTCCTCGTCGGCGTCGTGTTCGTGCTTTGGGGCATCGGTTGGTCGATATGGAACAAGGAGTGGAAGCGTGGCTTCTGGATTGTGGGCTTCGGCACGGTCGTCACGGTAACGGTGCTCCTGCTCCTGACAGCATGGAACAACACCGCTTACTACCCCTCCACTGCCGATCTTCAGTCGTCGCTCACGATGCAGAACTCATCTTCAAGCGAGTTCACCCTGCGCACGATGTTCTACGTCTCCCTGCTCATTCCCTTCGTCCTGGCCTACATCGTCTATGCCTGGTCGGCAATCGACAAGAAGGAACTGACGCTGGACGAGATAAACCACGACCACGCGTATTAAAGGCCATAGACTGGCAGACAAGCACACTCGGCGGAGCCAAAGGGCTTCGCCGAGGTCGTTTTTAGAAAAGAAAATCTGTGTAGCGTGTCACAAATTGCTCCGTCGCATCGTCTGAAGAATTGAGTGCGCACCCGAAACGAGTATAAAACGATAAAAACGAAAGACGATGAAGAAGATAATGACGATAGCACTGCTCATGCTGCTGTCCGTTGGAGCCAACGCACAGAAGGAAGTCTTCCAGAAGTATAAGGGCATGGAGGGCGTGACCACGCTGCATGTACCCAAGTTTCTGATGCGACTGGCTGGCCGTGCCAGCAAGGAAGCACAGACGCTGACCGACCGCGTAAGCCACATCCGCGTACTATCCTGCGAAGAGGAATCGTTGGCCAAAAAGATTAAGGCCGACGCACTGGCGGCCTACAAGCGTGGCGGCTACGAAGAAATGATGCGCATAAACGAAGACGGCCAGCGCGTGGTCATCTACCAGCGTATCCTGAAGTCGGGGAAAAACGAGTATGCCATTTTGGCCGTTGACGACGAACTCGCCATAGTGAACGTCGTGGGTCGCCTGTCGCTGGAGGAACTGGACCAAGTAAATGACATGATAGACTGAGAGAATGATGGAGGCGAGTGAGTTCAAGCACAGGTTCCTGCCCCTAAGCCGACGGATGTATTGGGCGGCATGGCGACTGACGGAGAATCGGGAGGAAGCCGAGGACCTGGTGCAGGATGTGTTCCTTCGCCTGTGGATGCAACGCGACACACTGCCCGTCATCGAAAACGCAGAGGCCTACTGCGTGCGGCTCGTCCAACGGCGCTTCCTCGACCTTCGGCGCGTGCGTCACCCCGAAGCTTCGCTTCCGTCGGATGTCAGCCTTCTGCCCTCGGGCGACGACCTCTACCGCGAAGCCGAATTGCGCGACCATGCCCAGCAGGCCCGTCGCCTCATCGACGAACTGCCAGAAAACCAGCGTCGCGTCATCACCCTCCGCGACATCGAGGACCGTCCCTACGACGAAATTGCCACTACGACCGGCCTGACACAGGTGAACGTCCGTGCCCTGCTGAGCCGAGCCCGCAAGACCCTAAGAGAGAAATTTGGCGATTTGGTGATTTAGTGATATAGTGAATAGAAAACTTACCCACGATGAATACAACAAATGAACTGCTAAACCGTATGCTCCGCGCCGAAACCACGGAGGACGAGGAGCGCCAACTCGGAGACTTCTTCAACCAAAACGCACCACGAGGACTCGAAGAACGCCTGAGCCGGCAGATTGACGGATGGAACCGTGTGGAGAAAACGGCCAAACGACGGGGCCGTACCGTACTGATGCGTTGGGTGACGGGGGTGGCAGCCTCGCTCCTCATACTCTTCGGCCTGGCCTTCATGGTATACCGCCACACCGAACAACAAACTGAACGTGCCCTCGTGGCCTTCTCGGAAAACCTGAACAAAGGACTGAAATTAATTGAGTGACCTCCTACCTCTTACCTCCTAAAAAAATTAACACAATGAAACAACTACTCATAACCGCCCTGATGGTGCTCATGAGCACTGGGGCACAAGCACAGAAGGAAGTCTTCGACAAGTACGAAGACACGAAGGGCGTAAGCACTGTCTTCATATCCAAGGCTCTGCTCAACCTGGCCGGGGGCTTCGCCTCCATCGGTGACAAGAAACTGGGAAAAATGGCGGGCAAGATGGACAACGTGCGCATCATGAACTGCGAAAACAAGAGCCTCATCGCGAAAATCAAACGAGATGCCCAGGCCATCTATAACCGCGACGAATACGAAGAAATGATGCGCATAAACGAAGACGGCCAGCGCGTAGTCATCTACCAGCGCATCCTGAAGTCGGGGAAAAACGAGTTTGCCCTCTTCAGCGTCGAGGACGACGAACTGAGCATCATCAACATCACGGGGACCATAACGCTCGAAGACATGAAGCAATTCACTAAGGACTGACCCTCTTTCTCAACTTTTCATATAAAAAAAATCCCCTGCCCTCCGAACGTGGAAGACAGGGGATTTCAACATTTCTTGCACGGCAGGCGTAGTCCTGATGGGCAGTAGGATTAACGTGAGTCAGGATTGCCTGTTTACTTCAGTAATTTATGGATTTGCCGCTCCGAGGCATCGGGGAGCAAGCGGGACAGGTGGTCGCACATGCGCTGGAAGGACTCCTCGGGTGTGCGGTCGCAGCGACAGGCATCGGGGCCAAGCAGCGCCTCGGGCGTGGTGAGCAGGGACCAGCCGAAGCCGTACTCCCGGCCGTGCTTGTCGCGGGGATAGACGAAGTCCTCGGTGACGATGCGGCAGGCCATCTGCAGACGGGTGACGTAGGCATCGAAGCGGGAGCGCATGTTCTTGCCCGTGAAGTCGCACGCGCGGCGCAGTTCGCGGGTTATCATGCTCCCGTTCATGCGCAGGGTCTCCAGGATGGCATCCTCAATGCTGCCCTCCTCGGGCACGGGATGCCGGCTGCGCCGCCAGTTGAAGAGGTCGGGCCACCACTGGCGACTGACGAAGCCTGCCTTCGCGGCGAAGAACTTGCCGTAGACGCAGTCGCCCTCCGTCACCACGGGTCCCTTCCACTCCCACAACGGCCACTCCCACGAGCCGTCGGGGAACACCGTATAGCGGCACTCCTCGGCCATGGCCGCCTCGGCGGAGAAACCCGGTATGCCACTCTCCAGCAATGGCAGGAAGCCCACCTCGCGGATGCACGCTATCAACTCCGGGCAGGAACGAATCTCCATGCGCCCCTCTCCCCTATTGGCCAGAAAGAATTCTTGTATTGTCATCTTATTGTATTTCTTCCAATTCTCCTGTTTCTGAATCTATGATAAAACCACGGACCACAATGCCCTGCGGAACAAGGGGATGGGTCTGGATGGTCTCGACGGTCTTGCGGACGGAAGTCGGCGTGTCCTTGAAGCCCTCCAACCAGTGGTGCAGGTCGATGCCGCATTTCTGTATGGTGTCAAGGGTTTCGTCCTTCACCCCGCGGGCTATCATTTCATGGCGGAAGTGGTCGAAGCTCATGTGGCAGGCACCGCAATGGGAGTGGGCCACCACCATGATTTCCTCCACGCCCAGCTCATAGATGGCAACAATGAGGCTGCGCATGGCCGAGTCGAAAGCAGAGATGACCAGTCCTCCGGCATTCTTGATAATCTTGGCATCGCCGTTCTTCAGCCCGAGGGCAGCCGGCAGCAGTTCGGTCAGTCGGGTGTCCATACATGAGAGTACGGCCAGTTTCTTGTCTGGGTACTTGTCTGTGAGATACTTCTCGTAGCCTTTTTGCGCCACGAAAGTCTTGTTATATTCAATAATCCGGTCTATCATATATGAAGTGTTTTAAAGATTCTGTGCATACGTATCAAATTTCACTCCTATACGCTGTCTCTATGACTTCCATCGCCAGGTCTTTCTGACAATGGCGGCTATCGTATGAGTGATGGGGCGCAGACGGAAGTTCCCTCTCTGGGGGTGTCCTGCGGCCGGGCGTTTGCCCAGCACTATCAGCAGGACGGCAGAAAGGATGAGCACAACGCCAACGGCAAGGCGCAAGGTGAATGATTCGCCAAAGATCAGCACGCCGATGGCGACCGCCGTCAACGGCTCCAAGGCACCCATGATGGCTGTGGGCGTGGCTCCCACCTCGTGAACGGCAACGGTCATCAGCACCAGCGAGAGCACCGTGGGCACCAGACCCAGCCAACAGGCAAAGAACCACGCGCGCGGCGATGGCGGCCACATCAGATGCAGGTCGGGCGAGGCGAACGAATAGGCCAGCAACGACAACATGCATATCAGCAAGACATAGAACGTGAGTTTCAGCGACGACATGCGGATGCTCGACTGGTTGACCACCACGATATAGACGGCGTAAGTCAGTGAGGGCACCATGACCAGAAGAACGCCTAAGGCGCTGAGCGACACGCCTGCGTCGCCCCCATACAGCAATCCGATGCCCCCCAAAGCGAGGACGATGGCCATCACCGTTGAAGCCGTCACCTTCTCCCGGAAGCACGTAGCCATAATGACTGCCACCATCACGGGATAGACAAACAGGAGGGTGGAGGCGATGCCGGCATCCATGAATCGGAAGCTCTGATAATACGTGATGCTCGATGCCGCAAAGAGCAGTCCGAGCGAGCCGAGCGTCTTCAGTTCACCGCCGCTGATTCGGAAGGATTTGCGCTCTACGAGCAACATGACGGCCAGCATCAGCACCGCCATGGAGAAACGGTAGAAGAGGACGGACGACGTATTCACGCCCTCCTCGTAAAGCGGCAATGCCCCAAACGGGTTGGTGCCATAGCAGACCGCCGCCAGTATGCCGCAGATGATTCCTTTATGTTTCATTCTCCGATAATCAAATGGGCCCTCCAACGTCTATCGATAACGGCACCCCTCCAAGTGGTCATTCACGATTCCGACAGACTGAAGGAAAGAGTGGGTTATCACCGGGCCGACATAGCAAATGCCCCGCTTCTTCATATCTTTCGACATCCGTTTAGAGATGTCGCTTACGGTGGGCATTTCCTCAACGCTCCTACAGTGGCTGTCTATCTGTTTGCCCTCCGTGAAAGACCACACGTAAGCGTCGAACGAACCAAGCTCTTCACGAATCTTCTGTACGGCGCGGGCATTGGTTCTCACGCCGAATATCTTGCCACGGTTACGGATAAGATGGGGGTTGGTGAGGAGTCCTTCCAACTCCTCATCCGTCATTGCCGCACAGCTGTCAATGTCAAAATCGTGAAAAGCGGCCTTGTAGGCCTCGCGCTTGTGCATGATTGTGCGCCACGATAGTCCGACGCTGGCGCCCTCCAGACAAAGCATCTCGAACAGCTGCCGTTCGTCGTGACTGATTTTACACCATTCGTGGTCATGATAATCCTCCAAGAGCTGGTCTCCCTCTGACCACTTGCGACATTCTTTTGTAGCCCTGCTATGCATACGCCTTCCGATTTAATGGCATTGGGGCATGCGCCTAAATGCCCATTTCTCTATACTTCTATCTTTTTGATAACCTTGGCCGGCACACCGCCCACTATGGTATTCGGCTCCACATCCTTGGTCACCACAGCACCCGCAGCAACCACTGCCCCATCGCCAATCGTCACTCCGGCCAACACCGTTGCGTTGGCTCCTACCCAGACATTCTTGCCGATGTGGATGGGGGCATAGCTCATGCTTTGGCGGCGAGCCGGGTCAAGGTCGTGGTTGATGGTGGCCAGTACGACGTTGTGGCCGATGAGTGCCCCTTCGTCGATGGTGATGCCACCCTGATCCTGGAACTTGCAGCCCATGTTGATAAACACCCGTTCACCTACGACGGTGTTCTTGCCACAATCGGTGTGGAACGGTGGGAACATCCCGACCGTCTTGGGCACCCTGCGCCCCCAAAGTTGCTCCAGAAGGGCATGAAGTTCCTCTGGAGTGTGGTACTTGCCGTTAATCTCAGCCGTTATCTTCAGCGCCTCCTGCGACAACTGATGAAACATCCTATGGACTTCACCGCCACCATCGACAGGTTGGCCCGATGCCATGTAATCTCTAAACTCTTGTATGGTCATTTTGCGTAACTTTAGTGCAAAAGTACAAAAAAATCTCAGTTTGTAAGACTCAACTAAATCTTGACGGCTATATAGTCCGATAAATTGGAATTTATCTTTTATGTTTAAATCTTATAGTACATAGCCAAATGAATGAGCACAAATAAATAATAGAATAAAAAACTATATATCTTATTGTTAATTCATTCCGCTCAAAAAGCTTATCGTTTTCTTTGTCATAGTATATTTTTACTTTATCCAATGTAAATGATTTGCATTGTCTGGAAGTTATTCCTACATAATATTTTTTTGCATTAAATTCTACTAAGAGGGTAGAACCGCCACGATAGCCACTACTACAATTAATTTCTAATACAGAAAAGTTTTCAATTGGTCTTTCTGTATTTACAATAGTTTGTCTATGATTATAAGAGGTGCATACGTATATAAGAATAAAGAGTAAGGCGATATTTATAAATAATGCTTTTTTCATTTATTTCTTTTTTTTATTCGCTGAATATACTTTATGTTTATTCTGCTAAATTCCGATTTATCTGCCTGCAAAGGTACGAAATTTCTACCGCTTTTTTATCCATGACCTGTGTTAAACTGTCTTTTCAGCCCTCATTTCTTGACCGTACCTTTGCCAAAAAATCAAAGTCATGGACCCAAAACTTTTCCTTATGATTTTTCGCAGACAATACTTATTCTCGTTACTATCTTGGATCTAAATATAGACCTTCATTGCGAACAATATAATTTAATGTTTCATAATTTAATGAACAAGCAATGTTTAGATAATAATCATACCCAAATTTAATTTGTATTTTATGCTCTTTGTTACTTAATACAACATAGATATATTCTCTCAAAGACAATCTTACTAAATCTGTAATTCTTGTTATATAAACTCTTCGATTCTCTTCTAATAATTGTATTGATTGTAACAATTCAGAGTCAATGCTATAAAATTTGGAACATTTAATTTTGTTAATAATATATTCCTTATCCGCTTCAAGATATTGTATGCTCAAATACTTACTATTTGTGGCTTTCATAATAGAATGTACAACATTGATGTAGTGTTTTTCTATATTTAAATATTCTTCAAGAGTAAATAACTTGCCATCAAAATATTTTCCTATATCATCTCTACTTGTCCATTCATCTGCTGTATATACTCCATTTCTATTATATTTTTGAGGACTATATTTTACAATTTCATGCCAAACCATAGAATAAAAATCTTTAAGTATAAAAACTAATCTCCAATTCGTTTTATATCTGTGTTAATCTGCGTTATAATCAGAAGAACCGACCCCTCTGATTTAGAGAATATAGCTGGAACTAATTTCATGACAATATTGTTTTCAATGACCCTTCCGTCCACTTCCTCTTCGCGCATCCCCAGTTCTTCCACATTGATAAAGTCGAGCTGGAATTCATCCTTGAACATCATGATAGCACGATAAGCCTGCTTATAGTCGGGAATTAGTGTTCACTGATTATCCTTCATTCAAAAGAATTTTTACCATATCAGAATCTTCAATTTGTTCTGCAAAATCAATAGGTGATCGACTGGCTTTATTTTTATTGTATGCATCAGCACCATATTTTACAAATAATTTTACCATCTGATAATTGCCACGCGCATTAAAC
>JAFTEX010000079.1 GCA_017453445.1 Bacteroidaceae bacterium
AGGTGCGGATTTTGGCCGAGCGGTCTCCGGTGGAGACCATGGTCTTGCGGCGCGAGGCAATGTCGTCGATGTACTTCTGATGCTCACGGTCGTAGATGTAGGTGCGCAATCGGGCAAGGGCACGTTCCTTGTTCTTCGGCTGGTCGCGGGTTTCCGTACATTCCACAAGGATTTCCTCCTTCTCGCCCGTGTTTGGGTTGGTCCACATATAGCGGGCACGCACACCCGACTCCACCTTGTTCACTTTCTGACCGCCAGCACCCGAGGATCGGAAGGTGTCCCACTTGATTTCACCCTCGTTAATCTGCACGTCGAAGGGTTCGGCTTCGGGCAATACGGCCACGGTGGCTGCTGAAGTATGCACACGACCCTGCGTTTCGGTGACAGGCACACGCTGCACACGATGCACACCCGACTCATACTTCATGGTGCCATACACGTTCTCGCCCGTTACACTACAGATGATTTCCTTGTAACCACCCACGGCACCCTCGGAGAAGGAAGACACGGTGAGGTGCCAGCCTTTCATTTCGCAGTATTTCGAATACATCCTGAACAAGTCGCCAGCAAAGAGAGCCGCCTCGTCGCCACCCGTTCCGCCACGGATTTCCAGCGTCACGTTCTTGCTGTCCTCTGGGTCGGCAGGGATGAGCAGGAGTTTGATTTCCTCCTCCAGTTCCGGGATGCGCTTCTCGTTGGTGGCGATTTCCTCGCGCGCCATCTCCTTCATCTCGGGGTCATCCTCCAAAGCGAGCAGTTCCTTCGCCTCCTCCAGTCCCTTGGTGGCATTGATGTATTCCTGTCGGGCCTTCATGATGTCCTCCAGGTTCTTATATTCTTTCGTCAACTGCACATACCGCTTTTGGTCGGCAATCACGTTCGGGTCGGTGATGAGGGTCGAGACCTCCTCAAACCGAGGCACCAACCCCTCCAGTTTCTCCAATAATGTGTTTTCTGTTGCCATATTGTTGTCCGTTTTGAGTGCAAAGTTACGAAAATATAGGCGAGAAGGCTTCTTCCTTACGGATTTTTTTGTACTTTTGCAAAAAGTTAGCGATGAAGTGTGACGGATTTCAAGAAAAAATAACCAAAACCCAAGAATATATGAATTGCAAAAAAACTCTTCTCATGGCCTGTTGTGCCCTCTTTGCGGCAGCAGTCCATGCACAAGTGACTATTGACATCGACACCCAGCAGCGCGGACCGAAGGTGAGTCCCATGCTCTACGGCATCTTCTACGAGGACATCAACCACGCTGCCGACGGCGGCATCTATGCAGAATTGATACGCAACCGCTCCTTCGAGGACGGCCCACGCTATGGCGCACCAGCCGACATGCAAGGTTGGACGACACTCGCAGCATCCCCCTCACGGCTGGCGGCAAGGCTCATACAGCCCTCGAAACAGACGCCTTTGCTCAACGATGTGCAGCACAACGCCCTTGAACTGACGGTCAATGCCTCTTCCGCAGCACCCGTCAGCCTGGTGAACGAGGGCTATTGGGGCATCAATGCCGTGCAGGGACGCAGTTACCGACTGACCTTCTGGGCCAAGACGCTGAAATATAAGGGAAGCGTGAAGGCTGCCCTCTGCTCACAGGACGGCTCACAGACCTATGCCGAGACGGTGGTGGGCGGATTTCCCTCTGCCAAGGCAAAAGGCTGGACGAAGTACGAAACCACGTTCACTGCCAACGACAACGACCCGAAAGCACAGTTCGCCCTGATTTTCGACGGCGTGGGACAGGTGCAACTTGACATGGTGAGCCTTTTCCCTCCGACGTTCAAGAACCGTGAGAACGGCATGCGTCCCGATTTGGCCAACATGTTGTGGCAGATGCACCCGAAGTTCATGCGCTTCCCCGGAGGCTGCTTTGTGGAGGGGCAGGAGAGTCCTGACAACGCTTTCCGCTGGGAACGCACCATCGGGTCGATTGAAGAGCGTGAGGGACACTGGAACGTGAACTGGGGCTACCGCACCTCTGACGGGCTGGGCTATCACGAATATCTGCAGTTGGCAGAGGACTTGGGCGCCAAGCCGCTCTATGTGGTCAACGTGGGTCTGTGGCATGGCGGCATGACACCCTACGACAGCATCCAGCCCTGGATTGACGAGTGCATGAATGCCATCGAATATGCCAACGGTCCCGTCACATCCAAATATGGTGCCATGCGCGCCAAGAATGGGCATCCCGAACCTTTCGGACTGGAATATCTGGAGGTGGGCAACGAAAACAACCAGCCCGACACCCGTCAGCAGAGCGACCACTACTACGAGCGCTATGAGCAGTTCTACAAAGCCATCCGTGCCAAATACCCCAACATGAAAATCATCGGCAACGTGGTGGCATGGGGCGACGACAATCCGAAATGGAACAGCAAGTTGCCCGTAGATTTGCTTGACGAACACTACTACCGCTCCCCAGACTGGTTTGCCGCAGCATTCCACAAATATGACACCTACGACCGTCAAGGCCCGAAGGTATATGTGGGCGAGTATGCCGTGACAAATGGCTACGGAAATCTGGGCAACATGAACGCCGCCCTGGGAGAGGCAGTCTATATGATGGGCATGGAGAACAACTCCGACGTGGTGGAACTGGCATCCTACGCACCCATCTTCGTGAACGAAAACGACGCCCGCTGGCGCCCCGACATGATACGCTTCAGCAGCAGCCGCGTCATGGGCACACCCAGTTACTACGTGCAGCAACTCATGCCGCAGCACTTAGGCACCCAGGTGCTGAAAGTCACTCAGACCGACCCCTACAAAGACAAAGTCAGCAAACCGCTGACACCCAAGCAGAGTCGTGTGGGCTATGCCACATGGGGCACGAAA
>JAFTEX010000080.1 GCA_017453445.1 Bacteroidaceae bacterium
GTTATGTCCTTACGCTTATTCCATGCGCATGGTTTAATTAAACGGTGCGCATGGTTTAATCATCCCATGCGCATGGAATAAGCATAAGCAAGTAAGCCTCGCTGTCTCGGCATATAGGGCAGGCGTATGAGGGTGGTATTAATTGAACAAACGCCCCTCGCAAGTCTTCAACCTGCGAGGGGCGTTTGGTGGTAGCGGGAAAGGGACTTGAACCCTTGACCTTCGGATTATGAATCCGACGCTCTAACCAGCTGAGCTATCCCGCCATCCTTTCGTTTGCGGGTGCAAAGGTAGGCAGAAAATCTGAATCTGCAAAGAAAAACCATCTTTTTTTTATTATTAACACTTAAAAGTATCGTCTATTCCCATTTTATGCTTACCTTTGCACTCCGAATTGATTAGGTACGCACGCGCATGAGATTCATAAAACGACTGGACTTGTTTACCCTGAAGGCATTTCTGCAACTTTTTGCAGCCACGTTCTTCATCTGCCTGTTCGTTTTCATGATGCAGTACACGTGGCGCTACATCGACGAACTGATAGGCAAGGGCCTGTCGGTGGAGGTGCTGGCGAAGTTCTTCTGGTACATGGCACTCAATTTTGTGCCTGCGGCCCTTCCTCCCGGTGTCTTGCTGGCCTCGCTGATTACGTTCGGAAACATGGGCGAGAAACTGGAACTTCTGGCCATGAAAGCCGCCGGCATTCCTCTGTTGCGCATATTGCAGCCCCTGGTCCTCCTGACCATAGTGCTGAGCTTTGCCAGTTTCTATTTCCAGAACAACATCGGTCCCGAAGCCACCAAGAAGTTGGCTGCCCTAGTGTGGTCAATGAAGCAGAAGTCGCCGGAACTGGATATCCCGGAAGGGGTGTTCTATGGAGAAATTCCCGGGTACAACATCTTCGTGGAGCGCAAAGACCCCCGGACGGGTATGCTCTATGGCGTGATGATATACAGCAACGTCAATGCACAGGAGGATACCCAGATTGTGCTGGCTGATTCGGCCCGGCTGCAAAGTACGGAAGACAAGATGCACCTGATGCTGACTCTCTACAACGGAGAACGGTTCCGCAACATGGATGCACGTTCGGCCAATATGATGAAGGCCGAGGTGCCCTATATGCGTGAGACGTTTGCCCACGAGGTGGATTTGATAGCCTTTGATGGAAACTTCAACGTAATGGATGCCTCGCTTTTTGCCGGGAATGCCGCGACTAAAGACCTGAGCAGCATTCGTTTCGGCATCGATTCGCTTGTGCATCGTATTGACAGCGTGGGACACGCCCTCTATGACATGGAGCACAAAGGCGTGATGGAACGCACCTTGCGGCCCGGGCGGAAGGATTCTGCCCAGACCGTGGCAAAAGTGGAAACTACGCAACCTTTCGATTCGTTGTATAGAGGCCTGAACCAGGAACAGATGCAAGCCACCTTCCGCACTGCCACCACCAAAGTGCGCCAGCTGATAGCCGAATACGACTTCCGTTCCCTTATCTCGGACGAGGACAACCGCATGCTACGCCTCCACTATGTCGAGCAGCATAAGAAGTTCACCTATTCGCTGGCTTGCCTGATATTCTTCTTCATCGGTGCGCCGCTCGGTGCCATCATACGCAAGGGGGGGCTGGGTATGCCGGTCATCATCAGCGTCAGCATCTTCATCTTCTACTACATCGTGAATGTCAGTGGCGAAAAGATGGCAAAGACGGGCGTCTGGTACATACCCTTCGGCGTATGGCTTAGCAGCATGGTCCTGGCTCCCATCGGTGCATTCCTGACCTACAAGTCGAACAACGATTCAGCTGTGTTCAACATCGACGGCTATCGCATGTTCTTCATGCGGCTGCTCGGCCTGCGCGAGTCACGCAAGCTGAATCGCAAGGAGGTCATCATCCGGGATCCCGACTATCCACGGCTGACCGAGGAACTGAGGGCACTGCAAGCCGACTGTCAGCAATATGTAGAACAGCACCATTTGGTGCGCATTCCCCGCTACAAGCGCATCTTCTTCGAATACGAGGAGGACACGGCGGTCATTGGCATCAACGACCGAATGGAAAACCTCATCGAGGAACTGCATAACAGCAGTGATGCGCGGCTGGTGCTGATGCTGAACGAACTGCCCGTGCTGGTGCCCGATGCCCATACGCGCCCCTTCCGCAATGCCCGCTGGAACATGGTGGCAGGTATCGTGTTTCCCGTGGGAGTGTTCTTCTTTTTCCGCATCTGGCGCTACCGGTTGCGGTTGCTTCATGACATGACCCTAATACAACAAACTGCAAAGAACCTGATAGAACGTATAGAAACTAAGTTTTTGAATGCCAATGAATGAGAATCTTAAGAATATAGAACTGGCCATCGAAGATTTCCGACAAGGCAAGTTCGTCATCGTGGTGGACGACGAAGACCGCGAGAATGAGGGTGACTTCATCACAGCCGCCGAAACCATCACGCCGGAGAAAGTGAACTTCATGCTGCAGAACGGTCGCGGCGTGCTTTGCGCCCCCATTACCATCAGCCGGGCTGCCGAACTGCGCTTGCCGCATCAGGTGGAGGAGAACACCTCGATGCTGGGCACACCATTCACCGTCACCGTCGACCTCCTGGAGGGGTGCACCACGGGGGTCAGTGTCCACGACCGCGCGGCCACTATCCGCGCCCTCGCTGACCCCAACCGCAAGCCCGAGGACTTCGGAAGGCCCGGACACATCAATCCGCTCTACGCCCAGGACAAGGGCGTGCTGCGCCGTGCCGGGCACACGGAGGCTGCCATTGACCTGGCCCGACTGGCCGGTCTGCAACCCGCCTCGGCACTCATCGAAATCTTGAACGAGGACGGCACCATGGCCCGTATGCCGCAGCTGCAGGAGGTGGCCAAGAAGCACAACATGCGCATCATCACCATCCGCGACCTCATCTCTTACCGGCTGCAGCGCGAGTCGTTGGTGGAGAAAGGCGTGGAGGCAGACATGCCCACCGAGCACGGCCACTTCCGCATCATCCCCTTCCGCCAGAAAAGCAACGGCCTGGAGCACGTGGCCCTGTTCAAAGGCGAGTGGCGCGAGGACGAACCCATACTGGTGCGTATGCACTCCAGTTGTATGACGGGCGACTTCTTCGGCAGTCGTCGTTGCGACTGCGGCGAACAGCTGCACAAGGCCATGGAACTCATTGAGAAGGAAGGCAAGGGTGTGGTTGTCTACCTGAACCAGGAAGGGCGCGGCATCGGACTGATGAACAAGATTGCTGCCTACAAACTTCAGGAGCAGGGCGACGACACGGTGGACGCCAACATACACCTCGGCTTCCAACCCGACGAGCGCGACTACGGCGTGGGGGCACAGATTCTGCGCAGCCTCGGCGTGAGCAAGATTCGCCTCATCACCAACAACCCCGTGAAGCGTGTGGGCCTGGAAGGCTATGGACTGGAAATCGTGGAGAACGTGCCCATCGTCATTGAGCCTAACGAATACAACCGCCGCTATCTGGAAACCAAGAAGAACCGCATGGGGCACAAGCTGTGAGTTAGTTGAAAGTTGAAAATTGAAGATTGAAGATTGAAGATTGAAAATTGAAAATTGAAAGTATGGAAACGCTATTATCTGCAAGGCTGAATCGACTGTCGCCCAGTGCCACACTGGCCATGAGCCAGCGCAGCAGCGAACTGAAGGCGCAGGGCATCGACATCATCAATATGAGTGTAGGCGAACCCGACTTCAACACGCCCGAACACATCAAGGAAGCCGCCATCCAGGCCGTCCGCGATAACTGGAGCCGCTACTCTCCCGTACCGGGCTATCCCGGTCTGCGCCAGGCCATCGTGGAGAAACTGAAGCGCGAGAACCAAGTGGACTACACGCCCGACCAAATCCTTTGCTCCAACGGGGCCAAGCAAAGCGTCTGCAACGTCCTCATGGCACTCGTGGATGAGGGCGACGAAGTCATCATTCCCGCTCCCTATTGGGTCAGCTACCCACAGATGGTGTTGCTGGCAGACGGCAAGCCCGTGGTCGTGGAGGCTGGCATTGAACAGGACTTCAAGATTACGCCCGGGCAGTTGGAGGCCGCCATCACACCCAAGACTCGTGCCCTCATACTCTGCTCGCCCAGCAATCCCACGGGAGCCGTGTACAGCCGTAAGGAACTGGAAGGGCTGAAGGAAGTGCTGATGCGCCACGAGCGTGTCATCGTGCTGGCCGACGAAATCTACGAGCACATCAACTACATTGGCGAACATGCTTCCATGGCCCAGTTCCCCGAACTGAAGGAGCGCGTGGTTCTCATCAACGGTGTCAGCAAGGCATACGCCATGACGGGCTGGCGCATCGGCTTCATTGCCGCCCCGCAGTGGATTGTGAAGGGCTGCAATAAGTTGCAAGGCCAGTACACCAGCGGTCCGTGCAGCGTCAGCCAGAAGGCCGCCGAGACTGCATTCTCAGGCCCACAGGAGTGTGTGGAAGAAATGCGTCAGGCCTTTGAGCGCCGGCGCGACCTCATCGTTAGCCTTGCCCGTGAGATTCCCGGACTGGAAGTGAACGAACCGCAGGGGGCCTTCTACCTGTTCCCCAAATGCAGCAGTTACTTCGGAAAGCGCGATGGCGACCGCCTCATCCAGACAAGCAGCGACCTGGCCATGTACCTGCTGGAAGTGGGCCATGTGGCCACGGTAGGCGGCGATGCCTTTGGTTCGCCCGAGTGCTTCCGCATGAGTTATGCCACCAGCGACGAGAACATCGTGGAGGCCATGCACCGCATCAAGGAAGCACTCGCAAGACTCAAATAAAATTCCTAAAAGAACCTATAGTTAATTGCAATTGAATAAGACACAACTCATCCGTAAGATTTTCATACCCCGGCAGCATACGCTTGACCGCTATGCCACAGAGGCAGAGACCCTGCAGCGCAAGGTCTTGGAGCGGCTCGTGGAAAAAGGGCGGAAGACGCTTTGGGGCTGGGAGCATGGTTTCGATGCGATAGAATCCTACGACGACTTTGCCCGCTCATCGGACATTAACGACTACGAGACGCTGAAAGGCTACATCGACCGCATGCGCCACGGCGAGAGCAATGTGCTGTGGCCCGGACAGGTCAAGTGGTATGCGAAGTCGAGCGGCACCACGAACGACAAAAGCAAGTTCATCCCGGTCAGCCCGCAGGGGCTGCACGACACGCACTATCGTGGCGGGGCAGACTGCGTGACCTGGTATCTGCGGAATAACCCCGAGAGCCGCCTGTTCGACGGACAGGCCCTTATCCTCGGTGGAAGTCATCAGCCCAACTATAACTTGAAGCACTCTTTGGTGGGCGACCTCAGCGCCATCCTCATAGAGAACATCAACCCGTTGGTCAACCTCATTCGCGTCCCCAAGAAGTCGACCGCCCTGCTCAGTGACTTCGAACAGAAGCGCGACTGCATTGCCCAAGAATCCATCGGCCGCAATGTGACGAACCTGAGCGGCGTGCCCTCGTGGATGCTGTCGGTGCTGACGCGGGTCTTGGAGATTAGCGGCAAGGCACACATCGACGAGGTCTGGCCCAATCTGGAGGTCTTCTGGCACGGCGGCGTAGCCTTCACGCCCTACCGCGAGCAGTATCGTCGCCTCATCCCCAACCCGGGCATGCACTACATGGAAACCTACAATGCCAGCGAAGGCTTCTTCGGTGTGCAGGACGACCCGTCGGACCCGAGCATGAGTCTGATGGTGGACTACGGCGTGTTCTACGAATTCATCCCCGTGAGCGAACTGGGCAAGGAACAGCCCGTCGTCGTTCCCTTGTGGGCGGTGGAGAAGGACCGGAACTATGCCATGGTCATCACCACGTCGAGTGGCCTCTGGCGCTATCTCATCGGCGACACCGTGCGCTTCACGAGTCTGCGCCCCTACAAGTTTGTCATCACGGGGCGCACGAAATCCTTCATCAATGCCTTTGGCGAGGAACTCATTGTGGACAACGCCGAACGGGGGCTGGAAGTGGCTTGCTGCGAAACGGGTGCCGAGGTGCGAGAATACACCGCAGCCCCCGTCTTCATGGACGAGCACGGTCTGTGCCGCCACCAGTGGCTCATTGAGTTCAACCGTGAACCATCGGACCTGGAAGCCTTTGCCGACAGCCTCGACCGTGCCCTGCAAACCATCAACAGCGACTACGAAGCAAAACGGTACAAGAACATTACCCTGCAACGCCTGGAGGTCATCCCTGCCCGGCGCGGACTCTTCGAGGACTGGCTTCGCCGTCAGGGCAAGCTGGGAGGGCAGCACAAGGTGCCGAGGCTCAGCAACGAGCGGAAGATAATCGAACAAATAATGCAAAAGACCCTTTCCCCGGTCCCTCCCTTGTAGGGGGTGGGGGAGTGGTCACTGCTGACTCAGAACCACAAGAATGGAGAACCTTATTTCAACGTTGCGTAAGTATATACTCCTCTCCATACAAGGGAGGGGCAGGGGAGTGGGTCTTCTTCTTCTCATCCTCTCCTCTTGCGCCAGCATCGGCAGTCCCGACGGCGGTCCTTATGACGAGACTCCCCCGAAAGTGGTGGAGTGCAGTCCCGCCAATAAAGCGACGGCCAATGACAAGCGGAAGATAAGCATCCTCTTCGATGAATACATCAAGATTGAGAATGCCAGCGAGAAGGTTGTGGTGTCACCGCCCCAAATCGAGATGCCTAATATCCGTGCCGTAGGGAAGCGGGTGAAAATAGACCTTTTTGACTCGCTGCAAGCCAATACGACCTATACGGTAGACTTCAGCGATGCCATTGTGGACAATAATGAAGGGAACCCCTTGGGTAAGTACACCTATAGCTTCAGTACCGGCGAAACCATTGACACCATGGAGGTGGCCGGCACGGTGCTTAATGCCGAGAATCTGGAACCCGTAAAAGGAATCCTTGTCGGGCTCTATGCAGCCGACTCTGCTTTTCATGACTCCCTCTTTACCTCTCAGCCGCTTGTCCGCGTGGCTCGGACGAATGGCAGCGGCCAGTTTACGGTCAAAGGGGTGCGCCCCGGCAGCTATCGGGCCTTTGCCCTGCAAGATATGGATGGAAACTATCGGTTCAGCCAGAAAAGCGAGATGCTGGCTTTCGATACGACCACGATTTCCACATCTCACCGCCCCGACATTCGCCCTGACACGCTTTGGACGCGCGACAGCACGATACAAAAAATCCGTATGGTGCCCTTCATTCATTATTATCCCGACAATCTGGTGCTGCGCGCCTTTCTGGAAACGGGGCAGGACAAGCATTTGCTGAAAACTGAGCGCAAGACACCCGAATCGTTCACACTCTACTTTACCGCCCCGCAGGATTCCCTGCCTCGTATTGAGGGTATAGGCTTTGATGCTGACCGAGTGCTGCTGCCCGAACCGTCGGCAAAGAACGACACCGTCACTTACTGGATCACGGATACGTTGGTCTCTTATCCCGACACCCTCAGTTTCCATCTTACCTACTACGAGACAGACTCTCTGGGCATCGATGTGTTGCACACCGATTCCGCGCTGGAACTTGTGGCCAAGACGACACATGCCAAGATGGAGAAGGAACGCCGGAAGAACTCGGAAGATTGGCTGAAGCAGCGTGAGAAACAATTGAAAAAGGGACGTGACGTGTCCAACGAGGAGAATCCCTATGAGGTCACCTACATGACCTATCAGATGAAGCCAAGCGGTACTCTAGACCCGAATCAAAACGTAACCTTGACCTTCAGCGAACCCATTGCCCGGGTGGACATGGAACACATACACTTCTACCAAAAGGTGGATTCAGATTATGTGGAGGCTCCCTTCCTGTTCCAGCCCGTAGAGGGACAGATACGCCAGTACCGCCTCTATGCCGAATGGGAACCGACGGAAAAGTATCAGTTTGTGGCCGACAGTCTTGCATTCCTTGGTGTATTGGGGCATTACGCCAAGAGCATAAAGAGCGAACTGCGCGTCCGTTCGCTCGATGAGTATGGAGCCATCTTTGTCCATCTCTTGGGCGTTGAGCCGTCGGACTCGGCTCAGTATCTGGTGGAATTGCTGAACAAAAGTGACAAACCGGTCGTGCAGCAGACGGCCGATGGTGCTGGCCGGGCAGACTTCTTCTATCTGAAACCCGGTGAATACTACATGCGTCTTATTGTCGACCGAAACCGGAATGGTAAATGGGACACGGGCGAGTACGCTACCATGACTCCGCCGGAAGAGGTGTTCTATTTCCCCCAACCCATACCTCTCAGGGCTAAGTTCGAGGTGGAGCAAGACTGGAACTTCCGTTCCATAGACATGACTAAGCAGAAACCCAAGGCCATAACCAAGCAAAAGGCTGACAAGGAAAAGACCGTCAAGGACAAGAACTGGCAACGCGAGGAAGAGAAGAAAGCGATGAACGGAATTAAACATTTTGTGAGATAATTCGTCATATATCTAAACAAACGGCATACGACCATGGACAAGAGACTATTCATACTTCTGCTATTCTGTGTGGCCCGATTTTTCCATTTCACTCCGCAAATTTCCTCGCTCTATGCCCAGTGCCCCGTAGAGAACACGGCGTTCCAGAGTGGTGAGCGCCTGGAATATAAGTTGTATTTTAACTGGAAGTTTATCTGGAAAAAGGCTGGTACGGCTTCCATGACCACGCGCCTGGCTTCCTACAAAGGGAAATCTGCATTCCAGACCGACCTCATTACCGTCACGTCGAAGCACATAGACCGCTTCTTCATGATGCGTGACACTTTGCGGGCTATCTATACGACCCAGATTGTGCCTCTCTATTATCGTAAGGGAGCCTCCGAAGGAGGAAAGTACCGCCTGAATGAGATTACCTATACTTATGCCGGAGGGAAAACGAACCTCCACCAGTACTATTTGCATGGAAACGGCTCTGTTTCCATTGACGACAATTCCGTGTCGGGCTGTGTCCATGACATGGTGTCGATGGTCATGCGTTGCCGTTCCTATAAGGCCAGTGACTTTACTGTGGGTCAGCGCATCCCCTTCCAGTTTGCCGACGGGAACAAGGTGAAGACAGAGACTCTTATATATAGAGGTATAAAGAAATTCAAGACTGAAGGGAAGAATAAGAAAACCTATCGCTGCCTCGTCTTCTCTTACCTCGAGAAAAACAGCAAGGGTAAGGAAAAGGAAATAGTAACCTTCTATATCACAGACGATATGAATCACATCCCGGTACGCCTTGACCTGAATTTGCGCTTCGGAACAGCAAAGGCATTTCTGACGAACGCCACAGGACTGCGTAACCCCGAGACAAGCCTCGAGACAGAATAATAGGTGATGTAATTCCGAAACGTGAGTTCCCTTACGTGATATCATGCCCCGATGAGCGGATAATGGTGTATTTTCTTAGTATGCGGAGTCATTTTAGGTAAAAATGTTTGCCCTTATAGATTTTTTGTGTACTTTTGTACATGACAATTTAATCTAATAATCTAAATTCATGTACTTATGAGAAAATGGAATCTTTGGCTTCTTGCAAGCCTTTTCATTGCAGCATTCACGTTGTCGGCCTGTGGCGACGATGACGAAGAAACGAAGGATGGTCCTGTGAAGACCTCTACTACTACAGTGGAAGATCTGGTTGGAACATGGAACATCGGCAACTCAGAAGAAAACTATATTGCCACCTTCACTCGCGACCAGGTGACATTCAAAAGGAATGGTGAAGTCGAATTTCAAGGCAGTTACCTTGTAAAGGACGGCGTTGTGTCTTTCACGTGGGATGGGACTGAGTACAAGTCCGTTCAGAACCTGCTTTATGATAAGTCCGTCTTGGTGCTGAAACAGGTCTTCAAGAATGGAGACGATGAAACGGAAATGTTTGGCATGATGTTATTCAAGCAGGGGAAAAAGGTAAATGTCACCTCTAATGACATCCAGGGCTTTTGGTGCTGGTATGAAGAATTCGGAGACGAAACCATCATCCGTACGGCCATCAAGATAGACGGCAACAGATTTGAACTCATCATTACCCCGTGGGGTGAGAGATATGTGGGCACATATACCTATTCTGGTGGACTGCTCTACCTCAACGTATCGGCTGCCTATACCTCTCGTGAAGAGCATACTGGATATGGCGAACTTTGGGGACGCATGAATCCGCAGACGCTGGAGTGCGATGACTGGAGGACGCTTGACGAAGAAAACTGGCATGTCGATGCCGTCTCTGGCGGTCCCTTCATTGCCAATGGCAACGAAGCCTATGGTATTGTGGCTAATCTCGGTGCCATATTCCAAAAGAAGAAATAAATTTTCCTTCCAGCATATTTTCTTTCAGTAGATACAGATAAAAGGCACTCAACCATTTGTTGGGTGCCTTTTCTTGTATTGCCGGATAACCGGGAGCCTCTATAGCCATCCTTCCTGTTTATACCATTGGACGGAGCGACGGACACCCTCCTCAAGTTTCACCTTGGGCTCGTAGCCCAGGTCGCGGCGGGTGGGTTCGATGTCGCACTGCCAGTTGCGTTGGCTGAGAATATGGTACTTGTCAAGATTGAGAGTCGTCAGTTTTCCCAACCAACCATTAACGGTACCGCTGACGGCGCAGACAAGACGCAGGAACCAAAGAGGAGCCTTGATGTGGAGCACCCAAGGGTCACCCAGTTCCTTTTGCAGGAGGTCGCTGAAACGGCGGCTGTCATAGACCTCTCCGTCAGACAGGAAGTAGCCTTTGCCCAAGGCCTCGTCAGCCGTAAGAGCCAGGAATGCGGCCTGCACCACGTCATCGACATAGACAAACGTGATGTCCTGAGGCCGGTAGCCCACGGCAAAGTCCACGTGCTGCTTGATGCTTTGTGCCATCAGGAAGTAGTCGCGCTCACGCGGACCATAGACCCCCGTAGGGCGCAGTATGACATAGGGGAAACCTCCCTGTTCGCGGTCGAGTCCTCTTTCCCGCTTCACCTCTTCCAGAAACTGTTCTGCCTGCCACTTGCTTTCGCCGTAGGCCGTATTGGGCACGGGCGTGTCGGTCGTCAGGATGGGACGGTAGGGATAGGGCTGTTCGCGTATGGCGCCGAAGATGCTGAGCGACGACACAAACACGAAACGCTGAGGCACCATATCCTCGGCCATGAGGGCACGTACAAGGTTCTTCGTACCTTCGGTGTTGGTCTTGAAGAATCCCTCACGGCGGAGGCTCTTTGTGGCTCCTGCGGCGTGGATGATATAGTCCCACCCGTGTCCGCCCATCTGCTGCTTGTAGTCTCGCAACTGTTGGCAGAGCCTGTCGTAGTCGCCCAGGTCGAGTTGGGCAAATCGCAGGCGTGCGTCCTTCAGGTATTGGCTACTGCTGGTGCGGCGCATGCCGGCCCAGACGTCAAAACCTCGCTCCAGTCCCTCGCTGCATATAAAACTGCCGATGAAGCCCGAGGCTCCCGTGACGAGAATGGTCTTTAATTCACAATTCATGGTGCTTAATTCGTAATTATTTGCAAAGTTACAAAAGTTTTCGTTATCTTTGCCTATCGTAAGTCATATTTCGTAATTATGTAAGGATTATGAGCAAAGGAAAGAACAAAACAGCAAAGCGCATCACGCGCAAGCAGATGACGGCCATGTTGGAGAGTCTCTTTGGCTGTCACCCCACGGAGAAGTATGAACTGAAAGACATCTTCCGAATCCTGAATCTGGACACTCACCCGTCCAAAATGCTTTGTATGGAAGTCTTGGACGACTTGCTGCAAGAAGACATCATTGCGGAGAAGCCTCGTTACACCTACGGGTTGAAGCTGCAAAGCCAACGCCTGGAAGGAATCTTCAACCGTAAGGCTAACGGCAAGAATACGTTTACCCCTGACGAAGGCGGGCAGCCCATCCTGATTGCCGAGCGCAATTCGCTCCATGCCATGGACGGCGACCGGGTCAAGGTTTCGATGATGGCCCGGCGGCGAAACCATGTGCGTGAGGGGCAAGTGACGGAAATCGTGAAACGGGCAGACCGGCAATTCGTAGGCCGGGTGGAAGTGAGCCGCGACTTGGCTTTCCTCTTGACCGAAGACCGCACGCTGGCCAATGACATCCTCATCCCCCGCCATAATCTTCGTGGTGCGAAGAATGGTGACAAGGTGATTGTCAAGATTGTGGAGTGGCCCAGCCATGCCAAGAACCCCATTGGGCGAGTTGTTGAGGTGTTGGGGCAGTCGGGAGAGAATGAGACGGAGATGCATGCCATTCTGGCTGAATTTGGCTTGCCATATAAGTACCCTCAGCAGGTGGAGGATGCGGCCAACCGCATTTCCGACCAGATACCTGAAGAGGAAATCCGCCGGCGTGAGGACATGCGCGACGTGATGACCTTCACTATCGACCCGCGTGATGCCAAGGACTTCGACGATGCCATCTCCATCCGCAAGGTGAGCACCCGTATGTGGGAGGTCGGTGTCCACATTGCCGACGTGTCGCACTACGTCACAGAGGGGAGCATCATCGACCGCGAAGCGCAGAAGCGCGGCACGAGTGTCTATCTTGTGGACCGTACCATTCCCATGTTGCCCGAACGTTTGTGCAACAACATCTGTTCCCTGCGTCCCGATGAGGACAAACTGACCTATAGCGTCATTTTCCTTATGGACGAACAGGCTGTGGTGAAAGACTGGCACCTGGCCAAGACCGTCACTCGGAGCAACCGTCGGTTCATCTACGAAGAAGTGCAGCAGGTTTTGGAGGCCCACGGCGAGGCCAGTCCAGAGGACTATGACAATCCTGGTGACCATGTCGACCCGGAGCGACCGGAATATGAGCCGGCGGAGCACTTTGCCACAGAACTCATCACGCTCAATCGCATGGCCAAGCACCTGCGCCAGCGCAGGTTCCAGAACGGTGCCGTTGATTTCGACCGTCAGGAAACGCGCTTCGACATTGATGCAGAGGGCAAACCTCTGGGGGTCTACTTCAAGGTGGCCAAGGATGCCAATAAGTTGGTGGAGGAATTTATGCTGCTGGCCAATCGCACCGTGGCAGAGAGTATCGGCAAGGTCGGGAAGAACAAGACACCGAAGGTGTTTGTCTACCGTATCCACGACCAACCCGACCAGGAGAAACTGATGAAGCTCTCGGAGTTCGTGGTGAAGTTCGGGCTAAGGCTGAAACCTACAGGGTCGACCTCGGCCGTCAGTCAGAGCATCAACAAGATGTTGCATGAGGCCAAGAAGACCAAGGCACAGAATCTGATAGAGATGGTGACGCTACGCGCCATGATGAAAGCCAAGTACAGCACGGAGAACATCGGGCACTATGGCTTGGCATTCGACTACTACACCCATTTCACCAGCCCCATCCGTCGTTATCCCGACCTCATGGTTCATCGCCTGCTTTATCGTTACGCCGAGGGTGGTCGCAGTGTGATGAAGAGCAAGTGGGAGGAACAGTGTGAACACGCCAGTGCCATGGAGCAGACCGCTGCATTGGCCGAGCGCGCCAGCATCAAGTATAAAGAGGTGGAGTTCATGCAGGACCGCATCGGGCAGGAGTATGACGGTACCATCTCGGGCGTGACGGAGTATGGTCTCTATGTGGAAATCAACGAAAACAAGTGCGAGGGATTTGTCCCCCTGCGCGATTTGGATGACGACTACTATGAGTTCGACGAGCGCAACTATTGTTTGTGGGGACGCCGCTACCATAATCGCTACTCGCTGGGTGACGAGGTGCGTATCAAAATAGCCTCTGCGAATCTGGAGCGCAAACAACTGAATTTCGCCTTGGTGAAGTGACCTTTGCCCCGATATAAATAGAGAGACGTGTGCCGAATGCAGCACACGTCTCTTTTTTATGGTAATCGGCTGTCGCCCTCGCCTAAAACTCGCAGTTCTTGGGTGTGCGGGGGAAGGGGATGACGTCGCGGATGTTCTGCATGCCGGTGACGAAGAGGATAAGGCGCTCGAAGCCGAGGCCGAAGCCGGCGTGGGGGCAAGAGCCCCAGCGACGTGTGTCGAGGTACCACTCCAGCTTCTCGGTCTCCATGCCGCGGCGGTTAATCTCTGCCATCAGCTTGTCGTAGTTCTCCTCGCGCACGGAGCCGCCGATGATTTCGCCTATCTGGGGGAAGAGCACGTCGGTGCCCTGCATGGTGCGTCCGTCGTCGTTGAGCTTCATGTAGAAGGCCTTGATTTCCTTCGGATAGTCGGTCATGATGACGGGCTTCTTGAAGTGCTCCTCGACGAGGTAGCGCTCGTGTTCGGAGGCCAGGTCGTCGCCCCACTCGCAGGGGAACTCGAACTTCTTGCCGTCCTTGATGGCCTGCTGCAGTATCTCGATGCCCTCGGTGTAGGGCAGGCGTACGAAGGATTCCTTCAGCACGCCTTCGAGGCGCTCCAGAAGGGTCTTGTCCACCATCTTGTTGAGGAACTCCAGGTCGTCGCGGCAGTTGTCCAAGGCCCAGCGGACGCAGTACTTGATGAAGTCCTCTTCGAGGTCCATAAGGTCCTGCTTGTCGTAGAAGGCCATTTCGGGCTCTATCATCCAGAACTCGGCCAGGTGGCGCGGCGTGTTGGAGTTTTCGGCACGGAAGGTGGGGCCGAAGGTGTAGATTTGGCCGAGGGCGGTGGCTCCGAGTTCGCCTTCAAGCTGTCCGCTGACGGTGAGTGCCACTTGCTGGCCAAAGAAGTCGTCGCTGTAGTCAATCTTGCCCTCGTCGTCGCGGCGCAGGTCGTAGAGGTTCTTGGTGGTCACCTGGAACATGTTACCGGCTCCCTCGCAGTCGCTGGCGGTGATGAGCGGCGTGTGGAAGTAGAAGAAGCCGTGCTGGTGGAAGTAGGTGTGGATGGCCATGGCCATGTTGTGGCGTATGCGCAGCACGGCGCCGAAGGTGTTGGTGCGTGGGCGCATGTGTGCCACGGTGCGCAGGTATTCCCACGAGGCGCCTTTCTTCTGCAGGGGGTAGGTGTTGTCGCACGTGCCCAGTACCTCTATCTGGCGTGCCTGCACCTCACTGGCTTGCCCTGCGGCGGGGCTCTCCACGAGGGTGCCCACGACGCGGAGGCAGGCTCCCGTGGTGATGAGTTTCACCGTCTCTTCGTCGAAGTTCTGGTCTTCGCCTACTATCTGTATGTTCTTGATGGTGGAGCCGTCGTTGAGGGCAATGAAGAATATGCCCTTCGAGCCGCGCTTTGAGCGCACCCACCCCATTACTGTTATCTCGCTGCCGAAGTCTGTCCGCTTCAGCGCATCAATTACTTTTGTACGTTTCATAGTATTATCGACCCACCCCCCTGCCCCTCCCTTGTAGGGGGGAGAGTGGTTACTTTTGCTATTTATTTTTCTTACTTTATCATAATAATAGTGACTACCCCCTCCCTACAAGGGAGGGCTGGGGTGGTCTCCCTATTCAAACATTCCTGTGTGGAGCATGTTGACCTCGGCTTCGGTGAGGAAGCGCCAGTCGCCGCGGCGCACGTTCTTCTTGGTCAGGCCGGCAAAGTAGACGCGGTCGAGCTTCGTGACCTTGTAGCCCAGATGTTCGAAAATGCGGCGCACGATGCGGTTGCGCCCCGAGTGTATCTCGATGCCCACCTGCTTCTTGTCCTTCTCGTCGGCATACTCGATGGCATCGGCCTTGATGGTTCCGTCCTCCAGTTCTATGCCCTCGGCGATTTGGTGCATGTCGGCCGCTGTCACGTTCTTGTCGAGGAAGACGTGGTAAATCTTCTTTTTCTTGTACTGCGGATGTGTCAGTTTCGAGGCCAGCTCGCCGTCGTTGGTGAGCAACAGCACACCCGTCGTGTTGCGGTCGAGACGGCCTACGGGGTAGATGCGTTCCTTGCAAGCGTCCTTCACGAGGTCCATCACCGTCTTGCGGTTCTGGGGGTCGTCGCTCGTGGTTACGGTGTCCTTGGGCTTGTTGAGCAGGACGTATACCTTCTTCTCGGGCGTGATGAGCTGGTCGTGGAAGAGCACAGAGTCGGTGCGCATGACCTTCGTGCCGAGTTCGGTCACTACCTGACCGTTGACGCGGACTACGCCAGCCTGGATGAAGTCGTCGGCCTCGCGACGGCTGCACACACCCGAGTTGGCCAGGAACTTGTTCAGTCGAATCGGTTCGTTGGGGTCGTAGTGCTGCTCCTTATACTCGATTTGCTTCTTCATGCTGTACTTGGCGTGCGGATTGTAGTCGGCCGTGCGCTGGCGATTATATCCGCCCTCGCGGCGCTGACCGTAGCCGCCCTGACGGTTGTATCCGCCCTCACGACGCTGACCGTAGCCGCCCTGCCGGTTGTATCCGCCCTCGCGACGCTGACCGTAGCCTCCCTGACGGTTGTATCCGCCTTCGCGACGCTGGTATCCGCCCTCGTGGTTGTATCCGCCTTCGCGATGCTGATAGCCTCCCTCGTGGTTGTATCCACCTTCGCGACGCTGATAGCCTCCCTCGCGATTATAACCTCCTTGACGTTGGAATCCGCCTTCGTGCTGCTGGCCGTAGCCACCCTCGCGACGAGGACGATAGCCGCCTTCATGGTTTTGACCATGGCCGCCCTCGCGATTATATCCGCCTTCACGGTTGTAGGGGCGGGCGGGCTCATAGTTTGCACTGCGTTGAATGCGTGGACGCTTTGTGCGACCGCCCTCGGCGTTGTTGCCGAAGCTCCTTGATGATTCTCTGTTGTAGGGACGATAGCCATCCCGGCCTTCTCCCTTCTCGTCGGAAAATTGCTCTTTCCAACGTTCGTCTTCTGTAATCATAATGATGATTTAATAATTAAATAATTGGATGTTTTAGTAATCACATGCCAGTATATGTGTGGGGAGACAACTGTCTCAGCTCTTCCCGGACACTTTCGCTGACATTTAGTGTTTCAATGAATTCTTTGATTGTCTCTTGGCTGATGCCTTTGCCCGTGCGGGTCAGTGCCTTTAGCGTTTCGTAGGGTTTCGGATAGCCCTCGCGTCGCAGGATGGTCTGTATGGCTTCGGCACATACGGCCCACTGGTTGTCGAGGTCTCGACGGATGGCCTCTTCGTTCAGCACCAGTTTGCGCAGCCCCTTGAGTGTGCTCTGCAGGGCAATGAGCGTATGCCCTATGGGCACGCCGATGTTGCGCAGCACGGTGGAGTCCGTCAGGTCGCGCTGCAGGCGACTGATGGGCAGTTTCTCGCTGAGGTGCGAAAGCAGGGCATTGGCCACGCCGAGGTTGCCCTCCGAGTTTTCAAAGTCGATGGGGTTAACCTTGTGGGGCATGGCACTGGAGCCTACCTCCCCGGCCTTCACCTTCTGGCGGAAATACTCCATGGAGATGTACTGCCACAGGTCGCGGTCGAGGTCGATGATGATGGTGTTCACACGTCGCAGGGCGTCGAAGACGGCTGCCAGACAGTCGTAGTTGCTGATTTGCGTGGTGTATTCCTCGCGTTCCAGTCCCAGGCGTTCGGTCACGAAGCGATTGCCGAACGCCCGCCAGTCGATGGCGGGGTAGGCCACGTGGTGGGCATTGAAGTTGCCCGTGGCGCCGCCGAACTTGGCCGTCAGGGGGCAGGCCTTGAGCATCTTCGTCTGCCGACGCAGGCGATAGGCGAAAACGCGGATTTCCTTGCCCAGACGGGTGGGGCTGGCAGGCTGTCCGTGGGTCTTAGCCAGCATGGGTATGTCTTTCCACTCCTCTGCGTATGCCTCCAATTGGGCGACGAGTTCCTCCAGTGCGGGATAATAGACCTCCTCCAGTGCCTCCTTCAGCGAGAGGGGCACGCTGGTGTTGTTGATGTCCTGCGAGGTCAAGCCAAAGTGGATGAATTCCTTAACAATGGACAATGGACCGCTCGGCGACGTAGGAGACGCTTCGCTTGTCGAAGAATGGACAATGGACAATTCGTCAAACTTCTCCTTCAGGAAGTACTCGACAGCCTTCACGTCGTGGTTCGTCACCTTTTCGATGTCCTTCACGCGTCGGGCATCCTGCTCCGTAAAGTTGCGATAGATGTCGCGCAGAGTCTCATAGTTTACGTGGCAACCCTCCAACTGCGGTAGGGGCAGTTCGCATAAGGCGATGAAATATTCAACCTCCACGCGGACGCGATACTTTATCAAGGCGTATTCCGAAAAATAGGCGGCTAAAGAGTCCGTTTTCTCACGGTAGCGGCCGTCTATCGGGGATATGGCAGTAAGCTGGGTGGGTTCCATAAAACTAATACCTCTCTGTTTTTCGCGTGCAAAGATACGAATTAAAATTGACAAATGAAACTTTTGTGCCCGATTTCTGCCTGTTTCGCCTTAACACCATGCACAATATTTATGGGCATCCTTTCTAAACCTTCCGCTGTGCGGTGTGTCTATAGGGATATGCGACGCAGCTATCTCATCCTTTTGATGTTTTTTGTGTCCGTCCTGGCCATGGGGCAGACAGACAGCATTGCACGGCTGACCGTTCGCGGCATGGTGTACGAGAACCAGAGCCTCGACCCCTTGGAGGGCGCGCAGGTGAGACTCCTGCGTCCGGATTCGACGCAGGTGGCCGGGGCACTGGTCGGGAAGAACGGGTCCTTCACCCTGCCCGGCATCCCCTCGGGGACATACGTGCTGAAGGTGTCGTTCATGGGCTTCAAGGACCAGCGGTTCAGCCTGACTCTGCCCCGGAAGTCGGGAAACTACCGTGTGAAGGACATCCTGATGCGGGAGGATGCCAAGGTGATGGCGGAAACCGTTGTGGAGGGAAAGTTGGCGGAGATGACGGTCATCGACGACACGGTGCAGTACAACGCCGATGCCTATAAACTGCAGGAGGGGGCCGTCGTGGAGGAACTTATCAAGAAACTGCCTGGCATTGTGGTGAACGACGACGGCTCGTACACGTGGAACGGCAAGACGGTGCAACAGTTCCTGGTCGACGGCAAGGAGTTCTTCGGAAACAATCGTGAAATGATTTTGAAGAACCTGCCGGCGGACATCGTGGACAAGGTGAAGGCCTACGACAAGCAGAGCGACTACGCCCGCATCACGGGCGTGGACGACGGCGAGGAACGGACGGTGCTGGACCTCGCTATCAAGAAGAACAAGAAGCGTGGATGGTTCGGCAACGTGGACGGGGCCTACGGCACGCATGACCGCTACTCGGGGAGGCTGATGGTGAACCGGTTTGTAGGCGACCAGAAGTTCTCGGTCGTGGGCAATGCCAACAACACGCAGGGCAACGGCCTGACGGATCAGCAATCGGGCGGTGTGACGATGAACGTGCAGAAGATGAGGAATATGAACGGGGAGAAGTGGAACGGAGCGTCGGACCGCGTGCGAAAGGAACCCCTGCTGGAGCTGAACGGCAGCCTGAACGGCAACTTCTCGCAGGGCAAAAACCAGACGTGGCAGAACGTACAGAGCTTTGAGAACCCCAATGCAGCGTACAGCAATTCCTGGAACAAGAGTGCGAACCACAGCCGCAGCCTTTCGTTCAACTATCGCGTGGAATGGCGTCCCGACTCGATGACCAACATCCTCTTGCGTCCCAACCTCTCGTGGTCGGGAACCGACAGCCATTCTGCCAGTGAGAGCGCGGCCTTCCAGGACGACCCGTACTCCCTGTCGGACAATCCGCTGGAGGAATACCGGCGGCTGGCTCCCCTCATCGGCGTGAACCATCGGGAGAACCGCAACCGCTCCGAGTCGAAGAACCTCAGTGCAAGCGCATCCCTGCAAGTCAACCGCCGACTGGCGAAGGCGGGGCGCAACGTGACGCTGAATGCCGAGGCCGGCTATGACCGCTCGACGAGTGAGAGTCAGTCGTACAGCCACGTCGATTACTACCAGATACTGGCCATGACGGGTGAGGACTCCGTCTATCATAAGATTCAGTACAACGACGCCCCGTCCAAAAATCGCAACTTCTCAGCCCGACTCTCCTACACGGAACCTCTGGGACGGCAGGTCTTCTTGCAGATGTCGTACCAGTACAGACGGCGCTTCACCGACCGCGACCGCAACGTCAGCAGCATCTTCGACTATATGCCTTCGCCTATTGACCCCGATAGTTTCTATAATCCCTATAGTTCCTATAACATCACGGCCGACAACTACCGTCAGTGGCAGGGCATCGCCGCGCCCGACATCGACCAGTGTAACTACACGACCCACACCTACCAGAACCATAACTTGAGACTGCAACTGCGCCTGAACCGCACGCTCTACCGCCTGACCATCGGTGCCAACCTGCAACCACAGGTCAACGAGGTCGACTATACCAAGGGGCGGAAGCACTACGACGTGCGCAGGGCGGTCTTCAATGCCTCGCCCACCGTCAACTTCCGTTACATGTTCTCGCGTCAGGAACAGTTGGACTTCCGCTATGACGGACAGACGGGCCAGCCCTCCATCACCGACCTCATCCCCGACACGATATCCAATGCCGACCCGCTGAACATACGCCTTGGCAACCCCGCGCTGAAGCCCTCGTTCACCCACAACATGACGGCCTCGTACCGTCGCTCCGTGACCGACCGGCAGCGTACCTCGGCTCTCAACCTCTCGTTCCGCACTACGCAGAACAGCACCGCCAACCGCACGGAATACAACGACCAGACGGGAGGACGCATCTCCAAACCCGTAAACATCAACGGTAACTGGAACGCATCGGCCTCGTTCAACTTCAACACGGCACTGGGGCCCGGGAAGTACTGGCGCATCAACACCAACACGAACACATCGGCGACGAACGCCGTTTCGTATGTCTATCAGAAGCAGACGCAGGAGACCGTGAAGAACCGCACACGCGGGCTCAACGTCTCGCAGTCACTGCGCCTCTCGTACCGTCGCGACTGGGCGTCGGGCTACAACCTCGACGCTGGCGTGAGCGGCCGTTTCGGCTATAACCACAGCCGTGCATCCAACACCTCGGCCTCGAACCTCGACACGCGTACGTTCTCCTATGGCGGTTCCGTCACCCTGCAGTTTCCCTGGGGCATGTCGTTCTCGACGGACATCTCCGAGCAGAGCCGCCGAGGCTATGCCGACCGCTCCATGAACACCAACCAACTCCTCTGGAACGCCTCGCTCAGCCAGCGCCTCCTGCGCAAGAAGACGCTCACGCTCAGTGTCCGTGCCTTCGACCTCCTCCGGCAGCGCGACAACATCTCCCGTGCCGTCTCCGCCACCCAGCGCACCGATTCGCGCAACGAGTCCGTCAACTCCTACGTCCTCTTCTCCGTCCAATACCGCTTCGGCAAGTTCGGCGGCCGGGGGCAGGGCCGAGTGCGTGAAGGCCGTCCCGAGGGGGATGGCACGAGGGAAGGTCGCCCCGAAGGCGACGGGTCCCGTGGCGGTCGTGGAGGGGGGCGCGGCGAAGAGGGTCGCGGCGAAGGCGGTAATGGTGGCGGTCGCGGTGGCTTCGGCAATCGCGGTGGCGGCTTCGGCGGTGGCGGTCGTTTCTGAACGGATAATCACCAGAGAGTGCCGTTTCCTCGTGCGCTGACGATACCTCATTTCTCATTCAGCCCCATATAGTTTGGCCCGTAACTCCGTGTAGCTTTGGGCCGGATGTCGTATCGTTTTATGCCCAACATCGTATCGCTTTATTTGTAAGACGCACGTCTTTCGTCTGCAAGACGCGCGTCTTTCACCTGTAAGACGTGCGTCTTATCGCAACAAGACGCGCGTCTTGTCATCCCATTGCCGTATTGCTGTGGCTAAGAGGACGTGACGCTCAGACGGGAACCATACTTCATGAGTGGATACGGGTTGAATATCTCACCTTGGATAGAGAAATATGTTGATATACTTGCGATGGAATCAATAAAAAGGGGAGAGAGGCGGCTGCGCGGTTCGAAAATGTGTGGGAGGATGATTTTTATAAAAAGTATAAATTTTTTGATATTTTGCGGCGAAATATCAAAAATTTTATATAACTTTGTGCCCATGCTCACCGAACGGACGATAGAAAAACTGCGGATACTGGCCGAGGCGGCGAAGTACGACGTGTCGTGCTCGTCGAGCGGCACCGTGCGCCGTGGACAGAAGGACATGGTGGGAAACACCGTCGGAGGCGTGGGCATCTGCCATTCGTTTGCCGACGACGGGCGGTGCATCTCCCTCCTGAAGGTCATGCTCACCAACTACTGCAAGTACGACTGTGCCTACTGCGTCAACCGCCGCACGAACGACATTCGCCGTGCCACGCTCTCCGTCTCGGAGCTGGAGGAAATCACCATGGAGTTCTACCGCCGCAACTACATAGAGGGCCTGTTCCTGTCGAGCGGCGTGGTGCGCACGCCCGACTATACGATGGAGCGGCTGGTGGCCATCGTCCGCGACCTCAGAACGGTGCATCGCTTCAACGGCTACATCCACCTGAAGAGCATCCCCGGAGCCTCGCGCGAACTCCTGGCTGAGGCCGGGCGGTGGGCCGACCGCATGAGCGTGAACATCGAGATTCCGCGCGAGGAGTCGCTGAAACTCCTGGCTCCCGAGAAAGACCACCAGAGCGTATTCCAACCGATGGCCCTCATCCAGCAAGGCGTGCTGGAGAACAAAGAGGACCGCCGGAGGATGCGCCACGTCCCGCGCTTCGTCCCCGCTGGGCAGTCGACCCAGATGATAGTGGGAGCCACCGAGGACACCGACCGCGACATCCTGCGCATGTCCAGCGCACTCTATCAGCAGCCCACCCTGCGCCGCGTCTACTACAGCGGCTACATCAGCGTGAACACCTACGATACGCGACTGCCCGTGCTGAAGCAGCCACCCCTCGTGCGCGAGAACCGTCTCTACCAGGCCGACTGGCTCATGCGCTTCTACCACTTCCGGGCCGACGAAATCGTAGACGACCGCCATGCGAACCTCGACCTTGACGTTGACCCCAAACTTTCGTGGGCACTGCGCCATCCCGAGGCCTTCCCCGTCGACATCAATCGCGACGACTACGAGCGCATCCTCCGCGTTCCCGGCATCGGCGTGAAGTCGGCCACGCTCATCGTCAGTTCGCGTCGCTTTGCCCGCCTCACCTCTTATCACCTCCGGAAGATGGGTGTCGTCATGAAGAAGGCAAAGTACTTCATCACCTGCGGCGAACTGTCCGACACATACGCGAACCCCATCGTGGGTGTGAACGAACTCCATCCCGAGCGTCTGCGTCCCCTGCTCGTCTCGGAGTCGCAGCGCAAGCGTGCCGCCCTGGAGCAACAACTTACCCTCGACTTCGGGGAGACAGAAAGGGGCAAGGAGTGAGGTGCAAGGAGCAAGAGAGAGAGGTAGGAGGTAAGAGGTAGGAGGTAAGAGGTAAGAGGTAGGAGGTAAGAGGTAGGAGGATACATTCGCCTCTTGCTTGTCATCCAGTCTGATACATTCCTCTTACCTCCTACCTCTTACCTCCTACCTCCTGACACCTTGCCCCTTGCTCCTTGCTCCCCTCAGTTTGCTATTCCGCAAAGCGGTAGTGCAGCTTCCAGTCCGAAATCGTGAACGTGCAACGTAGCTCATTGCCATAATACGGATCTGTGCAACCGGGGTAGAGCGAAAGGGTGTTGGTGTGCAGTTGGGCATTGGGGTGCTCTATGCCTGCGAGGAAGTTATTGGCCTCCCAGTTCGTTATCTGGTCGATGTAGGTACCATCCAAGCGGAAGGTGCCTTCGCCCTTGAGGGTGAAGACATAGGTGCTTTCACCCTCCGAGGATACGTTGATGGTGAACGTACCTTTGGCCTCATGCGCCAGTGTACCTTCTACCCAAGAGTTAAAAGTGAGGATGTCGTCGTTCTCGATTTTATAGCGATAATAGTTGGTGAGAGCCTCCAGGCTGGCCTGCTTGTAAAGGTACGAAGTGCTGAGTTGGAAGGTGCCGCTGCCCGTGCCCTTCTTCCGGTCGAAGGTGCCCTTCATGGTCAGTCCGTCCTTCACAAGGCTGAAGTTGCCCTGTTCGTCAGGCTCCATGTAACGATGTCGCTTGAAAATGTCTTCTATATCCGTGTTGCAGTCGTAGAGGGGGATAGCCATACCCATGTCGTAGGGTTCCCAACCATCCTCCGTCTGTTCTTCCTGAGTGGGTACCACATGTAGCGACGTGTTGAACCACGACGGATCGTGATTTATTGCCCCGTCGGAATCCTCCTGCTTCACCATCAGGAAGCCGTGGATCTCGGGCAACTGGCTGACGAGCAACTTGGCGGTGAGCTTCTGCCCCTTGGGGTCTGTGCCGCTGACGGTGAATATGGCTTCGCGAATGTCGGTGCCCGTGTTCTCGGTGCAGATGACTTGCAGCGTCTTCTTCACCAGTTCCACGGTGAGCCAGGGGTATTCCTTCTCCGGTTTCACCTCCAGGCCCGTGCAGTTGGTGCCGATGTTCACCGTCTTCATGTCCGTGTCGTCATACTCCACGGAGAGCAGTTCCTTGGAGAGTTTCAGGCCCTCGATGGTGGTTGTGAACTCCACGGGCTGGTTGACGGGCAGTTCCCACTTGAAGAAGGAGGTCATGGGGTAGGCTGTGTATTTGATGCCGGGCTGCAGTCCCATGGCTTCTATGTCGAACCGACCAGGCTCGCCTCTCCAGTATTCGCCAGAACTCCATGTGGTGCCCACCAGTTTGCCCTTGTCGTCCACGACGGTGAATCCTATGCGGTGGGGGAAGGGTGTATTGCGTGCTGCGGAGAGCGAGAGGGTGGTGTGGGTGTCGTCGTAGGGGTCGGGCGTGGCCTGCACGTCGAAGATGCGCGGCACCAGTCCGCCACTTCCGCCCCACGACAGGGGGAAGGTCTCCTCATACTTCTTCGAGTTCGTCCAACTGCCTGCCTTGGCAATGGCCTGCACGTCGGTGAAACCCATAATCTTCACGCTGGCATCGCGGTTCAGCATGTCGTAGATGAGGCTCTTGTCCGCAAGGGCCGTCTGCATCTTGTCGGCTGGCATGGCGGCATTCAGGCGGGTGAAGTCCTCTGCCTTCAGCTCGGCTTCCAGGTCGATGCGTATGCCGGCATCGCCGCGCAGGCTGGCCTTGGCCACATTCTTCTTCAGCACCACGGTGGCCGCCTCGATATAGACACCTGCAGCAATGCTCACCTTGCCCGTCAGGGCCGACCATTCGTCGGAGAAGGAGAGAATCTTGGCGTTCGCATCAATCTCTCGCGTGCCGTAAAGGTCGCTGCTCAGATTGGCATAGCCATAGACGCGGCTGCTGCTCTTTATCGTATAGGTGGTGTTGAGTGAACCGGAGCCCTCGGTGAAGAAGCCGAAGTCGGCATCTTCTCGGATGAAGGGCTGTCCCAGGGGGATGGGAATGGTGGTGATGGGGAGATCGACATGGCAGGTGAACGCCCCCGAGATTCCGAGGGAGAGTTCCGTGTTGAGCTGGGCACGGACGGTGCTGGTGAACTGCATGCCCGTGAGCAACCCCACATAGAGGAAGGCACGAATGTCCATCGAAGGTTCGAGCTTGAGACCCACCGAGGCTCCGATGTCCGCCGACAGTTCGTCGGTGAAACCGAAGGAGGAGGTGAGCGAATAGCTGCCCTCGATGGTCGGCAGGTCGATGTGGGTAGGCTCCAGTTCGTATTCGGCACGTCGGCGACCTCCAGCCTGTGCCCTGTCCGGGCGACGGACGCGCGCCTCTTTCACCTCCGGGTTATGCACACCCTGGGCCGCCACCTTGATGACGAGCTGGTCGAAGAGGTCGGTCAGTTCCACGGAGTCGCACACCACCGTGTAGCCTCCGCCACCCGACTCCACACTGGCCACCTCACCGGCAAAGCCGTAGGGGAAGCGGTCGTCCGTCTCCAGGAGAGAGAGTTTGGTGCCCTTCTGGGGCAGGAGGTTGGAGGGCGTGTTGGCCGCAAGGGTCAGCGTCATGCCATCCACGGCAGTGATGTAGTCCTGAAGGCGTTCCTCCATCTTCACCACACCTTCCTTGTACTTCGTCTCGGGCGTGATGAACGACACGCTGTCGATGGCCGAAAGGGGGATGCGATAGAGCGTGTCGAGGGCATATATCTCCTGCACCACATATTCGTCGTGCAGGGCACCGAGGGTATCCACCATGCTGAAGTCGATGCGCTCAATGTCGTCGAAGAAGAAGGCATTGAACTGCCCGTCGTTGCGGAAGATGTACATGGCATCCTGGCGGGTCTGGGCGTTGGCTTGGCCAAATTGAAAATTGAAAATTGAAAATTGGAAGTTGGCTACGCCCAACAGAAGGAATATAGAAAGTATGATACGTTTCATCGCTTCATTATTTTATAGGTGACATCATTGGCTTTCACAACATATACTCCCGTTGGGAACGGGTGAAGAGATACGGAACAAACGCCCGATGCAGGAACGGTGGCGGAGCACATCAGCTTGCCGTCAAGCGCATAGACACTGACAAGGGTGCCTTCTGGCAGATGGCTGATGGCGACCTCGTTGTCTTTGACAATCAGACCTTCCGTTGCAGCCTCAGCATTTTCAATGGCATCGAAGTAACCCTTCTCGAAGTTATAGTGGGAGACATCGCTCATGGCAAACGACATCTCGTTTTTCTTCGTCTTTATGCACAAGTCGCCGCCTTGGAATGTAATCTGCGGCTGGTCAAAGAGCTTGAACTCGTGCTGACTTCCGTCCTTCAGATAGACGGTCAGAACCGTGAAGATGCGGTCATCCACGGCCATGAGGTCGTCCACGATGGTCAGTTCCCGCCAACCCTCTGCTGCCTCGAAGGCTTCCTTCTTGCCACGCAGCACATGGACTGTGAGCGGCTCAGAATACGACTGACGCCAATAAACCCTTGGGAGGGGCTGAGGTTCAGTCGCATAATTATACACATCCGTCAAATCAGAGATATAAACGAACGAGTTGTCACCGAAGGTCTTTACGGACGAGGGAATGGTGAGAGTCTTAATAATGTAGGGATGATAGAAGGCACCGGCTGCCACCTCGTTGGTGAGGCGGGGGATGGAAACCTCTGCCATCGAGGGCGGACAAGTGATGAGCCGTGTCTTATTATTATTGAAAAGCATGCCTCTGCTTGAAGCGAAGGTGGGATTCTCCTCGTCCACGATGATGGAGGAGGTATGCGTTCCGTCGTTGGTGAAGCCGCACACAGGTATTATTTGCAGGGCATTCTCGCCGATGTTCCATACGTGTTTGGGGATGTGTATCTCCTCCAGGTAAGCCGCACGAAATGCTTCGCGGCCTATCTCGCGAACACTCTCGGGCAGGCGCAGCACACCATTGCCAATTTGAAGGCACAATTCAAAGGCATTGTCGCCTATCTTCCGCACACTGGGCTGGAAGTCTATTTGCTCAATGGTGGCACTCGCGAAGGCTTCCTTACCAATCTCTCGCACCTTGCCGGCTATCACAAGACGGTCTATGCTGCATCCAGAGAAGGCCTTATCGCCAATCTTCTCCATATTAAGGAGTTGCAGGGTGCCGTTTATACGAGCACCCTCGAAGGCTCCTTCGCCGATGTGGGTCAGTGTGGAGGGAATGAAGTCGAATATCTTCTTGCTGCTGGCGTAGGTGCCCTGCGAAAAGGCATAGTCGCCGATGCGTTCGATGCCAATGAGGTGACTGCCGTCGTCGCTCCAACGCTGGGGCAGGCCTATCTCGTTCTGGGAGTTGCAGCCATAGAATGCAAAGTCATCCACTTCGCGCAGATACTGAGGGAGGTTGATGCCCGTGATATCCGTGCGCTCATAGAAGGCGTAGGGAGCAATGGACGTGACAGGATAAGACTTTCCGTCCACCACCACCTCGTCGGGGATATTCACCTCGCCCGGATTCTTTCCGTAGAGCAACCGCGCTTCGCCATTTGCTTGCAACTCATAGACAAGTCCATCCACGTCGTGCCCCTCGGGGTTGTTGGGCTGAATGCCGATGATGGCGAGGAATCCCCGCACATATTCAGGACCTCCGATGACGATGATTCCAGGTTTCTGGACCGTTACGGCCGTGCTGAGGTAGTAACCATCGTACTGGCCGCCCCAGCCCAGATTCATGTGGAAGAACCCCGCGTCGTCGTACCCGTCGCACACGAAGGCATGGCCGTCGCCATCGCCCGCAGGTTGCCCCGCTAAAATGACTGGGCGATGGTTGTCGAGTTCCTCACGCAGCAGGACATCGAAGTTCTCACCCTCCGCGTCCGCCGACACCATGCGCAAGCCCTCGCCCTTATAGGAGAAGAACTTCCGAAGCCCTTCCTGCACCTTATCCATGTAGGCAGGTGTCTTGTCATAGCCATACTTGGCCTCACTGGCCACACCGCAGTCATAGACCAGACGCGCCATGGCAGCCCCACTGGTCTCCATGTGTTCCCAGTCATAGACCGACTGGTAGAAATCCACCTCTATCCACTTATGTTTCCAATAAGCATTCAGGTCTTCCATGTAGAGTTGGTAGTAATAGCCGTGTTTGTTATGTCCACGCTCGGGCCACTTGTGGTAGTTCATCACCTGTGCCATGGCTATGGGCACACAGCCGGCCGCGCAGTGCATTCCCAGTGTGTCGGGATCGGGACAGAGGTCGTTCCAGGGAGAATCCTGATTCCACTGAGTTCTGAGCAGCGGCCCCACGACGGGGGTGCCCGTCTGTGCCTTGCGAGGCGATTGAGCCACAGGCTGGTCGCTGGCCCGAGCCTGCTCTATCTGTGCGGCATAGGTGGCCAGCAGGCAGCGCAGGTTGTCAGGGGCCTTCTCATAATCAAAACAGCCCTGGTCGCAATAGCCCAGCACGGGGCTGCTGGCCCGCTGGTCGCCAGCCACGATGATGAAGCCTCCGTCGGTGCCGTTGTTGAACACATACAGGCTTGCATCCTGCTGCTCTGCTGTCCTGGCCGCATAGGCCAAGCGCGGCTGTGCCGCCCGTTGCTTGGCTGACTTCTTGCCCGCAAGAGTTGCCCTGCGGCTCATCTGGTTCATCATGGCCTTGGCCACGCGCTCGGCATCCTGCTGACTGACAGGGGTGTTACCCGCCCAAAGGGCTGTGGACAGCCAGAGGAAAAGGAAGAGTAGATAATGTCTTTTCATGCGTTTTGTTATTCCATGTTCAGGACAGACACTCCTAACCCGGAAGAGTAGATAATGTCTTTTCATGCGTTTTGTTATTAGATGATGTACAAAGGTATGAAAAAGAATGGAGCCGACACCAAATAAAAGAAAAAAATCGACTAACATATTGCAGATTGTTAGCCGATTTTTGTAATATATTAGTCGATGCCTGATATTATCCGTTCCAGCGTCTGCCATACCTGGAAGAGGCCGCGGGGGACATGGAAACAGCCCTTCCACTTGCCGCCCTTCAGGGTCAGCAGCACCTCGCCACGGCGATTGAGATAGCCGAACCACTCGGGATATTCGGCATCGCGGAAATGGCTCCACGTGTAGTCGTGGACACGACGGAACCACTCCAGACATTCCTGCGAGCCAGTGAGCTCGTATCCTTTAATCATGGTGATGAGCGTCTCGATGTGTACCCACCAGAGTTTCTGGTCCCACTCCAACTGCTGCAGGGGATGGCCCAGACGGTCCATGAAGTAGAAGATGCCGCCGTACTGGGGGTCCCAGCCATGCTCTACTTCGCGCAGGGCGATGTGCACGGCCTTGTCGATGAGGTCCTGACGCCCCAGACGACGCCCCAGGTCCATGATGAACCACATGGCCTCGATGGCATGGCCGGGGTTGAGAAGGCGACCTTCGTGGCAATCGACCAATTGGCCGTCCTTCGACACATTCTCCACAATCAAGTCCAACTCGGGGCGATAGAACACGTCGAGGACCTCGTGGAGACACACGTCGATGGTCTCCCGGAGGAAGGCCGGTTCCAGCAGGTCTTCAATCTCCAGTGCCACGTTGCATAGTATCATGGGCAGGGCAAAGTCCTTCAGTGCACGGGCTCCGGGTGCTGCCTTGCTCCACTTGCCCTTGGGGTTGTGGCGCTTCTGCAGGACGATGTCGAAGGTGCGCTTGGCTATGTCGGCATACTCTTGGTTGCCCGTGGCCTTGTAGAGCTGACCGAAGGCGATGACGGCGAACGTGTAGGAGAAGATGTTGTAAGGCTCCACCAGGGGCTTGCCCTCGCGCGTCAGCGAGAAGTACCAGTTGAACTGGCCGTCGTGCCCATATTTCTTTAGGAACTCCGCGCCCTGAATGGCAGCCTGGAGCCATGCCTGACGCGTCTCGGGACTCACTTCGCCCCTCTCACACAAATTATTATATAATGTAGAAAGCATCCACACCTCGCGGCCCTGGAGCCAGATGAACTTGTCGGTGTCATAGACCTCGCCGTCGCGTTCCAGACACGTAAAGAAGCCGCCGCACTCACGGTCGATGCTCTTCTCCATCCAGAAGGGCATCACCCGTTCCAACAATTCACTCTTGTACTGCGCTGCCAGCGCACGGATATCCAGTTTGTCTTCCATTGTCTTCATTTTTTTAGGAGTTTGAATTATGATGGGCAAAAATACACAAATCGATTCAAATATACAAATATTTGAGCCGATTTGCGTCTGGCAAGCCATGCCACAAAGGCCAGACGCACTTCGTTGAGCCTCCGGGTGGAATAATTTTGAATTTTGAATTTCTGGTTTTGATTTATTTTGTACCTTTGCATCGTGATTCTCATTGACGACCATATCCAGGACTACTCGCCCGGACAAATAGCCCGGTGGCTGGACGAATTGCCCGAGTGGCGGCGCAAACAGGCGCTTGCGTACAAACACGACGCGGGTCGCCGCCAGTGTCTCCTCGCTTATCGGCTGCTCTGCCAGGGGCTGCGTGAGAAATACGGCATCACGATTCTCCCCACGTTTCGCTACGGTGAGCACGGAAAACCTTACCTGGAGAGAGGCCCCCATTTCTCCCTTTCCCATTGTCGTGGGGCCGTCTGCTGTGCCATCTCCGACCGCCCTGTGGGCATCGACATCGAAGCCCCCGACCGTCACATCACGGACAGTCTGGTTCGCTATACCATGACCGAAGAAGAGATGTGTCAGATTCTGCAATCTCCCCGGACCGCCCCCCTTCGTGCAGGAGACTCCCCCCGTATGGGGCTTGAAGAAGGGCGGGCGTTCCTGCGCCTGTGGACCCGGAAGGAGGCCGTCGCCAAACTCCTGGGCACAGGCATCAGCGACGACTTCAAAAATATACTCAGCCAGGGAGACTATCACATCGAGACACGCACCTCAGACCGCTGGGTCATGAGCGTGGCCAGGCACCGTTAGTCTGCTGTCACTTTCCTGAAATGTTGTCTTGAAGATTGTGCGCCCCCTGTCGGCTGATAGACATTCCCGACAATGCCGGGGAAGACAATATATAGGAAAAATCCTTACATACCGATTCCCTCTGAAACAACCTTACTATGCTTACGGGGGTAAGATTACTATGCTTCCAGGGATAACCTTACTATGCTTATCCGCCTAAGCATAGTAATCTTCCGTATAGGGCAAAATATCAAAAAATAAGGAATCTTTACAATCCTTTCTTCATCGCTCCTCAGTGTGTGGTGTACCTGAAAGAAAATCCTTCGTTTCCTTTTCCCCTTTCATTTTTATTTCGTAACTTTGCTGCATCCTCACGCCGATAGTGCGTAAGCACTGGGACGAGGAGGGCACGGGAGCGTGCCGTCTGTCGTGGGGGTGCCATATATGGAAAGGCGTTTATCACACGCTTTGTTCTTGGTTGCTGAAACCTGAGAAATTTCAAATGTAATCGGAGAACAATGCAACGATAGATGCCACGGGTATGTTATCAGACGTACCTTGTTTTATCGTCTTGTGGATGAAAAATAGGTGTACCGTTCTATATAACATATCGGCGTGGGGTCTATGGTTGCTCGTTCGGATTACATGGGCAATCTCAGGGCCTCAGCAGCAGGACGAGCAACGGACAATGACTCTCACGCTCTTTTTGTATCTACTGGCTCAAATCTTACCGTAACATGAACCGCTTCGTCAGAGGGTCGCGGGGCACAAAGAGATTGAGTTATGTACAAACCATATAATGAAATTCAACTATGAAACACAAAGCATTAACTTTCCTGCTCGCTGTGCTCATGAGCATGGTGGCAAGCATGGCCTCAGCTCACGACTTTGAGGTGGGCGGCATTTATTACAACATCACTTCCAGTTCTAATCTCACCGTAGCTGTCTCGTATCGGGGTAGTTCTTATGATTCGTATTATCAAGAATACTCGGGCCGTGTCAGCATCCCCGAGTCCGTCACCTATAATGGCACGACCTACAGCGTGACCTCGATTGGCTGGTCTGCGTTCTCCGGCTGCTCGGGCCTGACCTCCGTCACCATCGGCAACAGCGTGACCTCGATTGGCTCGTGGGCGTTCTCCGGCTGCACGGGCCTGACCTCCGTCACCATCGGCAACAGCGTCACCGAGATTGGCTATCAGGTGTTCTATGGCTGTACGGGCCTGACCTCCGTAACTTTCAATGCCAAGAATTGCACCACATGCGGTAGTTCTGATTATCCCGCATTTCCTTCCACCATTAAGACCTTGACCATAGGAAAAGAAGTGAAAAAAATTCCAAGTTATGCGTTCTATGGCTGCACGGGTCTGACCTCCGTCGAAATCCCTAACAGCGTGACCTCTATTGGCGAGTCTGTGTTCTCTGGCTGCACGGGTCTGACCTCCGTCACCATCGGCGAGAGCGTGACCTGGATTGGCAATTTTGCATTCTGGGGCTGCCGTAGCCTGACCTCCATTACCATCCCCGAGAGCGTGACCTTGATTGGCAATGATGCGTTTCGATATTGTTATTTTACATACGATATGTTTGTTAATAATAGTTCTTTGGCGAATTCTGATTCATGGGGAGCAACACTTTGTGAAGAAGAAACAAATGATGGTTTGATGCTTAAGGACAAATCTGTTGTAAATTGCAGGTATTGGGCAACCTCTGTCACCATTCCCAACAGCGTGATCTCGATTGGCGGTTCTGCGTTCCGTGAGTGCTCTGGCCTGACCTCCATTGAAATCCCCAACAGCGTGACCTCGATTGGCGGTTCTGCGTTCCGTGAGTGCTCTGGCCTGACCTCCATCGAAATCCCCAACAGCGTGACCTCGATAGGCTATTATGCGTTCGTAGGCTGCACGGGCCTGACCTCCGTCACCATCCCCGAGAGCGTGACCTCGATTGGCGAGTGGGCGTTCTATCTCTGCTCGGGCCTGACCTCCGTAGCCTTCAATGCCAAGAATTGCACCACATGCGGTAGTTCTAATTATCCTGCATTTCCTTCCACTATTAAGACCTTGGCCATAGGAAATGAAGTGAAAACAATTCCAAGTTATGCGTTCAAGAATTGTACGGGGTTGCTCTCCATCTCCATCGGCAATGGCATTAGTTCTATTGAAAAAGGGGTATTCCCAGAACTAACTCTTTTTTCTCTAACGATAGGCACTGGCGTGCGAAGCATCGCGGCATTTAGCAAAAATCCGGTTAAGACTATTTGGCTGCCCAATACGCCCCCGTCGGGATACAAAAGTGTGGAAAGTACGGTGAACTACGTGGCCAACGACCAATATGGCGCTCTGAGTAACGTGAAGGTGTATCCCTACCTGAGTTCTATGTTCGAAGCTGACGGCGTGAAGTACGTGCCCGTCAGCCCCTCGGAGCGTACCTGCGATGCAATCGACTGCGTGTACGATGGTCGCGAGGAGGTGAACGTCAACGCCACGGTGTCGTTCAAGGGTGTGGCCATGAACGTGAAGGAGGTAGGGCCGTATGCCTTGTACCGGCATAGCGCAAAGAAGATGGAAATCAGCAATCAGGGAACTATCGGCGATGGGGCGTTCCAGGGCTGCAACGGCCTGGAGACGTGTACGCTGGGCGACGGCATCACCGCCATTGGCCAGTATGCCTTTGACGGCTGCGGGGCGCTCCAGGGAATGACTATCCCAAAGAACGTGGCCACGCTGAGTTCGTATGTCTTCAGAGGCTGCTCCAGCCTTCCTGCAATCGAAATCCCCAAGACGGTGAACAGTGTCGGGAACTATGCCTTCAAGGGTTGCAAGGCACTAAAGACCGTGGTCATGGAAGATGAGGCCAGCGAACTCCAGTTAGGCAGCAACGGCTCGTCGCCCTTGTTCGCCGGCTGCCCGCTGGACTCGGTGTATATTGGGCGGAACATTACATATCCGACCAGCAGCGGCTACTCCCCCTTCTACCGTAACACATCGCTGCGGAGCGTACACATCACGAACGTGGAGACGGAGGTGTCGCCCAATGAGTTCTACGGTTGCTCGGCACTGAAGAACGTGCGTCTGGGCGACGGCATCACAGCCATCGGCGACTGGGCCTTCTCGGGCTGCTCCAGCATCGACTACTTCCTCTTCGGCAGCAGCACGGAGACGATAGGCAAGGAGGCCTTCTCCGACTGCACGGCCATGAGGCACCTCATCAGCCGCGCTCCTGTGCCTCCCACCTGCGACGACCAGGCGCTGGACGACATCAACAAGTGGAACTGCACACTGGAAGTGCCCGTCGGCAGTATCACTGCCTACCAGGCTGCCCCACAGTGGAAGGAGTTCTTATTCATGGAGGAGGGTACGACGGCGGTAGAAGGTCTCTCATCAGCCCTCCCCCAAGGAGGGGAAGATAGGGGCGTGTATGACCTCTCTGGCCGTAAGGTCTCCGACAATTCACAAGTCACAAGTCACAAATCACAATTAAGGAAGGGCATCTACATCGTGAACGGCAAGAAGGTGGTGGTGAAGTAATCGCCCCCAGCCGCTGACGGACAAAAGAACGGCCCCGCACCCTCTGCTATGAGAGGATGCGGGGCCGTTCTTTTGTTTGTTAAGGGGAGCGTGGTTGAGCGTTTTACAGCTTGGTCCAGTAGACGGTCTCGCTGATGGGGCCCCATGAGCCGCGCACCTTCAGCGTCTTGGCATCCTTGAAGGAGATGCGCACCTTGAACGACTTGCCGCGGGTGGGGTCGTAGATTTTGCCGTTGCTCCACTCGCCCTTCTCGGCATCGAAGGTCACCTTCTCCACGAGCACAATCTGGTTGGCGGGCGTGTTACGTTTGCTCTTGTCAGGGTTCTTGCTGTCGGTGCGGATGGTGCCGTCTTCCTTCTTCAGGTTGTCCACCCAGATGACCTGGGCACGGTAGCCGTCACCGTGTTTCTTGATTTCCACTTTCGAGTTCACCCCATCCTGCACGACCTTGTATGTGCCCAGGATGTCGTCGGCCTTTTGGGCCGATGCGCTGATGGCAGTCACCAGACCGAGCACCAGCATGAAAAGCATTTTTTTCATCAACATGTTTATATATAATAAATATAAGTAAAGTTTTTTATCTTACGACTTTCTTGCCGTTCCTAACGTAGATGCCCCGGCGCGGATGCTGTCCGGCCGGCGTGCCATCCAGACGGTAATAACTGTGAACTGTAGCTTGTGAACTGTGAACACCTTCAATGCCGTCCGGGTCGGCCTTGACGCGCAACTTGCCGTCGGTGGCCAGGGTGGAGACATCCCAAAGCAGGCCTTGGGCAGGACGTTCGGGAACGAAGGTGGGCGTGCCGGAGAGCGTGATGCTGCCAGTGCCCGTGAAGAGGGGCAGTTCGTCGCCGTCCTTCAGCTCCGTGTCGCCCAGCATCGTGAGGTCGAAGGTGGGGGAGGAGAGGGTGGTCTTCCCCACAACCTTCAGGGCATCGGTGCGCACAGAGGTGGCCGAGGGACGCACCTTCAGGCTGAGGATGCCGCCCGAGGCGACGGCGAGGGTGCCGTTGACGGTCAGGGTGGAGAGGGTGGTGCCGTTTACGCCGGCGGTGAGGGTGCCGCCCTTCTGGATGCTCACGTTCTGCACCTCTCCGTTGCCGCCCAGCGTGGCACCGGAGCGCACGGTGGTGGCCCCCGTGGTGGTGGAGGCGGAGGTGGCGTTGGCGTTGACGCGACCGGCGTAGAGAGTTAGCGCGCCCGTGCTGCTGCCCGTCAGGGTCAGGGTGCCGTCGCCGTATTTGTTCAGCGTGCCGGTGAAGCGTCCGGCGTAGGTGTCGGCCTTGCCCAGGTAGCCCACGTTCCAGGTGCCCGTGGACAGGGTGGCATCGGAGGCGGTGCCCGTGAGGCTGCCAATCTTGGTTGTCAGGTTCGTTTCGTTGCCGCTCTGGCTCTGCGTGTGAACGGCATAGACACCTGCGCCCAGCTTGAACGTAGCCTTGGAGAGGTCTGTGGCCGCCGTGATGCGGAACTGTCCCGAGGTGACGTTCAGCGTGCCCTCGAACTGGGTACAGTTCATCGCGAAGTCGCCGCGCACGTAGGGGAAACTGATGTTCAGCGTGCCCTTGCCGAGCAGCGAACCCTGAATCTTACAACGCTGGCCCGTGTTCATGGTCAGCGTCTTGCCTTGCAGGATGGTCAGTTTGTTCTGGAAGGTGGGCACTTGGCCGGTGCTGTTGTTATTGAAGATGGTGATGTTGGCGTTGCCCGTCACCTCGATGGGCGAGTTGGCCGTGCCGAAGGTCGAACGCCAGGTGCCCATGGCCAGTGTGCCTGCCTGCAGGATGGTGGACTTGTACGCGTTGGCCCCGTCGTAGGTCAGGTTCAGTTGGCCGGCCCCCGTCTTGCGCAGTGTGCCGTTGTTGCCACGTATCTGGCCTTTGAGCGAGGCCACGCCGCTGGCTATTTGTATGGTTGCCGTGTCGGTGAGGACGACGTCCCGGTTGGTCGATGTATTGGCGTTGTTGATGGCGAGTGTGGCCTTTCCGATTTCCATCCATACCTGAGCCGGCGCTGCGCCCAGACTGCTGGGCAGGCCGCCGTCGGCCAGTTCGCTCACTACCAGCGTGCCGCCCTCGATTTTGGTGGGCCCCGTGTAGTCGCTCTTCGTGATGTTGAGCGTCAGTCGGCCCGCTCCCCGCTTCACGAACTCGCCCGTGCCGGAGAAGCCGCCGTCGCCATTGACGGTGATGGCCTTCGATTCGTTCTCGAAGTGTATCCACTCCACAGGCATCAGTTCGTCTACCTGTATGCTGGTTCTCGTGGCATCGTCGCCTACGATGATGCCGTCGTATGCCACAAATTCCGTGGGTTCGCCTTCGCTCAGGAAGTTCATGTCCTGATAGTTCCACCGGTTGCTCTCGGCTCCCGTCCATCGCACGTCGGCCATCGAGTGCCGCTGCTCGCTGACGACGAGCCACAGGGCGTTGTCTTCGTTCTTGATGGTGTATTTCAGCCCTTGCAGTCCGCGCACGCTGATGCGGTCGAGGTTGCCGGTGAAGGTCCCTGTGTATTCCAGCAGTTTGTACCTGCCCGCCTCGGGCTGGGAGGTGATGGAGAATACGAGGCTGCCCGTGGTGGGCAGTTTCACGTCGCCCTCCACGCGGATGAGGTCTGCGGCCTGGTCGCTGCTGCGGACATCCATTTCGGCAAAGAGCCGCTTGCTGATGTTCAGCCCCTTCTTCAGAGTGATAGTCCCAAGGGAAGGCTCCCCTTCTCGGGAGGAACTGGGGAAGGTTCCCGGCATCAGCCGGCATCCTTCGTAGTTCAGGGCCCCCTCCAGGATGAGGTCGCCCTCGACCACGGCATTGCCGGCCAGTGTGCCACGGGCACGCAGTTCCACGTTGCCCTGGATGGTGTTGTTCACTTCAAGCACACCCTCGGAGATGTAGGTCTTGCCCGAGTAGCTGAGGGGTACGTTCACCACGAGGCTGCCTTGCTGGCTCTTCCAGAGGTCCATCGTGCCCGTGAGCGAGCCGCTGCCGTCGAGGGTGACGCGCTGCCCCTTCACGGTCATGGCGTAGAGCACGGAGGGGGAGAGAGATTGGTCAACGGAGAAGCGTTGACCACTGAAAGTGAGATCGATGAGGAGGCTCTTGCCGTCGGCGTAGGGGGCTGACTGGGAACGGTCGAAGGTGGTGAACTGGCCGTCGGACTTGGCCACGAGGTCGGTGACCATGGTCGGGGGCAGTTGGGGGCGCGGCATGTCATAGCCGAGGTAGAAGCCAGGGTTGGGACTCTGGTAGTAGCCCTTCGTGGTGCAGTCGCCGCGATAGTGGGGGTCTTCGAGCAGACAGTAGATGCGGTTCTCCGTGGTCGTGTAGTCTGTAGAGACACCCACGATGCCCACCGTCACGCCGTTCTCCTTGTGCAGCAGCACGAGTTCCTCACGCCAGTCGCCGATGATGTCTCCCCAGAAGGCGGCTCGCTTGGCGTAGACCGTGGTGTAGCGGTAACCGCTAATCTTGGCAAACTCCACTTCGCGTCCCTTGTAGAAGTCCTGAATGTAGACGTTGTAGTGGCTGTCGCTGGTCTGCACCACTTCGCGGTCCAGTTCGCTGTCCCACCAGATGCCCTCGCAGGGGTACTGACTGGAGAGGCCGGGGATGATGTCGCCCTTGGCATCGTAGACATTGCCGTCCATGGTCGACCACATTTCCCAGCCCAGATGGTTCTTGTCGATGTCGATGCACTCACCGCGACCGATGTCACCCACTGCAGAGAGATACCATTTCTTGATGAACTCGCCCGTGCCTGCGTCATAAAGCACCTGGCCGAGCATGTCGCCGGCATACTGCTGTATGGCGAAGGTCTCCAGTCCGGGGCGCTCGGGGTCGATGTCCGTGATGCGGAAGCGGTCGCCGTGGGCGATGCCCGTGTTGAAGAGCACCTTGCCCGTGTGGTCCATGGTGTAGCCACCCACCATCATTTCGTCGCACCCGTCGCCGTCGACGTCGCCCACGCGAATCTGGTGGAAGGCGGGTGCCCCGGTGGGTTCGTTGAAGAGTTCCTTCAGTTCCCCGGCCTTGCCCGACGAGAAGTCGTAAGCCACGCCAAGGTTGTAGTAGTGGTGGTCGCCGCCCGAGCCTCGCATGTGCCATTCCATGACGACGGCAGGATGGATGCCGTCGAAGAAGAAGATGCCCATGTGGCCTACGTGCTTGTTGTACTCGTCGCCCATCAGTGAGGCGCGGTTGGTGCGGTTGTAGTGCGTGTTGTACGACTGCTCCACGCTGGCCTTTTCGCGCCCCGTCAGCCCGTCGATGACGGAGATGTAGCGCGGTGCGTTCCTGACGTTCTGTGTCTCGTAGTTCACGATGCCGTCGCCGTCGGTATCGGCTTTGGCGGAGCCGTTGACGTAGAGCCCGAATGTCTTCGCATCGGGGTTCCAGAACTGGGTGCCGTCGCTCGACTGGATGACCACGTCGGCGCGCCCGTCGCAGTCCATGTCGGCGGCTGTTATCATGTCGTCCTGACCCGAGCAGGAGAGTTCGTTGGGACCGAGCTTCACGGTCCACAGGTGTTCTCCCGTGCGCAGGTAGCCTTCGACGTAGCAGTCCAGGGCGTTGGTGGTTGACTTGCGGTTGACCACGTAGTCCATCTCGCCGTCGCCGTCGAGGTCCACGGGCCAGACATAGTCTGTGCCGAAGTCGGCCGACTTCAGGGGCGAGCCGCCAGCCTCGAAGTGGATGCGCATGAACATGTTGCGCATGTCGAAGTTCTCTATCTTATAGCCTGCGCCGGGAGCCGACTCGCCGTCGGCCGTGACCCGTGTCACTGTCACCTCGCTGCCCGTGGGCAGTTTGGCAGCCGTAGTGGAGTAGTTGGTGTTCTTCAGCGGCGAGGCGTTCAGCTTGGTGCCGTTGACGTAGACGTTGTACTGCGCGTCCTCAGGCTCTTGAGCCAGACGGCGCCAGGTGACCAAGGCACTGCTGCCGTTCTTCACCGCCACCACGCCGCGTCCCAGGCGGGGCTGCTGGCGCTGGGCGTGGAGACAAGTCGGTTGCAACGTGACAAATAGAAGCAGGAGAATAAGATTTCGTTTCATGACTTGATGTCGTTAGTGAGAATATGGTTTCAAGGTACAAATTTAGTGAAAACAGATTAGTTGACAAATGAAAAGTCTCGTTTTTTCGCGAATCGGGGCAAAGGGGCGCGGTTTAGGCCTGATTTTGTTTGCAAAGTGTCGGTTTTTTGTCTATCTTTGTCCGGATAAAAAATGTTGTGACCATGAAACGCATTCTACTCTTATTCCTGTCCCTGTGTCTTGCATTGCCGGAAGCCGGTGCGCAAGCGCCCTATCAGATTTATCCCGTCCCCCATTCCCAGGAGGCACAGCCTGGCACGGCCGGTTTCGGTTCGAAGGTGAATCTCGTGATGGACAAGGGGGTTGACAACGTGACGCTCAACCGTGCCTGCCAGATCATGACAGAGCATGGCGTTGAGGTGAGTGTCTCTTACCGTGTGGCCACGGGCATGCCTAATCTGATGCTGGGCATCAATGGGTCGCTCGACCCGGCCGACCGCCAGGCTACACGTCAGGGAGTGGACCGTAGCGTCTTTTCCAGGACTGGCTATGACCGCCATGTGGTGAGCCTCACGGCCGACCGCAAGGGACGGGCGCAGCTCATCGTGCTGGGCGAAAATACGGATGCTGTCTTTTGCGGGCTGGCCACGGTGGAGCAGATGCTCGACCGGGGGACGGCGGGGTTGCCCTGCGTCTTCTTTGCGGACTATGCCGACACGCGTTCCCGTGGCATCATCGAGGGCTACTACGGGGTGCCCTACAACGCCGAGGTGACCAAGGACCTGTTCCGCTTCATGGCCCGCTACAAGATGAATACCTACATGTATGGGGCCAAGTCAGACCCCTACCATACCCGATACTGGGGCGACCCGTACCCCACGGAAATCACGCCCGAGCAGCAGCGCATCGGCTATTTGACCCAGGATATGTTGCGCGACATCGTGGACGTGGCTCATGCCTCGAAGGTCAACTTCATCTGGGCTATCCATCCCGGTGCGGCCTTCACGCAGCAGGGAAGCGCGGACGTCATCGGGCGCATCATGAAGAAGTTCGAAAGCATGTACTCGCTCGGCGTCCGCCAGTTCGGGGTCTTCGTCGATGATGTGGGTGTCCCCTCTGACGAACCTACGTTGCGGCTCGGGGCCGACCGCCTGACCCGTTTGCAGCAGAGTGTCGACCGCCAGTGGAACCGTCCCGGAACCGCTCTGGCAGACAGGGTGAAACCTATCCAGTACGTGCCCCAACTCTATGCCTTCTCGTGGGTGAAGACAGAGGCGGCGCGCCAGTTCTTCGCCTCGCTTGCCGACACTCCCGAGAAGATTGACATCTACATCACGGGGCGCAATGTATGGTCGGTGCCCAACAGCGGTGACCTGGCCGTCGTGCGTGAGTGGATGGGCCGTGAGCCCGCCTGGTGGTGGAACTATCCCTGCAACGACAATGATGTGACGAAACTTTTCCCCATGGATATGTACACCAACTTCCGCGATGAAAAGCACATTCAGAACGATGCTCGCATGGAACCCATCCTCACGGGAACCCACACCCTCATCGCCAACCCCATGCAACAGGGCGAGGCCTCGAAGATTGCCCTCTTCAGCGTGGCCGACTATGCCTGGAACCATGAGGCTTTCGACCACGAACAGAGTTGGTTGGCTTCACTGGAGGCTGTGGTCGGCAGGCAGTATGCCGGTGCCCTGCGCCGGGTGGCTCCCTGTTTGCGCTATTTCGACGAGGAGGCCCTCTCCGAATTGGTTGCAGACTACAAGCGCTCGGTCGAAGCAGGAACCCCTCGCCCCGACGCCTTGCGTCAGGAACTTTCGGAAGTCTTGAGGACTTGCCGCCTGTTGGACGAATTAGCCAAGTCCCCCGTTGAATCCCATCGTCTCTTCCTTGAGGACATTCGCCCGTGGCTGACCAAGTTGGAGACCATGCTGCAGATGGCGCTCGACCTCCTTGCCGGCAACAGCGTGTCGGACGCTCCCGACCTTGACAACGACGAGGCCTTCAAGTTCCCGATTTTGACCGGGCTGGGGGAGGAGATAGCCCTGGACGTGAAAACGGCAGAACCCGCGGCTCAGGTGCTCCGCCCCTTCATCGACTGGCTGCGGAACGGCGGTAAGGATCAGACTCCTGCCCCATCGGCCGACATCCGGTAAATCGGGCCTTAGCCCTTCTCTCACAAGTAATCCCCAGCCGCCCGTTCGCGACTGGGGATTACTTGTTTCATGGCCTAACCAAATAGGCTTATACGACGAAGCTCACTTCCTTCACTCGGCGGTCAGGAAGGTCAGCGAGTGGGGCGGGAGGCTTACGCGGCCGTTACGCATCGTCAGTGTGACGTCCTTGGGCACCACCCGTTCGTGTCCCCGTTCGTTGTAGTCGTCCGCCGTAGTGCCGGAGAGAACCTTTGCCCGTATCCGTTTCGGTGTGCTTGACTTCAGGAGCGACCAATCCAGTTCCACGTCGGTGGTCTCGGTGGGCGACTTGTTGACGAGGACGTAGACCAACCTTTGCCGTGCTTCGTCCGCTGTCAGCACTACGTCCAGCACTCCGGTCTCCTTCTCCCCGTGGGTCAGTCGGTCACACTTCGTTTCGACGGGCACTACGTCCTCCTCCAGCAGGCTGGTGTACATCTGGAAAACGTAGTACGTGGTTCGTTTCACGATGCCGTCCTTGTAGACGCAGATGGGGCCGCGCGTGTTGACGATGGGCGAGAAACAGGCCATGTCCACCATGTCGGCATGGCGCAGACAGGCGTTCAGGAAACAGGCAGAGAACAGCGCATCGGCCATTGTGTAGGTCGAGGCAATGTCGTTTTTCCGTCGTGCCTCGTGGTCGAATCCCCGTCGCAGGTCACCGTGCCAGGGATGGTGCCAGTTGCGCAGGTTCCACTCGTCATAGGCTATCTTGATGCGCCCGTCGCCCAGTCCGGCCTCGTTCAGGATGCCGATGGTCCGCTGTATGTCGGCCTCCGGCGCGTCGGTCTTCATCATGCAGTCGATGTACGAGGCTGGATTATTGACATGGAACAGTGGGTCCCAATAGCCATGGATGGAGATGTAGTCGAGGTAGGGAGCTGCCGCTGTCAGGAGGGGCATCGTCCAGTTGCGGTCCGACGTGGCGGCGGCCAGCAACTTTGCATCCCGCGTCACGCTGCGCATCAGTTTGGCCGACTCGCGCACCAGTGGCCCCCATTCCTGCACGGTGCGGGCACCCAGTTCGTGCGCTCCCCAGTTTTCGTTGCCCACGCTCCAGTATTTCACGTTGTATGGTTCGGGGTGGCCGTTCTTCATGCGCATCCGCCCCCACTTGCCGACGGTCAGGTTGCAATACTCCATCCAGTCGCTCATCTCCTCTGGCGTGCCTGTGCCGGCATTGGTGCAGATGTAGGGTTCGCAGCCCACCTTGCGGCACCACTTGATGTACTCGTCCGTGCCGAAGGTGTTGGGGTCTTCAGCCTGCCAGGTCTTGTCGTAGACCGGTTGGCGGTCCGGGCCCACCCCGTCGAGCCAATGATAGGTGGAAACAAAGCATCCGCCAGGCCACCTGACGATGGGCACCCGGATGTCCCGGAGTGCCTGGATGACATCCGTCCGGAATCCGTCTTCGTCTGAGAGCGGATTGCCAGGGTCAAATATGCCACCGTAAACTTGATTGTCGAAATGTTCGATGAAATGGCCGAAAATCATGGGGTTGTACTCCAATGTCTCCCTGTCGGCCAGGATGCGGACCTTGTTTTGGGCTACGGCGGTGGCCGCGGTGAGGGAGAATGCGAAAAGAAGTGCTCTTGTGTTCATGGTTGTATGTTGTTCTTCGCTTATTGGGTCGGCATCCGTTCGCCAACTCCAATCCGACTGCAAAATTATACATTTTCCCCGATATTCGTTCATGTCTCCGTCGGAAACATGTGAGGCGAAGCATAATTTTTTACAATCCTTGTCTTTTTATCTCTGTCTGCGTATCGTTGACTTTCGGTCTTAGATAGGTCGTATCTCGGATTTCCTCAAATATATTTGGGAAATCGCTCGATTTGCACTATCTTTGCAGGCACTTATGGAAGATTTTGACATCAGAGAGCAAGGCAGTCAGCGGGAAAAGGACTTCGAGAACGCCCTCAGGCCCCTGCGCTTCGAGGACTTCAGCGGACAGACGAAGGTGACGGACAACCTGCGCGTCTTCGTGGAGGCTGCCAAGTATCGTGGCGAACCGCTCGACCACACCCTCCTGCACGGCCCTCCGGGACTAGGCAAGACCACGCTGTCGAACATCATCGCCAACGAACTGGGCGTGGGTTTCAAGGTGACCAGCGGCCCCGTCCTGGACAAGCCTGGCGACCTGGCCGGACTGCTCACCTCCTTAGAGCCGAACGATGTCCTTTTCATCGACGAAATCCACCGTCTGTCGCCCGTCGTCGAGGAGTATCTCTACTCCGCTATGGAGGACTACCGCATCGACATCATGATAGACAAGGGGCCCTCGGCGCGCTCAATACAAATCGACCTCAACCCCTTCACCCTCGTGGGGGCCACCACGCGCAGCGGACTCCTGACAGCCCCGCTCCGTGCCCGCTTCGGCATCAACCTCCATCTGGAATACTACGACGCCCAGACGCTGAAGACCATCGTCGTGCGCTCAGCCGGCATACTGGGGGTGCCCATTTCCAGCGAAGCCGCCGGCGAGATAGCCAGCCGCAGCCGTGGCACACCACGCATTGCCAACGCCCTGCTGCGCCGCGTCCGCGACTTTGCCCAGGTCAGGGGCAACGGAGACATCGACCTCCGCATCGCCCGCATCGCCCTGGAGGCGCTGAACATCGACAAATACGGACTGGACGAGATAGACAACAAGATTCTCCTGACCATCATCGACAAGTTCAAGGGTGGCCCCGTGGGCATCAACACCATCGCCACGGCCATCGGCGAGGACGGCGGCACCGTGGAGGAAGTCTATGAGCCGTTCCTCATCAAGGAGGGTTTCATCAAGCGCACACCGCGCGGACGCGAGGTTACTGAGCTGGCCTACACCCATCTGGGCCGCACGATGGGCACACGGTATGGTGCTGCACAGCAGGGGGACCTGTTCAGCTAAGACCCTCCCCCCAGCCCCTCTCGTGGAGGGAGGGGAGCAGCTGCCAACGACTCCTATGAGATAATGATAAGAAACTAATACTAATAAGAATTGATATATATGGAAAACGAAAAGAAGCAAGTGGCAGAAGCTACCGCTCCCCTCCCTCGGGAGGGGCAGGGGACGGGTCTGTCCTTTGTAGAAGAACTCACATGGAGGGGCATGATACACCAGATGATGCCCGGAACCGAGGAAATGCTGAAGCAGGGCATGCAGACGGCCTACGTCGGCATCGACCCCACGGCCGACAGCCTGCACATCGGCCACCTCTGCGGCGTCATGATGCTGCGCCACTTCCAGCGCTGCGGCCACAAGCCCATCGCCCTGCTGGGCGGTGCCACGGGCATGATTGGCGACCCCAGCGGCAAGAGCCAGGAGCGCAACCTGCTGGACGAAGAAACCCTGCGCCACAATGTGCAGTGCATCCGCCAACAGCTGTCGCGCTTCCTCGATTTCGACTCCGACGCGCCCAACGCCGCCGAGCTGGTCAACAACTACGACTGGATGAAGGACTTCACCTTCCTCTCCTTTGCCCGCGACATCGGCAAGTGCATCACCGTCAACTACATGATGGCCAAGGACAGCGTCAAGCGCCGCCTCAACGGCGAGTTCCAGGAGGGCATGTCCTTCACCGAGTTCACCTACCAACTCCTCCAGGGCTACGACTTCCTCCACCTCTACGAGGAGAAAGGTTGCCGGCTCCAGATGGGCGGCTCCGACCAGTGGGGCAACATCACCACCGGCACCGAACTCATCCGCCGCAAGCTGGGCGCTGAGAACGAGGCCTTCGCCCTCACCTGCCCCCTCATCACCAAGGCCGACGGCAAGAAGTTCGGCAAGACGGAGCAGGGCAACGTATGGCTCGACCGCAACCGCACCAGCCCCTACCAGTTCTACCAGTTCTGGCTCAACGTCGGCGACGAGGAGGCCGAGCGCTACATCAAGATTTTCACCTCCTTGGACAATCCCACCATCGACCAACTCATCGAGGAACACCGCCAAGACCCCGGCCGCCGCGTGCTGCAAAAGCGCCTGGCCGAGGAGGTCACCGTCTTGGTCCATGGCCGCGAGGACTACGAACTGGCCCTCGAAGCCTCCAACATTCTCTTCGGCAAGGCCACGAAGGAGAGCCTCGTCCGGCTCGACGAAAAGACCCTGCTCGATGTCTTCAGCGGCGTGCCCCACTTCGAGGTCAGCCGCACGCTCCTCGAGGGCGAGGGCTGCAAGGCTGTGGACCTCTTTGCCGAGCACACACCCTGCTTCGCCTCGAAGGGCGAGATGCGCAAGCTCACCCAGGGCGGCGGGGTCTCACTGAACAAGGAGAAGCTCACGGCCTTCGACCAGATGGTCACCACTGCCGACCTGCTCGACGACCGCTACCTCCTCGTGCAACAGGGAAAGAAGAAGTACTTCCTCTTGATTGTGAAGTGAAAGCCCATGGCAATGCGCACTGTGACGGCGATGGGCGAAACCATCATGGACATACTCTTTCGTCAGGGACAGCCAGTGGCTGCCGTCCCTGGCGGAAGTAGTTTCAACAGCATCATTTCCATTGGGCGGACGGGGCTGCCGTGCCGCTTCATCGGCTATACGGGGCGGGACCGTGTGGGACTCGACACACAGGCGTTCCTGCAAAAAAACGGCGTATCCATCGATAATTTTGAAGTTCGTGAGGGGGAGAAAAGTGCCATCTCATTGGCATTCCTTGACGAGAACGGCGATGCCACCTATCAGTTCTATAAGGACATCCCACGGGCTCATAAGGTATGGCTGATGCCCGAGTTTCACCGCGACGACGTGCTGCTCTTTGGTTCCTACTATGCCGCATGTGACGGAATGCGCCCCCAGGTGGCTCCCACACTTCATGCGGCTAACGAGGCGGGTGCCATTCTTTATTATGACATAAACTTTCGCCGAAGCCATCTTCATGAGCTGGATGCCTTGATGCCTGCCATCCATGAAAACTTTCGGGAGAGCACGTTGGTTCGTGGCTCAGCGGACGACTTCGAGGTGATGTACCAGAGTCGCGACGCACGCGACATCTACGCGCGGCACATATCCAAGTATAGTTCCCTGTTCATCTGCACGGCGGGCGGCGGTACCATCACCATCTGCACCCCACGTGCAACCTTCGATTTCCAGACCCCCACACTGCCCAATGTCGTGAGTACCGTTGGTGCCGGTGACAACTTCAATGCCGGATTCATCTATGGCTTGCTGCACGAGGGTATCACACGAGACGAACTGCCCGCACTCAATCGCGACGGTTGGCAACGGCTGGTGGGCTACGCCACACGCTTTGCCGGAGAGGCCTGCCAGAGCACCGACAACTTCGTCTCCACGGCCTTTGCAGAAAGACTGAATGAACGATCGTAATTTGTCCAATTAATTGTAAATCACTTCATGATTCCCCGCATTGCCATCATAGACCAAAACACGCTGGAGGCCACAGGGCTGAAGAGTATTATCTGCGACATTGCCCCGATGGCCGATGTCGGCATATTCTCGTCTGTGGAGGAAATGCAGCGGGAAATGGAGGAGAATACGGACGGAACCATTCCTTTCGTACATTTTTTTGTATCCTCACAGATTGCCGTGGAGCGTGCCGACTTTTTCCTCCAACGGCAACGGCAGACCATCGTGCTGACCACCCAACCCGTTTCGGGGCCTCAGTTCTCTCATTTCCGCACACTCTGTACGGCCCAGTTGGAGCACGACTTTCTGAAATCCATCCTCACCCTGTTCCAGCATGCCCACGGGCAACAATCGCCCCATCCTTCGCCCGCTATGGCAGAAGAAAAGCATAAGTATGAGTCGGCGAAAAGCATTCTTTCTGCCCGTGAGACGGAGGTGCTTGCTCTCATTGTCCGTGGTTTCATCAACAAGGAAATCGCTGACCGGCTCTGTATCTCGCTGCCCACCGTCATCACTCACCGTAAGAACATCTGCGACAAACTCCATCTTCGCAGCGTCTCCTCGCTCACCATCTATGCCGTCACCCACGGCATCGTGAGTGCTGAGGAAATCTGAAATCTTAAAAAATGCTAAAAAGCGTCCCTCGCGCGTACACGTAATCATTATTTTTTGTAATATTGCAATCGGATAACATTAAAACGAATGGTTATGAAGCATTTTCTACTCTCATTGGTGGCTGTCGCCACATTGTGTGTGCCTGCAACGGCGCAGAACCGTGTAAAGAATCTTTATGCCAGTTCCAATACGCTGGACTTGGCGCAATTGCAGGACATGAAGCAGCCTGTGCAGCTGAATCGTCTCTTCCTGGCAGGCTATAACACCCTTTGCTTGCCCATGTCGGTTGCTCCGGAGCAGTTGATGGACATCAAGTTGGAGCGTCTGGTGGGTATTCAGCAGGAAGGCAATACGCTCAACCTTTACTTCCTTGACTGCACCGGGGAGGGCATTGAGGCTGGTTATCCTTACCTCATCTATTCTCCCAAGACCCAGTATCTTCGTCTGAAGAACACGGACGTGAAAGCGGTTGGCGACTGCTTGCAGACTGTTTGCATGAGCGACAATGAGGGCAATACCATCACCTTCGGCAGCAGCTGGGAGGCAATTGCTGAGTTCGGACGTTACGGCATCCCTGCCAAGCAGGATGTGTTCCCCTTGGAGAGCGTGCTGGTTCGCACAGAGTCTGACAAGACTTTCTTGCCCACTCGCTGCGGTTTCGAGTGGAAGGAACAGGCATCGGGTGCTACTGACTTGTGCATCAAGCACATCAAGAGCTTGAGCGAGGCTACAGGTATTAATACCGTAGTCGGTGCGCAGACCGTGCGTACGGACGTTTACGACCTCAGTGGCCGTAAGGTCAATGCTGCCAAGAAGGGCATCGTAATCGAGAACGGCAAGAAGGTGCTCGTGAAGTAAATCAGGCCGGAAAGACCGAAAAACGAGCATCTCGGGATTTAACACAGTTCATTCTAAGAGCCAGCCACATTCCTTTATGGTTTGTGGCTGGCTCTTTTTTTGTTTATGCCGTGTGTGGTGATGCAGTTGGCTGACGGGTCAGAAATGAACCGAAAGGTCAGCCCCGACCTGCAGGGGGGCACCCCGTTGGGCAAAGAACAGGCTGGTCCCTGTGGCACTGCTGTCGAAGGCGAAGGTGTTGTAGCGGGTCTGGGTCAGGTTGCGGCCCCAGAGACTTAGCGACACCCCCTTGTTGAACTCCAGGCAGGCGTGGGCACCCATCGTCGCGTAGAATTTCTGTGCATAGGTGTTGGCCTCGTCCCAATAGGTCTTGCCCTGGGCGGTCATGTTCACCCCAAGCGTGAGCGACTGGAGGACCTTTACCGAGAAGGGGATGCGATAGTCCAGACGAGCCGAGAGTGTGTGGGCGGGAATGAGAGGGGAATAGTTGCCCTTGTACGACACCGCCTGGCCGTCGATGGTGTCTTCAAAGCGCTTGAAGGCAGCATGGGTATAGCCGTAGCTGAGGCTGTAGAGCAGGCAGTTGTCGGCAGCGCGCCCGTGGAGTGAAACTTCGAAGCCGCAACTGTAGCTCTTGGCGGCATTTACGGTCAGGCGGCCATAACCATAGTTGTTGGCAAACTTCGACACTTGCTGATTGTGGAGTTCCATGTAGTAGAGAGCGGCATCGAGCTGCATCTTGTGGTCGAAGAGGTTGAGGTGCGTGCCCAGTTCGTAGTTCCAGGAGGTTTCGGGCTTGTAGCTGATGGCCTCGCGGATTTGGGCGTATGCGGCCTCGTCGTGTGTGACGACGAGGTCGGCCCGTGCCTGCTGGGCATAGCGCCGCAGTTCGGGTTGCAGGATGTCGCCGAAGGACTGCATGTTGTAGCCGCCAGCCCGATAGCCTTTGGAGAAGGAGAGATAGAGCGACCCGCTCCAGCCCTCCTTGTGGGGGAGGGAGTAGCGCAGTGCCGCTTTGGGCAAGAGCTGGTGGAAGAAACGGTTTTCACGGTGCTGGAGTATGTCTGTGATGCGGGCATCGACATTAGTGCCAAGTACGCTCTCCACGATGTGGGCCTCGGCTCCGGTGTGGTAGTCGATGGCCGTGTGGCTGAGGTCGTAGCGTAGCCCGAGCGTGGCGGTCAGGTGGTCGGTGATGTGGTAGAGGCTCTCGTGGAAGAGGCCGAGGTTCTGCTGCGGGGTGGAGAAATGGCCGAAGATGGGGGCATCGATGTCCATGCGGATGTGTACGCCGCCGCGTGCCTCGATGTCGGCCGCGGTCTCGGCGTCAGCCTGCCGCAGGGCATCCTCGCGCGACATGCCCTCGGCCATGAGCTCCATCATGCGACGGTTCGACATGGCGTTGAACATGCCGTTGTAGGCGAAGTCCTGGATGGTCTGGGAGAGGTGGTCGTTCATGCCGGGGCGGAAGAAGACGGGGGCATCGGTCTTGTTCCATTGGGCCGAGGCAAACGCACCCGTGACCCATTGCCAACGGCGGTTTTCGCGGCTCTTCAGGGTCAGTTCCTCGGTCAGTGCGCGTTGCCGTTGGTGCTGGTTCATGCGCATGAGGTCGGCCGGGGTGTAGTCGACGTCCATTTGCATGTGGTCGCGCAGGTACTGGAAACTGGTGGCGCTCGTAAGCGTGAACTTCGGGGCTTGCCACTGCACCGAAAGTCCCGTGGTCAGGAGGTTGCGCCGATAGCGCCCCTCGTAGTCGGTGGCGGGGCGTGCGGTGTGGCCGCTGGTCTGATTGAGCTGTCCGTAGGGGAATCCCTTCTGCCGCACCCACTGATAGTCGGCGGTGTAGTCGAAGGAAAGCGTCCGTGAGGGGCGATAGACGAGTCTCAGTTTGCCGCCTGCTTCGTTGCTGAGGTCGGCCCGTCGGCCCGTGGCCTGGTTGCGGAAGAATCCGCTCTGCCCCTCGTAGAACGAGGCCACGGACAGGGCCACGTGGTCGCTGAAACGGTGGTAGTGGGCCGCCTCGGCACTTCGCAGTCCGTAGGCTCCGCCCCCTACGCGCAGGTCTGTACCCTCGTAGTTCATGGGGTTTCGCGAGTACATGCGCACCAGTCCGCCCTCGGAGTTCATGCCGTAGAGCGTGCCTTGCGGGCCACGCAGCACGTCGACGCGCTCCAACCCGTAGACGTGCTGGTTGTACATGCTCTTCGTGGCCAAGGGGATGCCGTCCACGTACATGCCGATGGCCGAGCTACCCTCCTTCGCCCCGATGCCCCGGATGTAGGCCGACGAGGTGTAGCGCGAACCGTATTCTGGCATGGTGAACGTGGGGACGAAGAGGCTAATCTGGCGCACGTCTCCGAGTTTCAGTGACTGCAAGTGGTTGGCATCAAACATGCTGCTGCTGAGCGGCTGGGTGCGCAGGAGTCCGCTCTCCTTTGGCTGGGCCACGATGACAATCTCGTCGAGGTCCCGCACACGGGAGGTGTCCGCCCCCTCCGATTCGCCCCCAAGGGGGAGTGGGACTCTATCGGAAATGCGTTCAGCACGGAGATTCGTAAGAACCGCCGTGCTGAACAACACAATCATCAATCCTTTATATGCAATTTTCATCTATGCAAGGTCAGTTTGCTTGGCGGACGCGACACGTCGCGTCCCTACATCGTGGGGGCTGCTCTTAGTCGACAGCGGGCATTTCGCCTGTCTGGAAGGCGAAGGTCATGTTGCCGTGGCCCACCTCCATGTAAGCCGAGATGACGGCTGACATCTCGTGGGCTTTTGGGTTGACGACGGCATTCTCCAACTTACAGGAGAAGGTTTCAGTCTTTCCGGTGCGGATGTTGTTCATGACAAACGACCCTTCGCCGCCTTGCAGTTCGTACAGTCCGTCGGCATTCTCGTCAGTGGCCTGTATGCCAGTGATGGTGGCTGTGCCCCATGTGGCATCCTGGAAGGTGGCTACCAAGGAGCCGCCGTCGCTCAAGGCCAGCGTGAAGGTGTCGTTGGCGTAGCGTCCTGGATTGGTTTCACTGGGTATGTAAGCCGTTTTGAGTTGTGTCCAACCCTCGTAGACTCCGACCACGGCCTTGTTGGCCTCGGAGATTGTGCCCTGGTCCTGGGGTGTAGGTTCGTCATCGTCGCCGCAGGCAACGAAAGCGGATGCACCCAATGTGAGGGCCATCAGCATGAAAATGTTCTTTAGTTTCATAACAATCTTTTTAGCGTTTGATTTTCGGCTGCAAAGTTAATGAGGATTGCCGACATGGGCAATCCTCATTTATGATGATTTTTGTTCTCCCCATCCCTTACCCTCCCCGAAGGGGGGAGGGGGCAGACTTGGGGCCGGAATAGGACTTTCTGTTAACCAATGGGGACTTGCTCCTGCCCTTCACGGGGAGGCCGGGAGGGGCCTTCTGACCTCCGTCGCACAGAGCACTGTGCTCCCCTTGGGAAGACACGGATTGACATCTAGTCAATCCTTAGCCTTTGGCTGTTCTTCCTCCGCCTCCTTCTTCTTGGCGAGGTACTCGGGCAGGGCCATGCCGGCCTGGTCGAAGAGCTCGCCGAGGGGAGGTACGCTCTTCATGAGTCCCGAAAGGAAGTTGGCCGTGCTGGTCTGGCCGTTGCCGCCGGCCCCGTTGTCCCAGACGGTCACCTTGTCGATGTTGATGCCCTTGATGGCCTCCACCTGCGTCTTCACGAGTTCGGGCAGTTTCTCCAGCAACAGGAGCGTGTAAGCCTTCGTGGCATCGCCGCCAGCGGCCTGAATCATCTTGTCGTAACCCTGGGCCTGCTTGGTCAGAATTTCATAGAGACCCTTGGCCTCGGCCTCCATCTTGGCAAAGATGGCATCGGCCTCACCCTTGGCGTTGACGCGCTTCTGTTCGGCTGCGGCTTCGGCCTCGATGACGAGGCGCTGCTTCTCGATTTCCTGCTTCACCAGCACGTTGGCCGTCTGGGTCGAGCGCTCGCGCTCTCCACGGGCCGTTTCGGCCTTCTGCTCGGCGGCGTAAGCCTCTTCCAGAGCCTGAGCCTGTGCCACTTTCTCGGCAGCCGTGGCCTTGCGCAGTGCCTCGGCCTCGCGCTCGCGGCGGACGGCGTCGGAGTTGGCTATGTTAATCTTGGCCTCGTTCTCACCCTTCACGGCTTCGGCGTTGGCGGCAGCGGTACGGATACGGGTTTCGCGGACGGCGTCGGCCTTACCGATTTCGCCCAGTTTCTCCTGCTCGGCCACGCGCACCTTGGCCTCGTTGATGGCCTTGGCGGCTGCTTCTTGGCCGAGGGCCTCGATGTAGCCACTCTCGTCGTTGATGTCGGTTACGTTGACGTTGATGAGGCGCAGGCCGATTTTCTTCAGCTCGACCTCGACGTTCGAGGAAATGGCCTCCAGGAACTTGTCGCGGTCGGAGTTCAGTTCCTCGATGCTCATCGTGGCGATGACCAGACGCAGCTGGCCGAAGAGGATGTCTCGGGCCAGTTCCTGAATCTGCTGTGCGGTCAGGCCCAGCAGACGCTCGGCGGCGGCGAGCATGCTTTCCTGTTCGGTGGAGATACCCACGGTGAAGCGGCAGGGCACGTCGACGCGGATGTTCTGGCGCGACAGGGCGTTAGTCAGGTTGGCATCAATGCTGATGGGGGTCAGCGACAGGTAGGCATAGTCCTGAATGATGGGCCATACGAAGGTGCCGCCGCCGTGCACGCACTTGGCACTCTTGCTGGACCCCTGCGTTCCGTAGACCACCAGAATCTTGTCCGACGGACAACGACGATAACGATTGAGCAATGCCATCACGAGCAATATGCCCACGACGACCAGAATCAGAATAAGATAGAAAGATTCCATGTTATAAAGTTAAAGGTTAAAAATTAGATGAAAAAAAGTGAGGCCATCAGAGCGGCTCAACGAGCAGCGTGTGACCGCCGATGACTTCCACTACGCGCACCTTCTGGCCGCTGGGTATCTGTTCGCCGTCGGTGATGGCGGCCAGTTCCTGCACCGAGCCTTGGAAGGAGAACTGAATCTTGCCCTCGCCCGTGCGAGCCTCGGGGATGCGCAGATAGACGTCGGCCACCTGGCCCACGCAATCGTCGATGGAGAAAGCTCCGTCGTGCTCCAGCCTGCGCATCTGCTTATAGATGAGGGCAAACAGCCCGACGAAGAAGCAGCCCGTGACCAGGGCGACGAGGGCTAGCAGGGCGTGGTTGTGGATGGCCGACGAGAAGCACACACCGCCCCAGCCGATGCCGAGCAGGAAGTTGATGATGTTGCGCACGGAGAAGAGCTGCAGCGTGCCTCCGGCATCCAGCGTGCCTCCGTCGGCATCGCTTCCCAGGTCGAAGTCTGCGTCAACCCCGTCGGCATCGCCGATGCCGATAAACGTCATGACCATCTGGATGAGGAACACCAGCGAGGCAAAGATGGCTATGCCCCAATAAATGCGCATCGTGGGCTCGAGCGCGTTGAACCATGTCGTTATTGTTTCCATGAGTGAATGTTTTTTGATTTTCGATTGCCCAAAGTTACGAATTTCTGTGAAACCATGCAACATAATTTGTGCAAATTATTGTTAATTATACTTGATATGTTCCCGAGGGACGTATGCCTGTTCGTGGAGGCTTACTTGCTTATGCTTATTCCATGCTCATGGTTTAATCATTCCGTGCCCATCGTTTAATTAAACCATGCGCATGGAATAAGCTCAAGAAAACTACTTTTTCGGCAAAACATTAGGAAGTGTGGCGCGGAATGTGTATCTTCGTGGCGTGAAATCTTTCGGACGAAGCAATATTTCGGATTATATATAATAAATAAGTATTATGGCAATTCAATTTTCAGTAGCAAAGCGCGGGTTGTTCCCGGGCGAAGAAGGAGAGATGAAGAATTTGCAGCCCCGCCTGTATTCCCGTGAGACGGTAGATGCCGTTGAGTTTCAGCGCAAGGCCCCTTGGGGCACGGTCATGTCCTACGACACGTTGGGCTATGCCCTTGGCGAGGTGCGCCGCACGCTGCTCCATGAGATGCGCGACGGGAAGGCCGTCACCCTGCCCGGCATCGGCACGTTCCGTCTCAGCCTGAAGGGCGGCGTGGAGGTCAGCGGCGGCAACTATCGGGGCCGTGACGTGCGTGTCGACGGCATCCTGTTCACCCCCGACCGCAAGTTGCGTGAGGAACTGTGTGCCCTGCCCGTCAATCAGGTTCCCGTGGGGCTGGCCGTAGGCCCCGACGACCGGCAGGTGGAAGAGCGCCTGACCGCCCTCTTCCGGAAGAAGGAAAGCGTCACCCACAAGCAGGTGTTCTTCGCCTTCGAAGCAACGCTGACCCACCACCGCGTGGTGTCGCTCCTCTCCCGGCTGGTACGCGAGGGGCGCCTGATTCGCGAGGGCGAACGCTCCCAGACGCGCTATCGTGCCGCCGAAGGCCATTTTGGCCGCTGATTAGGATAGTTTAACACACGAAACTTTCCAGAGCGGATATTTATGTCTAATTTTGTCGTGCAGATGCATAATAAAACATAAGGTAGAACTATGATCAGAAATCTGAACCCCAAGGCAGTGTGGGAGAACTTTCACCTGCTGACCCAGGTGCCCCGTCCGAGCGGGCACCTCGAAAAAGTGCAACAGTTCCTGCTCCAGTGGGCCGCTGAACGCGGCATCGAGGCCTGGAAGGACAACGCCGAGAACATCGTCATGCGCAAGCCCGCCACGCCGGGCATGGAAGGCCGCAAGACCTGCACCCTGCAAGCCCACAAGGACATGGTGCCCCAGAAGACGGACGAGAGCCGTCACAACTTCGAGACAGACCCCATCGAGACCTACATCGACGGCGAGTGGGTGAAGGCCAAGGGAACCACCCTGGGCAGCGACGACGGCATGGGCGTGGCCGCCATCATGGGTGTCTTTGAGAGCAAGGATTTGAGGCACGGTCCGCTGGAAGCCCTCATCACGGCCGACGAGGAGACGTGCATGTATGGCGTCAACCACCTCTCGGCCGACACGCTGAAGGGCGACATCCTGCTGAACATCGACAACGAGACGCTGGGCGAGTTCGTCATCGGCAGTGCCGGCGGCGTCAACATCAGTGCCACGCTGGGCTACAAGGAAGTGGCCCCCGACGCTGGCGACGTGGCCGTGAAGATAACCCTGAAGAACCTGCGCGGCGGTCACTCGGGTCTGGAAATCAACGAGGGCCGCGCCAACGCCAACAAGCTGATGGCCCGCCTGGTGCGCCAAGCCATCCAGGACGACAGCGCCCGGCTCAGTTCGTGGCAGGGTGGCAACATGCGCAACGCCATCCCCCGCACGGCCGAGGCCGTCCTGACCATCCCCCGTGAGAACCTCGACGACCTGCGCGAACTGGTCGGCTACTGCCGCGACATCTTCACCCAGGAGTATCGCGGCGTGGAGGAAAACCTCTCCCTCACGCTGGAGGAGACGGCCCTGCCCGCCGGCGAGATGCCCGACGAGATTCAGGACAACGTGGTCAATGCCCTCGTGGCCTGTCACGACGGCGTGCTCCGTAACATTCCCTCCATCCCCTCCGTCGTGGAGACCAGCAGCAACCTCGGCATCGTGAAGATTGGCGGCGGCAAGGCGGAGGTGCTCATCCTGGCCCGCTCCAGCAGCGAGACCATGATGGAGTACATACAGGAGATGCAGGAGTCGTGCTTCTCCATGGCCGGCATGAAGGTGGACTACAGCGGACAGTACGGAGCCTGGCAGCCCAACTTCGACAGCCCCATCACGGCCAAGATGGTGGAGGTGTACAACCGCATGTACCCCGACACGCCCGCCCGTGTGGAGGTTTGCCACGCCGGACTGGAGTGCAGCATCATCGGTGGTGTCTATCCCCACATGGACCTTGTGTCCTTCGGCCCCACGCTGCGTTCGCCCCACACCCCGGACGAGCGTTGCCTCATCCCCAGCGTCGAGAAGTTCTGGAACTTCCTCGTGAAGCTGTTGGAGGAGATACCCGAAAAGTAAAAGCCCCACCTCCTCAATCCCCTCTCGCGCGAGGAACGTATATATCTATTAAAATTAAATACTAAGAACTACATAACACGACAATATGATGAAAAAAATTAGTTGGCTAAACTATATACGTCCCTCATTCGGGAGAGGATTGTGGGTTGGAGGGCTCTTGGCCTTTGCCTTGTCCCTGTCGGCAAAGCCCGGCAAGGAACTGCACGACCTGATGCTTTCCTACATGGAAGTGGAAGACCTGCATCCCGATAGTCTGGAGCGCAACATCTACAAGCTGAAAGGCCGTCGGCTCCAGTCGGCTGACCCCTCAGAGCGTGCCGTCTATGCCGCCGCCATCGCCCGCTACTATGCCGCCCGCATGGCATGGCGCAGCGTGGGTACCGACCTGCGCGACTCTGCTGTCTGTTGGTACGGCATTGCATTGGCCGACAAGCAGGTGCTGGCCAAGACCAAGGCCAAGCGCTGGAAGAAGTTCGTGATTGTCGGCAAGGACGAAGACTACTTCGGCGGCGATATGCTCAACGTGGTCTGGCGCAGCATGGTGAACGAAATCGGCAAGTCTGTGCGCGACACCTCGCAGTGCCTGCCGAAGTACGAGGAAATGATTGATTTCTACAAGCAACGCAACATGCGCAATGCGGCGCTTCTCTTGTCGCTCGACACCGTCGGCAACCTTCGCACCGCGGATTGGGAGGCCACGATGCTGAAGATTCGCGACGAATATGCCGACCTGCCCCTCTGTGCGGAGGTCTATCTCCGCCTGGGCACGTCTCACAGGGACCAGACGGTCTTTCGCCGCCGCGAATGGCTGCAGGAGGGCATCCGGAAATATCCCAAGTACCGTCGCAAGTCGGTCTTGCAGAATGCCCTGACCATCCTGTCCGACCCAAACTTCTCCTGGTCGGGGCCGACGACGGTCTATCCCGGGAAGCAATACATGTGGCGTTTCTCGGCGCGCAACGTCCAGTCCGTAGTCATTGACGGCAAGGAGCATCCCTTCCCCCAGCACGACCCCATAGAGGGTTTCTCTGACACGCTGTTCTGGACGGCGCCAGCCCCAGGCGACCTCACCCTCGTCATGCAGCCCAAGACCACGGCCCGGCTGCCACGGAAGGTGGAACCCCTGAGGCAGGACATCCGTGTCTCCCGGTTGCAGGCACTCTACCAGCAGATTCCCGACGGACGGGTGCGGATGCTCGTGGTCGATGCCGAGACGGGGCGGCCGCAACCGGGTGTGACGGTGACGGCCTACGTGCCGGAGCAGGATTCCGTCTATTTCGAGGGCGTGACGGACTCGAACGGAAAAGTCTCCGTGCCGAAATCGAGATACAAAGCCCGCGACGGACGAATCTACACGAACAGTCGTCTGCGCGTCCGCATGAGCCGTGCCGACGAGATGCACCTGCCCATCCAGTCCGTCTACACCTACGGCAATTCCTGGCACGGGGCACCCACGGACTCGACCCACATCACCCGGCTCTACACCGACCGCAACATCTATCGCCCCGGACAGACCGTCCATGTCGGTGGCCTCGTCTTCGACCAGCTCGACTGGGAAGCTTCGGTGCGCGAGGGCAAGTTCTTCCTGCTGGAACTCCGTGACCCCAACCGCAAGACCGTGGAGACGAAGGAAGTGACAACCGACGAAATGGGGGTCTTCTCGGCCGACTTCGTACTGCCGGAGGGGGGCAAACGGGGAAACTACGAGGTGAGCATCGTCGGAGGCACCAGCACATGGATTCGCATGGAGGAGTACAAGCGCCCCACCTTCGAGGTCCAGCTTGACGACTCAGTCCGCTTCCTGCCTGCCGTGAAACCCTCGGTGATTGACAGTTTCCTGGTTTCCGGCACAGCCCGCACCTACGACGGTTCCCCGCTGCGCAATGCGCGGGTGACGGGCCACTATCGCTGGTCGTTCTTCTGGCTTTACAACATCGGGAAGCGCTTGCCCTCTGAAGAAACCATCCGGCTCGACACCTTGGAGACCGACGACGAAGGACGTTTCTACTATCGTCTGCCGATTCCCACGGCGGACCGTCATCGTCCCTCGTTGAGCATCCATGTGGACGTGCTCAGTCAGCACGGCGAGTCGCAGAATGCCTCCCGTTGGTACTGGCGGCACATCGAACCGCCCAAACCCGTCACTCCTCCCACAGCCCCGAAGTACACCCACCGGGATTCCATCTTCCTCGTCCGTTGCGAGGTGGACTCCTTCTCGGTGAATCGTTCCGGACGCGTCTCCGTGACCACCAATCTCCGCGATGTCTGCCTCCACTACACGTTGGCCGCCGCAGGCAAGATTTGGACGGACACGATGCTCGTGCTCACCGACGAGACGCGCGTCTTCGAGATTCCCTACCGTCCTGAGTACGACCAGAGTGCCACGCTCTCCTTCTGCTTCGTCAAGGGAGAGGAGGTCTACACCGCATCGAAGACCCTGTTCCTGGCCATGCCGGAGAAGAAGCTGCGCATGCGTTGGGACACCTTCCGCGACCTTTTGCAGCCCGGACAGCAGGAGGAATGGCGGCTGACCCTGCTCAACCCCGACGGCACTCCGGCCAAGGCCAATGTGATGATGGCCATGTATGATGCCTCGCTCGACTATTTCGGGGCGCACGAATGGGGCTTCGCCATCCATCGCGACCATCGTCGCTACGACGTTGCATACAACCGCCTGACGATGGAACACATCGCCAACACGACCTATACCTCCTACAGTCAGAAACTCAAGAAGGAGAAAGACATCCTCCTAAGTGAGATTGACGATAATCTCTTCCGGGTGACGGCCTATTACAGAATGTATGATAACGGCGGACCAAGGCTCTTGGGACGGGCTGCAGCCTCTGCCGGCTCACCTCTTTTGCTGGCCAAGGCGGTAGAGGTCGAGGAGACACGGGCAGAAGTCACGATGGACCGCGCCGTCAAGAAAGAGGCCGCAGAGACCGAGGAAGACGCAAGCACAGAGGCTGAGGAGGAAGCCATGCCCGCCGTGCCCCTGCGTGAGAATTTCAACGAGACGGCCTTCTTCTATCCTCAGTTGCGCACTGGTGCCGACGGACAGGCTACCATTTCGTTCACCCTGCCAGAGAGCCTGACCCGTTGGAACCTGCTCGGCATGGCCCACACGAAAGAACTCAACTACCTGAACCTTCGCGAGGAAATCGAGGCACGCAAGGACCTCATGGCCCAACTCTATCTGCCGCGCTTCCTGCGTCCGGGCGATGAGGCTTCGCTTTCGGCTTCGGTGCGCAACGTCAGCGACGAGGTGCAGACGGGGCGCGGCACGCTGCAAGTGCTTGATGCCAAGACCGAGCGGGTGCTGAAAACCTGGAAGACCGACATCCGTCTGGAGAGCCAGCGTGACACGGCCTTCTCCTTCGGTTATGTCTCGCCCGACGAGGACGTTATCGTCCGTTGGGCCGTGGAGGGCACTACGTACAGCGACGGCGAACAGCGCCTCTTGCCCGTCATGCCGGCCACCATGCACCTGACCAACACTCTTGCCATCACGGCTTATAATCCTTCGGTCCAGAATCTGGACCTCACCAAACTCTTCCCCAAGGGCGTGACCGACCGGCGGCTGACCGTGGAGTACACCACCCATCCCGAGCTGTATGCCCTGCAGGCACTGCCGCCTTTGGCCCGCACCCAGCGGTGCGATGTGCTCTCCCTTTCTGCCGCCTACTATGCCGGCATCTTGGCCAAGTCGCTCGACGTGAAGATGGCCGACAGCACGGAGGTCTACCTCGAACGGATTCGCAACTTGCAGACTCCCGAAGGCGGTTTCCGGTGGTTCCCCGACATGCCTGCCAGCCCCTACCTGACACGCGAGGTCAGCTACCTGCTCACTCGTCTGCGGATGCTTACGGGAGAGCGCGTAGCCCGGAAGGTGAATGAAGATGCCGTCCACTATCTGTTGGCGCAGCGCATCGACAGTGCCTACCTCAGTACGGCCGACCTCCGCAACCTCTATATTGCCCAGTACAGCGGCGTGAGCCTGACGAAGGCCGAGCGGAAGAAGGTGGACTTCCTGATGAAGCTCGCCAAGCGCGAGGATGCCGAAGAGGACGGCTACGAGCGTCAGGCTCTGCTGGCCATCGTGCTGAAGGAGGGCGGAGCTGACCGGAAGGCCCGCAAGTGTGCCCAGCTTTTCCGCAAATACATCGTTTCCAGCCCCGAGCGCGGTTCCTACATTGAGTTCCCCAAGGGCTCGTTTACCAGCATCGACCGCAAACTCCACATCCACGTCCAGCTCATGGAGGCCCTGCAACGCATGAATCCCGAGGATTCGCTCCTTTCGGGTATGCGTCGCTATCTGCTCCAGCAGAAGCGCACACAAGAGTGGTCTACGCCCATCAACACGGCCAATGCGGTCTTTGCCCTCATGTTTGGACAGGAGAACCGCGATGCCTCAAAGGCGAAGGACCTCCTGACCCTGACGCGCCAGCACAGCACCGTGCAGAACTTCACGGCCGAGGACGACACGCTCGGCTATCTGCGCGACTCAATGGAAATCACCGAACGCACCCTGCCTGTCCGCCTTCGCATCCACAAGTTCTCGAAGGGCGAAAGCTGGGGTGGAGTCTTTGCCGACTTCGAGCAGCGTTTCTCAGATGTGAAAGCTCACACCGAGGGCCTGTCCGTCCGTGCCGAATATCCAGAGAAAATGAAGCGGGGCAACCGCTACACCGTGCGCTACTATCTCACCGCCGACCGCGACTATGAGTATGTCACCCTCGTCCTGCCCCGTCCCGCTGCCACTGAACCCGTCTATCAGCGTTCCGGCTACTATTGGAATATAGGCACGTCGCTGGGTCTGAGTGGCACGCTGGCCTGCTATCGTCAGGTGCATGATGCCACCACCGAACTCAGCTTCTACCAGATTCCGCGAGGCGAATACCTCATCGAGGAAAACCTCTACGTGGAGCGCGACGGCACCTACCATTCGGGTGTTTCCGTCATCCGATGCGAGTATGCCGAGGAGTTCCAGGGGCACAGCGACGACACCGTAATCCAGATTGAAAAGTAAAGAAGACCCACCCGCGGCAGACTCTCCCCCTGGAGGGTGTGTCAAAATAAAAGTTTAGTCGCCCTTTGGGCGAGAAATCATACAAATCTGACCAAATCTCACAAATCAAGGTGCTGATATACAGGCTGAAAGATTTTTTGATAGATTTGAAAGATTTCTGCGCGAAGCGCACTTCCTTCATTTTTGACACACCTCCGTGGATACTGACATAAA
>JAFTEX010000081.1 GCA_017453445.1 Bacteroidaceae bacterium
TATTCCTCACTGAAAGACATCTGTTGATTAAACCTCTCTTCGACATCAAGGCCATCCTCGACAAAAAGCAGAAATAAAACTAACAGGCGCACGCACGAGCAGGGTGACGCATCGCCGAAGTCAGGAAAAATCAAAAATCTGCAAAAATGGGCGCAATTCTTAATGCTTGAAATTAAGCGATTTACGATCCATATTTGCAGATAGTATGCTTTTCTTTGCAAAAAATCACTTTCCGACGCAGAAGTGGGAGAATATGTTGTTGAGGGTTTCTTGAGATGTAATTGTACCGCCTGTGATTTCTCCGAGTGTAGAAAGAACGTGGCGAAGATGCTCAGCGATTAGATCACCACTAAGTTGCTGATTAAGACCTATGAGGACATTCTGTATTCCTTCGTGAGCATGTATAAGGGCATCGTAATGACGGGTATTTGAAATGATGATTTCGTTGGCATCGTTTGTAAGTCCTGCCAGTTCTGCTTCTTCGTATATGCGTTGCTTCAAGCGGTCTATTCCTTCGCCCTTTTTGGCACTGATTAATGATAATGGGAGAACGTAGGGATTGAAGTCTTTCAGGTTGATTAAATCGGTTTTGTTGTGAACGTAGATGCGGTTCTTATCTTTGCTTAATGCTGCCATCTCGTCAAGCTCACTTTGTGACGGGCACTGGTCAAGTAACCAGATGACGATACGCGCTTGCCTGATTTTCTGGATGGTACGTTCAATGCCGATTTGTTCAACCTTGTCCTGTGTGTCACGAAGCCCAGCTGTGTCGATAAAACGGAACTGTACGCCGTTGATGTCTATCGTTTCTTCTATGGTGTCGCGAGTGGTACCGTGAATGTCTGAAACAATGGCTCGGTTTTCTCCCACAAGTTGGTTTAACAGAGTGCTCTTGCCGACATTGGTCTTGCCGACTATGGCGACGGGGATGCCCTGTTTCAGTGCCTGTCCCGTTTCGAAAGTTTGGGCAAGGCGGGTGAGGTGCCCGTCCATTTTCTCGGCGAGGGTAATCAATTCGGTGCGGTCGGCGAACTCCAGATCTTCGTGGTCGGAGAAGTCGAGCTCCAGTTCGAGTAGGGTAGTGAGGTGGAGCAGTTGGTCGCGAAGTTTGGACAGTTCCGTTGAAATGCCGCCTCGTAGTTGGCTCATCGCCATTTGGTGGGTGGCCTTGTTGCGTGAGGCAATAAGGTCGGCAACCGCTTCTGCCTGGCTGAGGTCCATCTTCCCGTTGAGGAAGGCACGTTGTGTAAATTCTCCGGGTTGAGCCGTCCGGCAGCCTTGTTGGATAAGGAGAGACAATACTTTATTCAGAATATAGGTGGAACCGTGACAGGAAAGTTCCGCACAATTTTCGCCAGTGTAGGAATGCGGAGCACGGAAAATGCTAACGAGTACTTCATCAACAATTTCCTCCCCATCCTTCACATGCCCATAATGAACCGTACCGGCTTGGGCGCTGGTCAGGTTTTTTGAGAAGATACGAGAAAGAATTTCATGAGCGTTTGCTCCTGAAACTCGTATTATTCCTAATGCCCCGCCTGGGGCCGTGGCAAGGGCACAGATTGTATCCATTAGATGCGGTCGAGTACGAGGCGGATGAGTGTGTCTATGGAGTTTTTGTATTCCGTGTTCATCTTTTGTGCATAGCGGTTTGCGATGACCATGCAGCACGTCATGGCCCTATGTCCCAGCAGAGAGGCCAGTCCGGCCAGGGCCGACGATTCCATCTCGAAGTTGCAGACACGAAGTCCGTCGTATTCAAAGGTTTCGACTTTCTCGTTCTGAGTTGGGTCGGCGAGAGGGGCGCGTAGCACACGTCCCTGTGGGCCATAGAAACCTCCGCAAGAGATTGTATATCCCCGGACCATGTCTTCACCGGCAATCTGGTTGATGAGTGCCTGGTCGGCGATTGACACATAGGGGGCTCCCTTGATGGGGTTCCACTTCATGTGCTGTTTGAATGCCTCCTCTAATTGGAGGTCGCAAACCTCATTACGTCCTGCATAGTAGTTCAGCAGGCCGTCGAACCCGATGCTCTTTACAGAGGCCACGAAGGAGCCGGTGGGGGTAAAGGGTTGCAGTCCACCACAGGTGCCGATGCGGACACAGGTGAGTGTACGGTGTACGGGTTTCTCAGTTCGGGTTTCGTAGTCAATGTTGGCAAGTGTGTCGAGTTCGTTCATGACGATGTCAATGTTGTCGCACCCGATGCCGTGGCTTTGGCAGGTGATGCGCTTGCCCTTGTACGTACCCGTGATGGTGTGGAATTCCCTACTGCTGACCTCGCACTCTTTGGTGTCGAAGTGGGCGGCAACGGTGTTCACTCTTGCAGGGTCACCCACGAGGATGACCTTGTCAGCCAGTTGCTCTGGGCGCAGGTGGAGATGGAAGCAGGAACCGTCTCCGTTGATTATCAATTCTGATTCAGCAAACTTTTTCATGATATTTCCCTTTGTTATTATAGTCCTATTTCCGTTTGTCTTATTTCCTCCTGAATCTTCTTGGTTTGGTTGACGAGCGTCTCTTCTTTTTGCTCGAGAGCTTTGATTTCTTCCTCCATGCCGGTGCGTTGCATGGTTGGTGTCCTGTGGTATTTCTCTCTCAATTTGGCGAGCTGTCCTCTCAAGGATGCGAGAGACTCGCGGGTTCCCTTCCACGTATTCAAGAGTTCGCGGGCTTCGGGCGACTTGAAGTCTGTCGCCGAGTGATAGACTCTGTTATCTGTGATGATGAAGTCAAATTCCGGTTTCTGTGTTTCCTGCTTTTGGGCGCGCACTTCGCGCAGACGGAACTGGGCTCCTCTGACAGCCTTTTCGTTTGTCCACGTGTCGCGGATGCAATTGATGAGTGCCAGATGGCGCAACGTGTCGTTGCCCACCTCGGAGGAAAGGTAGACCTGCCGTGTCTCGTTGGGAATGAAAATGTATATGCACACTTTGTCGTCAGGCATGTTCCGGTCTGTCACGAACCAGCCCAGATTGTTGTATTCGTCGATGGCGTAGAGATAGTCGTTGGCCGGTGAGTTGAAGGGCATCCCGATGTTCTCCGGCGAAAGGAAGCGATGCTGCTCTGTGTCGTAGCGTGACATGAAGATGTCATATCCGCCCAGGCTTTCGCTCCCTTGTGCTGCAAAGTATATAGTGGCTCCGTCGGCCATCATGAAGGGGTAGTTCTGCGTCTCTTCGTTGTCTGATATGCCTGCTGCCAACTTGGGCTCGGAGGTGGTGTTGTCGGTAAAGAGATCTTTGGAGAACAGTTTCAGGTGCTTGGATGTGTCGGGTTCGGCATAATAGATTTGGTCACCCATTTCGGAGAGGAAGACCGTACAGTCCATCTTGTCGTCGCAGCCGAAGTAATCCCCATACCGGTGGAGCGTGCCGCACTCGGGACTGAGGCGGATATGTTTGAGGGCTTCAGAGCGTGGAACGATAAGGCTATCGATGAAGGTCACCTTCTCAACGGCGTTCAACTTGGTCTGCGCCTTGCGAAGCCATTGCAGTTTCTCTTCCTTTTCGACAGTCGGGAGTCTTTTTCGTTTCAGTTTCGTGATGTCTGCATTAAGCATTGATTCGGCTGTCTCGAAATCGTAAGCAGCCAATGCCAGGTCTATAGGGTCGACCACTTCGGCAGCCACAGAATCTTTCGACAAATTCCGTTGTGCCTTGATGCTCGTGAATCCACAGAGCAGAGCCAGGGAAAGCAGTATTTTTTTCATTTTCTTTTTTATCGTTTCAGGTATTCGTCCATGGCGGCTGCGGCTCTGCGTCCGTCGCCCATGGCCAGTATGACCGTGGCTCCGCCGCGCACGATGTCGCCTCCGGCAAAGATGGTGGGCAGGTTGGTCTGCATGCCTTCGTTCACCACGATGGTGTTCTTTCGGCCCAGTTCCAGTCCCTCGATGCTCGTGGGCACTATGGGGTTGGGGCTGACGCCTACGGCCACGATGGCCTGGTCTATCTGCAGCGTCTCGGTGGCTCCGGGAATGGGCTGCGGCGAGCGGCGTCCGCTGGCGTCGGGTTCGCCCAGTTCCATCTTCTGCAGCACCACTTCTGTCACGTTACCTTGCTCGTCGGCATGGTACTCGATGGGGTTGTGCAGGGTCATGAATTCGATGCCCTCCTCCTTGGCGTGCTTCACCTCCTCCAGTCGGGCAGGCATTTCGGCCTCGGAGCGGCGGTATACGATGACCACCCGCTCGGCACCCAGTCGCTTGGCTGTGCGGCAGGAGTCCATGGCCGTGTTGCCTCCGCCCACCACCATGACGTTGCGAGCCTTCCGTATGGGAGTATCGTAGTCGGGGTTCGAGGCGTCCATCAGGTTGACGCGTGTCAGGTATTCGTTGCTGGACATGATGCCGTTGGAGTTCTCGCCCGGTATGCCCATGAAGTTGGGCAGTCCTGCACCCGAGCCCACGAAGATGCCCTCGTAGCCCTGGTCCTCCAGCTCCTTGACGGAGATGGTCTTGCCTATGATGCAGTCTTTGACAAATTGTACACCAATCTTCTCCAAGTTATTGATTTCCACGTCCACTATGCGGTTGGGCAGACGGAATTCGGGTATGCCGTACTTCAGCACGCCACCTATTTCGTGCAGTGCCTCGAACACGGTCACCTGGTAGCCCATCTTGGCCATGTCGCCAGCGAAGCTCAGTCCGCTTGGTCCGGAGCCCACGACGGCCACCTTGTGTCCGTTGGCAGGAGCCACGTCGGGCAGTGCCATCTGTCCGCTCTCGCGCTCATAGTCGGCAGCAAAGCGTTCCAGGTTGCCGATGGCCACGGCGGGCTCGTTCATCTTCAGGTGGATGCACTGTGCCTCGCACTGCTTCTCCTGCGGACAGACGCGGCCGCATACGGCAGGCAGCGAACTGGTCTGCTTCAGCACGCGGGCAGCATCGAGGAAGTGGCCGCGCTCGATGTTCTTGATGAACGAGGGGATGTTGATGCCCACGGGGCAGCCCTTCATGCAGGTGGGGTTGGCGCAGTCCAGGCAACGCTTGGCCTCGCGCTGGGCTTGTTCCACGGTGAGTCCCTGGTTGACCTCCTCGGTGCGTGTCGTGGCACGATATACAGGGTCGAGTTCGGGCATCTGGCAGCGCTCAATCTGGGTGCGCTCCTTGGCCTTCATGCTCTTGCGCAGCTCCTCGCGCCAAGGGGCGGAACGGTCGGTCAACGTACTGAGCGAACTCTCCCCCTGCCCCTCTCTTGTAGAGAGGGAAGTAGTATCTTTTGTTCCCTGAGAGTCTGTTCCCTGACTGCTCCCTTCCCTACAAGGGAGGGGTTGGGGCTGGGTCTGCCACTTTTCGAACGCTTCCAACTCTTCGGGCTTGAAGGCTCCGGCGCGGCGCAGCATTTCGTCGAAGTCCACCTGATGGCCGTCGAACTCGGGACCGTCAACGCAGACAAACTTAGTCTTGCCGCCCACGGATATGCGGCAGGCTCCGCACATGCCCGTGCCGTCCACCATGATGGTGTTGAGGGATACGTCGGTGGGGATGTCGTATTTCTTTGTCAAGAGACAGCAGAACTTCATCATGATGGCGGGGCCAATGGCAAACACCTTGTCCACCCGTTCGCGCTGGATGACCTGCTCGATGCCTACGGTGACTACGCCCTTTTGGCCGTACGAGCCGTCGTCGGTCATGATGATGACCTCGTCGCTGGACTTCCGCACCTCGTCCTCCAGTATGATGAGGTCCTTGGAGCGTCCGGCCAGCACCGAGACTACGCGGTTGCCTGCCTGCTTCAGTGCCTGTATGATGGGCAGCATGGGGGCCACGCCAACGCCGCCTCCTGCGCACACCACGGTGCCGAAGCGTTCGATGTGTGTGGCACGGCCCAGGGGGCCTACTACGTCGGTGATGTAGTCGCCCTCCTGCAGGGCACATAGCTTAGAGGTGGAGGCGCCCACGGTCTGTATGACCAGTGTGATGGTGCCCTTGTCGGGGTCGCTGCCTGCAATGGTCAGGGGGATGCGTTCGCCCTGCTGGCCTACGCGCACAATGACGAAGTGGCCTGCCCGGCGGGCTTTGGCGATGAGTGGGGCTTCGACCTCCAACTTGAATACCTTCTCGCTGAACTGCTCTTTCTTGACAATTCTATTCATCTTGTTTTTCTCTGTCGGTCACAAAAAATGGTTCACTTAATCATGTCGCAGCCCATGTATGGCTGCAGCGCCTTGGGGATGCGGATGCCGTCGGGGGTCTGGTTGTTCTCCAGCAGGGCGGCTACGATGCGGGGCAGGGCCAGTGCCGAGCCGTTGAGCGTGTGGGCCAGTTCGGTCTTTTTGTCGGCCTGTCGGCGTATGCGGCACTTGAGTCGGTTGGCTTGGTAGGTGTCGAAGTTGGAGACGGACGACACCTCCAGCCAGCGCTTCTGTGCCTCGCTGTAGACCTCGAAGTCGTAGCAGATGGCCGAGGTGAAGCTTTGGTCGCCGCCGCACAGCCGGAGTATGCGGTAGGGCAGTTCCAGCTTCTGCAGCAGGCCTTCGACGTGCTGCAGCATCTCCTGGTGGCTCTGGCGCGAGTGTTCGGGAGTGTCGATGCGCACGATTTCCACCTTGGAGAACTCGTGCAGGCGGTTCAGTCCGCGCACGTCCTTGCCGTAGGAGCCAGCCTCGCGGCGGAAGCACTGCGTGTAGGCGCAGTTCTTGACGGGCAGCTCCTGTTCGGGGATAATCATGTCGCGATAGATGTTCGTAACGGGCACCTCGGCAGTGGGTATCAGGTAGAGGTCGTCCACCTCGCAGTGATACATCTGCCCCTCCTTGTCCGGCAACTGCCCTGTGCCGTAGCCGCTGGCCTGGTTTACCACGGTCGGGGGCATGATTTCCTCGTATCCGGCCTTTCGTGCCTCGTCGAGGAAGAAGTTGATGAGTGCGCGTTGCAGCCGCGCACCCAGGCCTCGATAGACGGGGAACCCCGCGCCGCTAATCTTCACGCCCAGGTCGAAGTCGATGAGATTGTATTTTTTTGCCAGTTCCCAGTGGGGCAGCTTTGCTTCGGCCACTTCGGGATTGGTGGTCCAGTTCCCCACTTTGTCCACGCCCTCGCGGCACTCCTTGAGGTTCGACTTCACCACCCAGTTGTCCTCGGCCGTGCGGCCTTCGGGCACCTCGTCGTAGGGGATGTTGGGAATGGTGCAAAGCAGGGCCGTCAGTTCCCTCTCAGCCTGTTCCTTTTGGGCTTCCAGTTCCTGACTCTTCTGCTTCAGCTCTGCCACTCTTGCCTTTATGCATTCAGCCTCGTCGCGTTTGCCTTGTTTCATCAGTCCGCCTATTTCTGCCGCCATCTTCTTCCCCTCGCTCAGGTTCTGGTCGAGCATCGTTTGGGCCTGACGGCGTGCCTTGTCAATTCTTATTGCCTTCTCAACAGCCTCACGGGCTCCTTGGAATTGTTTTTTCTCTAAACCCGCGATGACGCGTTCGGTCTCCTCTGTAATCAGTTTCAGTGTAAGCATATCCTTCCTTTTTACCTATTTTTATTTTAATATATCATGCAAAATTACGGATTTTTTGTGAAAGGGCAAAACATTTCACTCTTAAATCAGGGAGAACCGTATCAAAAAATGGGAAGGTTACGACAACCACCTGCAAGGCTTACGTGCTTAGGTTTATTCCATGCGCATGGTTTAATTAAACCGTGCGCACCGAATGATTAAACCATGCGCATGGAATAAGCTTAAGGTTACTATCCTCAGGGATGAAGGAAGTATTCATGCCCTCTTAGATCAGAGATAGCAGGAGAAAGAAGACGGCGGGAACGAACAGGCTCGGCAGGAGATTCAGCGTCTTCAGGTCGCAGATGCGAAGGAGGGAGAGTCCCGATGAGACGATGAGCGTGCCTCCCACAATTTGAATTTCACAAAGTAGTGCATCGGGTATGACGTTGCCACACAGGTTTGCCAAGAGATAGATGCTGCCCTGCCAGCAAAAGAGCACAGGGGCGGCCAGAATCATGCCGAGCCCATACGTGGCAGCCAGGACCGCAGACGTGACGAGGTCGAGCGTGGCGTTGGTGAACAGAAACGTGTGGTCGCCAAGCAGGGCACTGTTGATGGGCCCCACAATAGACAGAGTGCCGATGCAGTAGAGTAATATTCCGGTGGAGAGCCCTTGTGCGAGGGGAACCTCCTGACGCTCATCCTGATTCTGTGACGAACGATTCACGAGATTCTTGAATCGTTCGTCAAGTCTGAGTATGGTGCCAATGAGTCGGCCCAGCGAAAGACTGATGATGAACAGGACGGGATATTTGCTGTTGGGCATGTTCCGGCAGACGGCATTGAAGCCCAGGGCCAGCGAGGCCAGCCCCATGGCATCGAAAAGGACTCGTTGCCACTCTGGGCGAATCCCCCGTTTCAGCATGGCACCTATCAGTGAACCGACTACGATGGTGCAGGTGTTTGTGATGGTTCCTATCATATAGCAATCAGATTATTCGTACAGCGTACAAAGGTACGGCAAAAAAAGAGACTGCCAAACTCCGGGGCAGTCTCTTTTTGCTGTAATAAGCTATTTCTTAGAACATGTAAGCAGCACCGATGCCGATGATGCCACGGCTGCCGCTGTCGCCATCGCCGAAGATGCACTGCAACTTGACTTCGGGACCGAACTTGAAATGCTCAGAGACGCGGAACTCATACCCGACACCCAGATTGAAACCGGCATGGTTGGTGTTGACCGAACCACCAAAGACATCGGCATGTTGGTGGAGGTAGGCAAAGCCGGCGATGGGATAAAGGCCGTGCTTCTCCTTGATGTCGAATACCCAGTGCAGATTGAAATTGAAGCCCAGCTGACTTACATCGTCCTTTGGGAAGAAGTAATCGAGCGATGCTTCACCACGAAGATGATTGATGAAGTTGTAGGAGAACTTGGCACCGATGCCGAAGTTCGTGTAGCCGTGGTCGAGACCGATGTTCAGATTGCCACCGACGGCCATGCCGCCTTTTTCGCTCTGGGCACTCATGGTAACCGCCATCAGCATGGCCATTGCCATCATAAGAAGCTTTTTCATACGCGTAAAATGCTTAAATTAACATGTAGTAATTCTGAATACGGACAAAGTTAAGATATTTTTATATATCATGCAAGAATAAAGGAAAAAATGTAGCCAAAAGTGCCAGAATGTCCTCGGGTTTGCCAAAAAGTCCCTTCACCGAAACTTGGCACGGCTGTTGTAACCTATAGGGCGAAAACCGAAGCGAAAGCAGAGGCTGAGAGAGAAAAAAAAACGATAAACAAATAACTTAAAAACTTACAGCTATGTTACCAGTAATGTTTAGAAATGAGTGGTTCCCCACAGTGTTTGACGAGTTCATGAACAGTGGTCTGACGCAGCACGCCGCATCTACGGCTCCTGCCGTGAATGTTAAAGAAGACGAGACGGCCTACACGATGGAGGTGGCCGCTCCGGGCATCAAGAAGGAATTCTGTCGCATACACATCAGCGACGACGGAAACCTCTCCGTAGCCATTGAGAACAAAATGGAGCACAAGGAAGAGGACAAGAAGCAGCACTACCTGCGTCGCGAGTTCTCTTACACCAACTATCAGCAGACCTACACCCTGCCCGAGGATGTCGACAAGGACCACATCTCGGCCAGGGTGGAGAACGGCGTGCTCACCATCGCCCTGCCTAAGCTGAAGAAGGAGGAGGCGAAGGTCAGTCGCCGCATCGACATCGCCTGACCCCTCCCCGGGGGCCGTCCGTGCGCCCGGAGAGTTGGCCGATTTCGCAAGGGGGGGCGCGATGCTTCGCCTCCACAGAGAGAAAGAGAGGGAGAGAGAGAGGCTTCGGCCTCCCTCTCCCCCTTTTTTATGTCCCGTCGCGGCGTGAATGCAAAAATGCAGTTCAAGGGGGGCAGACGTGTTCTCGTCCATTATTGAATTGTCGTTCAACTTACCTCAGCGTTGCGGTGTTCGTGGCCTTTGCATCGTAGGTGATGTGGAAGTTGACGGTGGCAGTGGCTGTCTCGCCGCTGTCATTCTTGTAGATGAGCACAAGCGTTGCGGTGAGTGTGTCGCCGGATACACCTTCGGGATGGGTGGATATGACGAACTTCGCCGCATTCTTGTCGAACCAGACTGCTACCTTTGACGTTCCCCCCCAACTATCTGGATAGCCGTTTGCATCGAACCAGTAGCCATATTTCCCCATGAAATAGTATGTGGTGAATTCGTCGTAGGGCGTGCCGTCGGCATTGTATGATACTAACTCAATCTCATCATTCTGAGGTTCGGCGGGAGTATCGAGCGACTTCGAGGCCATCTCTGCTGCCGTCAGGCGCAAGGCATTGGTGAGGCGGTTGCTTACGGGGATGTCGAGTGTAGCGTAACTGCCGTCGGACTTCATCGGCGTGTCGTGGTCGGGCTTCAGTGTAACGTCGTAGTCGAGCACCACGTTGCTGATGGGACCAGGTGCTACTGCCTTGCCCAGGACGATATCGACGAGGAGCGTCACGTCGGCAATGGTGATGCTGCCGTCTTGGTTGACATCGCCCACGTTTGCCGTACTGCCGGCATCCGTCTGCTGACGGCTGACGGTGATGACCCAAGTGGCTTGCCCGTCAACCGGAGCTGGAACGTCCAGCTGTATATACGGACATTCAATGCCATCGTAAACCCCACGTTCGCCGAGATGCTCTGTTACGTCCACACCATTACGCAGTATCTTCACCTCATAGCCCTCTTCTGCATAGATGTAAATTCTGCCGGAGTCGAAACCGATGGAGTTGAGATAGCCCGTTTTGGGTATGCCATTCATGAGCGTGCGCTCCTGCTGTACGCCGTTCTGGGTCCACTGCACCCATGCCTGCGTCCCCCCCGGCTCTATTTCGTCCCCACAATCGTGGTGGGCGGCAGGGTCTGGTTGCGGCGGTCGGTCTGCGTGACCACACGGGCGGCCAGTTGCAGAAAGGCTTGGCCCTGTGGTGTGTCGGGATGCAGGGCTGCGGGCTCGCCCGTGTCGCCTGCCTCGCAAATATCCTCAACGACGGGAATCTGCCCCAGCAGAGGCACTTGCATCTCCTCGGCCAACTGCTTTACTCCCTCCTTTCCGAATAGATAATACCGTTCCTCGGGGTGACGGGCAGGCGTGAACCATGCCATGTTCTCCACCAGTCCGAGGATGGGCACGCCCACCTTTTCGTTCTGATACATGTTGATTCCCTTACGGGCATCGGCCAGGGCCACTTGCTGCGGTGTGGAGACGATGACGGCCCCCGTGATGGGCAGTGTCTGCACCAGTGTGAGGTGGATGTCGGAGGTGCCGGGCGGCGTGTCGAGGATGAAGTAGTCGAGGTCGCCCCAGGCGGCGTCGCCAATCAGCTGCTTCAGGGCGTTGCTCGCCATGCCGCCGCGCCAAAGCGTGGCCTGTTCGGGCGAGACAAAGAATCCAATCGACAGCACCTTCACGCCATATTGCTCAACGGGCACGATGAGGTCGCGGCCTTCGATGCGCTCCGAGTAGGGGCGTGCGTCCTCCATATGGAACATCTTGGGCACCGAAGGGCCGTAGATGTCGCAGTCGAGCAGGCCGACGCGGTGACCCAGCCGGGCCAAAGCCACGGCCAGGTTTGCTGCCACCGTACTCTTGCCCACACCTCCCTTGCCGCTCGAGACGGCAATGATGTTCCGCACGCCCGGCAGCAGGTCGGGCAGGTCGGGGCGGGGGGCTTGCAGCGACTTGGTCTTAATCTCTACGGTCACGTCTTTCGACACGTAGGCGTGTATGGCGGCCTCGCAGGCCTTCACCATGCTCTTGAGGAAAGGGTCGGTCGGTTTGTCGAAGACGAGCGAGAAGGAGACGTGCATCCCGCTGATGCGCAGGTCGTCCTCCACCATCTTCATCTCCACCACATTCTTGCCCGTGCCCGGGTAGCGCACCGTAGCCAGTGCATCCATTATTAGTTTAGGGTATAGTTCCATGTTATATTATATTCAGTTAAGATTCATTCTGTTATATTTATTTCCCGGTTTCGCTTCCGCTTCGCTTCGAGCGGTTATACGAGCGGTATTCGTCGAGGGGGATGTCGACGTCGGGTTCTATGAGCAGGCCCTCGTGGGGCAGGCGGAAGCGGAGGTACTTGATGGGGATGCCGCGACTGCGCCACATCTGCTCGTAGTAGGTCTGTATGCTGCGGGCCTCATGGCCGGGGGCGTTGTCGTCCGTGACGCTGTATAGGTCGCGTGTGGAGTATTCGGGCACGAGGCTGTTGGCCCGGAGCATCTCCTCGGTGTAGGTGTAGAGGAAGTTGCTGTCGGTCTTCAGGTGAATGATGCCGCCATCGGCGAGGAAGCGGCGGTAGCGCTGGAGGAAGTGGGTGCTGGTGAGGCGCTTCGTGGCCTTCTTCATCTGCGGGTCAGAGAAGGTGAGCCATATCTCGCTCACCTCTCCGGGAGCAAAGAAACGGTCGATGAACTCGATGTGGGTGCGCAGGAAGGCGACGTTCGTCATGCCCGTGCTCAGTGCGTCCTGGGCTCCCGTCCACATGCGTGCGCCCTTGATGTCCACGCCGATGAAGCTTTTGTCTGGGTACTTCCGTGCCAGCCCCACGGCGTATTCGCCCCGGCCGCAGCCCAGTTCCAGCACGATGGGGTTGGGGTTGTGGAAGAACTGCCCGTGCCAGTGGCCTTTAAGTTCGAAGGGCGTTTCCTCCTTGATGGTATTAAACGGTTGCTCGATGACCAGCGGATTGGCGGCCATGTCGGCGAATTTTGCTAACTTACCTTTGCCCATATTGAAATATATTTAGGAAAGAAATCGGAATAATTAGAATAATCTTGTCCAGAAATTAAAACTAAAAGAACTTAAATCACTAATTGGCATATATATAGTGGTATTCATCGTTTTGTATGAAGGTGAGCATGATTTATTATTTATAATTTCTGAGTGGAATTATGCTAATTATGTTAATTTCTTTCGGGTTATCATACGAAGAACAGGGTGACGCCGAGGACGGCAATGACGGCTCCCACGACTTCCATCGCAGTGACGCGCGTCTTGAAGATGAGGCGCGACGGCCAGATGATGAGGATGGGCACGAGCGACATGATGGTTTGTGCAATGCCTGCCTGAGTGTATTGCAAGGCCAGGAGGCTGAGCGAGACGCCGAGGGCGGGGCCGAGGAAGGTGGTGAGCAGGGCATAGGTCATGCCCCGCCCGTCGTGGGCGGCCTCTCGCAGGCGATGGACTTTACGCTTTATGATGAGGAAGAACGAGAAGCAGGCGAGCCCTGCCAGGGTGCGAATCATGGTGCCCCCGACGGGCATGAGCAGCGGCGTCAGGGCAGCATCTGCCACGGCGGCGGTGTAATGCTCCAGCCCCACTTTGCTCAGGACGAGGCCTACGCCCTGGCCGAGTGCGGCGCCGATGCCGAAGACGAATCCTCTCAGCGGCAGCTTTACGGCTATGCGTCCGGGGTGTTCCTCGGTGGGGGCTTTCCCTAGCACGCTCATGCCTATGCCCACGATGGTTATCGTCATGCCCAGCGTGGCCAGGGGGGACATGCGCTCGCCCAGCATCAGCCAGGCCGTCAGGGCCGCAAAGGGGGAGGCCAGGGTCATGAAGAGCTGGGAGAAGCGGCTGCCGATGAGCACATAGCTGGAGAACAGGCAGTAGTCGCCGAAGCCGAAGCCCATGAGCCCGCTCAGCGTCATCCACAACCACGTCGGGCCGTCGGCCAGGTAGGGGTAGGGATGTCCCGCCATGAACCACAGGGCTGCGCCCAACATCAGCAGGGACAGCACCATGCGGATTACGTTCAGCGGCAGCGCGCCCAGCCGCTTGCCGGCCAGTTCGCCGAAGAGGGCGCCCGAGGTCCACAGCAGGGCCACGACGAGGGCTATCGTTTCGCCTATCATTGTGTCTTCAATCTTGTTTCGGCTGCAAAGATACGCATTTCCTTACATTTTGCGCTCCTTTTCCGTGCAATTTGTGCCCCCGTGTCCCGATTTTCGTGCCCTCGGCTTGGCTATTCGGGGGGAAATGCCTATCTTTGTCACCTCGCGTGTGCATGTATATAAATAATGTATATTTTACTAACTTTAATAACTGAAAGAATATGAAAAGGAAACTGATGACTTTGCTCGTGATCTTGGTGGGACTGACGGCAAGCGCACAGACCTACGACGAGCGGTTCGACACGAACGGCGACGGCAAAGTGTCGGTGGCCGATGTCACTTACCTGGTGGACTATCTGCTGGGGAAAGTCACCCCCACCCAGCACGAGTATGTTGACCTCGGCCTGCCCAGCGGCACGCTGTGGGCGACCATGAACATAGGAGCCCCCAAGCCGGAACATTGCGGCGACTTCTTCGCCTGGGGCGAGACTTCGGGGTACAACGGCGGCAAGACCACGTTCAACTGGACTACCTATAAGTATTGCATGGGTACAAATAAGACACTGACGAAGTATTGCGACAACAGCGAATACGGCACAGTGGACCATCTGACTGAGCTGGACTTAGAGGACGATGCCGCCTACGTGAACTGGGGACCTGGCTGGCGCATGCCGAGCAAAGAGCAGTTCAATGAGCTCCGAAACAGCGAGCTTACCACCGCTGAGTGGACGACGGTGAACGGCGTGAATGGCCAGAAGATTACGAGCAAGGCGAACGGCAACAGCATTTTCCTGCCCGCTGCGGGGGTTCGCAGAGGAGCGTCGCTCAGCAAAGAGGGCTCGGAGGGCTACTATTGGTCGCGCACGCTCGAAACGGGCCCCCCGGACTATGCCCGTTACCTGAACTTCGATTCGAGCGATATTTACAACATCCCCAACGAACGTTGCTTTGGCCGAAGCGTCCGCCCGGTGCGCAACAAGTAAAAGCCCCCTCCTGAGGGAAGGAATAACGAAGCACCATCGGCACCGCGCCGATGGCGTTTTTTTGCGACCGCACTCCCTCTCCATGACGACTATTAGTAGAGATTCCGCTCGACTAATAGTGCGCATTTGGCTCGACTAATAGTCGGGAATTATCTCTACTAATAGTGGGGAAGAAGACGGTCTGATAGTGGGACGGCGGTAAATAAACTCCCCTCAAAAGGGAGGGGAGTTAGTTAGTCTGTCCGTCAGTCCGTCTGTCAGTCAGTTCATTCGTCTGTCAGTCAGTCCATTCGCCCGTCTGCCGGTCGCCTATCGGATGTCGATGACGGGGATGTTGTCCTTGTCGTTGTAGTATAGGTTCTCGCCCGCCATGCCCCAGATGAAGGTGTAGTAGTAGGTGCCGGCAGCGGCGTGTATGCTCCACTCGGGCGACATGATGGCCTGCTCGTTGTGCAGCCACACGACGCGGCTCTCCTCGGGCTGCCCCATGATGTGGGCGATGGTCTGCTCCTTGGGCAGGTTGAAGTAGTAGTAGGCCTCGATGCGGCGGCCGTGGGTGTGGGGCGGCATCGTGTTCCAGGCGGCGCCGGGGTTCAGCTGCGTCAGTCCCAGCTGCAGTTGGCAGGGGCCCTCCTCCAGCACGTCGTTGACGATGAGCTTATACACGGTGCGGTTATTGCACTCCTCCAGCGACCCCACGGGGCCCCACACGGCAGCCTTCAGCGAGCCCTTGCGGCCGTCCAGCGTAATCCACTGCGTCTTGTAGTGCTGGTGGGCCGTGGCGCTGTTCAGGTAGAACTTGGCCGGCTTCGAGGCATCCTTCGAGCGGAAAACGACTTCCTTGTTCACGTCCTTGTCCTTGGCGATGTGGCCGCGCCCGATGTACAGCGCCTCTTTGGGAGAAAGGGCGTACTCCTTGCCGTCGACGATGACCCATCCGTCGCCCTCGCCGCAGTTCACCACGCCCAGCTCGCGGTTGTAGAGGAAGTACTTGTCCTTGATGCCCGGGTCCACGTCGAGCCCCAGGTCGCGGAAGTCCTCCAGCCTGAGGTCCTTCGTGACGGGCATAGCCCCGCCGAAGATGAAGCGGTCGTAGTGCGAGTAGGTGAGGTGAATCTTGTCGGCCTCCATCACCTTCTCCATGACGAACCGCTCGCGCAGCGTCTTCGTGTCATAGCCTTTCACGTCCTCGGGGTGGCAGGCCGTCTGGAACTTCACGTCCTGCTGCGCGTAGGAAACGAATGCGCTCAGCAGGAATGTCATTGATAGAATTGTCTTTTTCATGTCAGTTGAGTTTTTAGAAGGAAATGTGCATAATTAGAATAATTTTATTCAGAAATTGGAATTATATATATGTCGATTCATCGGGCCCTGTCTCCTGAGTCTGTGATAATCATCCGTTATAGATATAATGCTTATAATTGTCTTGCGTGAGCAAGATGAAATCATCATCTTCGGGGATATATAGATACCGCTCGGAACGTAGGCTCCTTTCTCCGTAGTTGATAAGAATGCCGCGATGCATCCCTGTGATGCGCATGTAATTGAACAGCTGTGCCCGATGGTCAGAGCAAATCTCTTCTACGGATTTCAGTTCGATGATAATGCCTTTGTAGAAGAAGTCGGCGTAATAGGTCTTGTCTAACAATGTTCCCTTGTAGTGGAGACGTAATGGCTTTTCGCGCTCCACTTCCATATTTCTCTTCTTCATCTCCACGGCAAGGGCTTCCTGGTAGATAGCTTCGGCCATGCCTCGACCCAGTGTCTTATGCACCTCCATCGCTGCACCGACAACGTCATATATGTCCTTGTACTCTTGGCTGGTCATGCTATATACTTAATGACGGAAAGAAATCAGCACGCTCCTTTATCCTAATTTCTGGCTGGAATTATCCTAATTTCTGGCTGGAATTATCCTAATTTCCGGCTGGAATTATTCTAATTTCTGGCTGGGATTATTCTAATTTCTGGATAGAATTATTCTAATTATGCCAATTTCTTTCCTTATATATATATTACCTTACCTCATTACCTTCGGCCACGATGCGGCGGCGGTTGATGAAGAGCATGGCTAGGGTAATTAATGTGAGCACGCCCATGCCAATCCAGCGCAGATACTTCACGCAGGCATAGATGAGGTAGCCGAAGAATGAGGAGGCAAAGTCCAGCGCACCGCCCTCGAAGCCATCGGGAATCTTGGCAGCGGAGGCCGTCGGGTCGGTCTTATACACCTCGTTGGCGGCCAGCGTGAAGGCCGAAGCCATATCGGTGACGAAATAGAGTCCGACAATAAGTGCCACGAGGCCGATGATAAGGCTCTTCACCACATTGCCCTTCGTGTAGGGGAGGATGAGGGGGAAGAGGTAGAACATACCAGCCAAAGATGCCAAAGGCAGGAACTGGTTGCCTGGCAGGAATACGGCAATGGCCAGAATGACGGGAATAAGGATGATGGAGCACACGAGCGTCGTGGGGTGACCGATGACCAATGCGGGCGACATACCGATGTGTACCTGCATACCGCCGAAACGCTTCTTGGCCACCTCCTGCGTCTTCTCGGCGATAGGTTTCAGACCATCGATGAAGAGGCTGGTGATGCGAGGAATGAGTTCCATAACGGCTCCCATTGTGACACCGAGGAACAGTATCTTCTTGATGTCCAGCTGTGCGGCCCATCCGATGAGTGCGCCGACGATAACACCCAGTACCAGCGGTTCGCCCAGCACGCCGAACTTCTTCTTCAGCCCCTCGGCATCGATGTCGAGACGGGAGAAACCGGGAATCTTGTCGAGCAACCAATTGATGGCGACGGCAAAGACCGTAAAGCTCTGACAGAAAGGCTGTGGTATGCTGATGCCCTGCAAGTTGTAGTGCTCCTGGAACTTTTCAGCCGTAAGGTCGGCCATTACCAGCGTGATGATGTAGCACACGATGGCGGCAAAGTAGCCCCACAAGAGGCTTTGGTCCATCACAAAGTAGGCCACCGCGCCGATGAAGGCAAAGTGCCAGTAGTTCCACAGGTCGATGTTCACCGTGCGAGTACACTTTGTGAACAATAACAACAGGTTTACACCCAAGCAGATGGGGATGATGAGTGCACCGACGGCAGTTCCGTAGGCTACGGCAGCAGCTGCGGGCCAGCCCATGTCGAAGACCCTCAGTTGCAAGTCGTAGAGTTCCGAAATTCCCTTCAGGGGACTGTCGAAGTTTGAGGTCAGCAGGGCGGTGACGATGCCCAAGCCAACGAAACCGACGCCGACATAAAGGCCGGACTTCAGGGCTTTGCCAAACTTCATGCCGATGCACAAGCCAATGATGGTGAACAGAATAGGCATCATAACCGATGCACCAAGTGAAATGATGTAACTAAATACTTGTTCCATATTATTCAAAACTAAATGTTGTTCCTCCGATGCGGTTGCCGTCGGCAAAGATGTCGGCGCGGTACAGGCCGGCCATGAGCGTGCGGTTTACGTCCCAATAGACGGTCACCTGCTGCTCCTCGCCTGTGTATTCTATGTCCTTGCGGATGCTGTACTCCAGCGTGCGGTTCTCGTAGGGGAAGGTGCCGCCTTGGGTCAGCACCTCGTTCGTCGGGGTCATGATGCGCACGTAGATGCTCTTCATGCCCGTCTGTGCCGTCACGTTGCGGCTGATGGTGAACGAAATCTGGAACCGCTTCACGTCCTTCACCTTCTTTGTGGCCTTGCCCTTCTTGTTTTTGCCGAAGGCCGACACGCCCGTGGCATCCAGCTGTGAGGCGATGGCCACCTTTTCGGTCAGCGTCTCTGCCTCGGTGGTCAGGTTCGAGATGTGGCGCTGTGCCTGTGCGTTCTCGGTGCGCAGGTTCTCGTTCTCCGTGTTCAGTTGCTGGTTCAGCCGGTTCAGCGAGTCGATTTGCATCACGTAGTTCTTCAGGATGTCACGGAGCGTGGCCAGTTCCTGCTTCAGCCGCATGATTTCTGCTGCGTCGTCGCTCTTCGTCTTTTGGAGTTCGCGCAACAGGTCTTGCACGCGCTGCTGCTCCTTCTCCAACTGTGCCACCAGTGAGTCGTTGTTGATTTGCATTTGCAGTTCCTCGTACTGACGCGCAAATTCCTCGTACTGGTTCTCCATCTCCAGTTTGTCCATCTCGGCCAGTTGCTGCAGCTGTTCAATCTGTTCGCGGCGTTCGGCCTCGGCGGCCTTGGATGCGTAGAGCAGATACCCGATGATGCCCACCAGTGCAAGCACTACCACTGCGACGGTGATTTTTATGACAGGTTTCTTTTGTTCCATAATTTTGGCATATAATTTTGCTCCGCGAAGTTAGGAAAAAAAACGTTACCGACAAAGTATTTGGGGCAAAACCATCGAAATAATCGCATTTCGGGCAGGGCTCTTTAGCCTGGAATGTAAATATTCTTTATTTTCGCCCTTTGCCCCCCTATACATAAGATTACTATGCTTAGGCGGATAACCTTAGTAATCTTATCCCCGTAACCTTAGTAATCTTATCCCCATAAGCATAGTAACCTTATTTGGGAGGTGAATGTGGTGTAAATATTTTTCAATATTCTATTGGGACATGTCGGTTTACACAGGTTGGCCGAATACAAAAAATATGTAGAAATCAGCGGCAGTTTACTTCGTGTCTCAATATTTTTTCCTATCTTTGCAACTCGCAATTTTACTCAGTAAGTTTTTCAGGAGATGGCAACGAACAGTCAGACAAGCGGCCGTGGAAAGCGGCAGGGTGGGCGCCAGGTGGTGGAAGTGCCGCAGATGGATGCCTTTGGTAATAAACAGCCGCAACAGCTCGATTTCGAGGCGGCGGTGTTGGGCGCATTGCTCATCGAACAGGAGTCCTACGAACAGGTGTCCAACCTGCTCACGCCCGAATCGTTCTACGACCATCGCCACCAGATCATCTTCAAGGCCATCCAGTCGTTGCAGATGAACCAGCGCCCGGTGGACGTGGTGACCGTGCCCCAGTATCTGGAGTCGCAGGGCGAACTGGAGGATGCCGGGGGCGTCATCTACATCGCCCAACTGACGCAAAACGTCATCACCTCGGCCCACATTGAGTATCAGGCACAGATAATCCATCAGAAGTATCAGGCCCGAAAGCTTATCACGTTTGCCAGCAAGGTGCTGGGCGATGCCTTCGACCCGACGAAGGACGTGGCCGACCTGATGCAGGAAACCGAAGCCGAACTGTACACCATCTCACAGCAGACGCAGAAGACCTCGTATACTCAGATTAATCCCGTCATAGACGAGGCCATGAAGAAACTCCACGAGGCAATGGCCCGCACCGACGGCTTGTCGGGTATCTCCACGGGTTTCACGAAGTTGGATAAGGTGACCAACGGATGGCAAAACTCCGACCTCGTCATTATCGCGGCCCGTCCCGCCATGGGCAAGACGGCCTTCATCCTCTCGATGATGAAACGGATGGCGGTGGACGCGCGCATCCCCGTGGCCATGTTCTCGTTGGAAATGGCCAACGTACAGTTGGTTAACCGCCTCATCGTCAACGTTTGCGACATTCCCGGTGAGAAGCTCAAGAGCGGCCAACTCAGCCCCGTCGAACTGGGACAACTTGATGCCCGATTAAACCGACTTATCGATGCGCCCATCTATGTGGATGACACTGCGAGTCTCAGCATCTTCGAGTTGCGGACAAAAGCTCGCCGTCTGGTGCGTGACCATGGTGTAAAAATCATTCTCATTGACTACCTCCAGCTGATGAACGCCTCGGGCATGAACTTCGGAAGCCGACAGGAGGAGGTCTCTACCATCAGCCGCAACCTGAAGGGACTGGCCAAGGAACTAAACATCCCCATTATCGCCCTGTCGCAGTTGAACCGTGGACTGGAGAACCGCGAAGGCAACGAAGGCAAGCGCCCGCAACTCTCCGACCTTCGCGAATCGGGTGCCATCGAGCAGGATGCCGACATGGTGTGCTTCATCCATCGCCCGGAATACTACAAAATAGATACATTAGAGGGTGTACCGATGAAGGGCGTTGCAGAATTTATCATTGCTAAACATCGTAATGGCCCAACGGATATCATCCGCATGAAGTTCAAGAATCAGTACGCCCGATTCGAAGACTACGAGGACAACGGACCTGCCCCCATGCCCGGCGAACAATACCCCGGTGCCTCGATGAAGGTTTCGGAGATGTCGCCCGAAGAGGCCGCCAGCATCAGCAACATGGCTCTGAACATGCCCGAGGGTGGGGCCGGGGATGCCCCGGGAAGTTCCCCCTTCGGACCGTCCGACCCCGTGGATGACAACCCTCCGTTCTAAATAATTTGACAAAGGATAATGGATAATTGACAAATATTTTGTATTTTTGCACGCGAAATTCTGAAAAGGGCAGAATAGTAGAGCAGATTGTTAACAGAAAAACGTCAAAACGTAAATCATGAATATATCTTATAAGTGGCTCCGCGAATATGTCGATTGTGACCTTACGGCCCAACAGGTGGCCGACGCCCTGACCAGCATCGGACTGGAAGTCGACGGCGTGGAGGAAGTACAGAGCATCCGTGGAGGCCTTGAGGGCATCGTCATCGGTGAGGTCCTCACTTGCGAACCCCATCCCAACAGTGACCACATGCACGTCTGCACCGTCAACCTTGGAAGTGAAACGCCTGAACAGATTGTCTGCGGTGCCCCCAATGTGGCAGCCGGACAGAAGGTGGTGGTGGCCACGCTGGGCACCAAACTGTACGACGGCGACCAGTGTTTCACTATCAAGAAGAGCAAACTGCGCGGCATCGAGTCGAACGGCATGATTTGTGCCGAGGACGAAATCGGCATCGGCACCAGCCACGACGGCATCATCGTTTTGCCTGCGGACGCGGTGCCCGGTACCCCCGCGGCTGAATATTATCATCTGGAGAGCGACTTCCTCATCGAAGTGGACATCACCCCCAACCGTGCCGATGCATGCAGCCACTACGGTGTGGCCCGTGACCTCTATGCCTGGTTGGTGCAGAATGGGCGGAAGACGGCACTCCATCGTCCATCAGTGGACGACTTCAAGGTGGACAACCACGACCTGCCCATTCAGGTGAAGGTGGAGAACGAGGAGGCTTGTCCCCGTTACGCCGCAGTCTCGTTGAAGAACTGTGAGGTGAAGGAGAGTCCCGACTGGCTGAAGACGCGCCTGACCACCATCGGCCTGCGCCCCATCAACAACATCGTGGACATCACCAACTACGTCATGATGGCTTACGGTCAGCCCCTGCACTGCTTCGACGCCGACATGGTGAAGGGCCGGCAGATTGTGGTCAAGACCCTGCCCGAGGGAACACCCTTTGTCACCCTGGACGGTGAGGAACACAAACTCTCCGACCGCGATCTCGCCATCTGCAACAGCGAAGAACCCATGTGCATCGCCGGCGTGTTCGGCGGAAAGGGTAGTGGCACGTATGAGACAACCCGGAACGTCGTGCTGGAGAGTGCCTACTTCAATCCTACGTGGATTCGCAAGTCGGCCCGCCGCCACGGTCTGTCGACCGATGCGTCGTTCCGCTTTGAACGCGGCATCGACCCCAACGGCACCCTTTATGCCCTGAAGCAGGCCGCCCTCATGGCCAAGGAACTGGCCGGGGCCGAGGTGAGCATGGACATCGTGGATGTCTATCCCGTTCCCATGGCAGATGCAGTGGTGGACATTACCTATAATTATATAGATAGCCTGATCGGGAAGCACATTCCCCAAGAGACGGTGCGTAGCATTGTCACAAGTCTGGAGATGAAGGTGCTCGGCGAGATGGAAGAGGGACTGAAACTTCAAGTACCGGCTTATCGCGTCGACGTGCAGCGTCCCTGCGATGTCGTGGAGGACATTCTCCGGATCTATGGCTACAACAACGTGGAAATTCCCACCTCCGTGAAGAGTTGCACGGCCGTGAAGGGCGATGTGGATAAAAGTTATAAGTTGCAGAATCTGGTGGGTGAGCAACTCGTCGGGGCCGGTTTCCGTGAAATCCTGAATAATTCGCTTCAGCGCGGTGCCTATTACGACGGACTGGAAAGCTACAGGCCGGAGAACTGCGTGCAGTTGATGAACCCCCTGAGCCAAGACCTGAACGTCTTGCGCCAGACTCTTCTCTTCGGCGGCTTGGAAAGCATTGCCCGCAACATCTCTCACCGGAACGCCAACCTCAGTTTCTATGAGTTTGGCAATTGCTACTACTATCATGCCGAACGTCGCTGTCCGGACATTATCCCCGGTGTCAGCAGCAGTCGTGACCCGGAGGTCATCAAGCACGTCCTGGATGCTTATTCCGAGGACTGCCACCTCGGCCTTTGGCAGACGGGTAGGCGCGTGGCCGGCAGCTGGGCACACGCCGACGAAGAGTCGACCGTGTTCGAGTTGAAGGCTCACGTCATCAATATCCTGCGTCGGATGGGCGTCCCCTTCGCTTCGCTTGTCTTTGCCAAGGGCGAGAGCGACCTGTTCGACAAGAGCCTGGAAATCCAAAACCGTGGCGGAAAGGTGCTTGTCCGCATGGGAGTCGTCTCATTGAAGATACTGAAACAGTTCGACATCGAGCAACCTGTCTATTTTGCCGACCTCAACTGGCAGCAGTTGATGAAGACGGTCCGTAACCAGAAGGTCACCTTCAGCGACATTGCCAAGTTCCCCGCCGTCAGCCGAGACCTGGCCCTGCTCATTGACAAGTCTGTAGAGTTCGGCGAAATCGAGCGCATCGCCTACCAGACGGAGAAGAAGTTCCTGAAGGAGGTTCGTCTGTTCGACGTCTACGAAGGCAAGAACCTGCCCGAGGGCAAGAAATCGTATGCCGTCAACTTTATCCTTCAGGACGAGAGCAAGACGATGGGCGACAAGCAGATTGACGCCATCATGCAGAAGCTCATTCAGAACCTCACGAAGCAACTCAATGCGGAATTGCGTTGAGACCCTGAGAAAATAGCAATATCACGAAATAACGAAATTACGAAATAACGAAAAAATCAAGTAACAATGGGAAGAGCATTTGAATACCGTAAAGCTACGAAACTGAAGCGCTGGGGCCACATGGCCAAGACCTTCACCCGTCTGGGCAAGCAAATTGCTATTGCCGTGAAGGCTGGCGGTCCGGAGCCCGAGAACAATCCTTCGTTGCGCAGTGTCATTGCTGTCTGCAAGCGTGAAAACATGCCGAAAGACAACATCGAGCGTGCCATCAAGAACGCCATGGGCAAGGACCAAAGCGACTACAAGAGCGTCACCTACGAGGGATATGGCCCTCACGGTGTGGCCATCTTTGTGGACACCCTGACCGACAACACCACCCGTACGGTGGCTGACGTCCGTTCCGTCTTCAACAAGTTCTCTGGAAACATGGGCACCACGGGGTCCCTATCGTTCCTCTTCGACCACAAGTGCGTGTTCACCTTCAAGAAGAAGGCTGACATGGACATGGACGACTTTATTCTGGAGATGATTGACTACGGAGTAGACGAAGACTTCGACGAGGAGTACGACGAGGACAAGGACGAGACTACCATCACCATCTATGGTGAGCCCACAAGCTATAACCAGATTCAGAAGAAACTGGAGGAAGAGGGCTTCGAGGAGGTCGGCGGTGAGTTTACCTACATCCCCAACGACCTGAAGGATGTCACACCCGAACAGCGCGAGACCATCAACAAAATGGTGGAGAAGATGGAGGAGTTCGACGACGTGCAGACAGTCTACACCAACATGAAGCCTGAAGAATAAGGATGGCCAAGACTCTTTATCAGACGCAAGGCACGTGCAGCAAGTTCATCGACGTGGAGACGGACGAGCAAGGGCGTGTCTCCCATTGCTTCTTCCATGGTGGTTGTCCGGGCAATACACAGGGGGTGGCAAAACTCGTTATCGGTAAGACACCAGACGAGGTGATAGGCCTGCTCGACGGCATACGCTGCGGTAACAAACCCACGAGTTGCCCAGACCAATTGTGCCGGGCACTGGAACAACTGAAAAGAGAAAACGCATAAATTAAAAACCGCGAAGGGATGCTGGTAAGGCATCCCTTCGCGGTTGGATGGCTATGTGCGAGAAAACTTATTTATAGTCGTCGGGTGTGAACGTCACATCCAGCAGCGGTGTACCATGTTCGTTTGAGATGTATCGGTAGTGGAATTGCATTCCATGCTCTTTGTGCGGCTTCAACTGAATGGAGTTGCGTAGATTCTTCAGTAGTTCCATTTCGATTTCCTTGCTCGCAAACAGTTCCTCGCTGTCGGCATCTCCGCTGATTGTGTAAAAATAACTGACGGTCTGTGTCTCTTTCTCGTATCTCATGCTGTCGAATGAGGTGTACAGGTCTATTTGTTTGGGGGCTTCTTTTTCATTGAAATGGTTCACGTCCTCCATCACTCGTTCATCAAACGTCTGTTTGTGACAAGAGGCGAGTGCCATGGCGGCAATAAGAAGTGGCAAGTATGTCTTTTTCATGCTGCAAAGATAATACAAATCTTGATTTAGGTCAAGAAAACGCGTGGCTAAATCACTTTTATGTCAGAAATTGATTCGTCACTCGCTGATAATGACTAAATTTGCAATGTCTTAAAAAGACAAAGACTTATTAAATAATTTTTTAAGGTAATTAGATTATTATGAACGAGAAAGTAGGTACAATCGCAGGCCAGATTTGGAATGCATTGAACGAGAACGGTGCTCTGAACACCAAAGACCTGAAGAAGGCTGCAAAGGTGAAGAATGAGAAGGAACTTTTCCTGGGACTGGGCTGGTTGCTCCGTGAGGACAAAGTGACCGTGACCGAGGCTGAAAAAGATTTCGTTGTAGCACTGAACTAAGTCACCCCCCGCATTAGACACAAAAAAGCCCCCTGAATCTGATGGTTCAGGGGGCTTTTTTGTACTTTTTTCATTTTTTATCTTTTCATTTTTAATTTTTCCCTTTCCGTTTTTAATTAATTATTGTATCTTTGTGGCCTAAAAGGAGACCACATGCAAAGATATATACGCAACTTCTGTATTATTGCGCACATCGATCATGGCAAGTCGACATTGGCCGACCGTCTGTTGGAGTTCACCAACACCATCAAGGTTACTGAGGGACAGATGCTCGATGACATGGATCTGGAGAAGGAACGGGGCATCACAATCAAGAGCCACGCCATCCAGATGGAATACAAGCGGGGAGGGGAGACCTACACGCTGAATCTCATCGATACGCCGGGACACGTCGATTTCTCCTACGAGGTCAGCCGCTCAATTGCTGCCTGCGAGGGCGCATTGCTGGTGGTGGATGCCACTCAGGGAGTGCAGGCTCAGACCATCTCAAATCTTTACATGGCCATCGACCACGACTTGGAAATCATCCCAGTCGTGAACAAGTGCGACATGCCCAATGCCATGCCCGAGGAGGTGGAGGACGAAATCGTCGACCTCATCGGCTGCAAGCACGAGGATATCATACGCGCCAGTGGCAAGACGGGGCAGGGCGTGGAGGACATCCTGAATGCTGTGGTCGATCGCATTGCCCCACCCGCTGGTGACGAGGACGCCCCCCTGCAAGCCCTCATCTTCGACTCTGTGTTCAATCCCTTCCGAGGCATCATCGCCTACTTTAAGATTGTGAATGGCAGCATAAGGAGCGGAGAACAGGTTCAGTTTATCAATACAGGTAAGGAGTATAAGGCCGACGAAATCGGCATCCTGAAAATGGATATGATTCCTCGTCAGGAACTCCATTGCGGCAATGTGGGCTACATTGTCAGTGGCATCAAAACTGCCACAGAAGTGAAGGTGGGCGACACCATAACCTCGCTTGCCAATCCCACAAAGGATGCCATCGCCGGTTTTGAGGAGGTGAAACCTATGGTCTTTGCCGGTGTTTATCCCATCGAGACGGAGGACTTCGAGAACCTGCGTGCCTCGTTGGAAAAATTGCAACTCAACGATGCCTCGCTCACCTTCCAACCCGAGTCGTCCGTGGCCTTGGGTTTCGGGTTCCGTTGTGGTTTCCTCGGGCTCCTTCATATGGAAATCATTCAGGAGCGGCTGGATCGTGAGTTCAACATGGACGTCATCACGACGGTGCCCAACGTTTCCTATCTCGTGTACGACAAACAGGGCGAGGTGAAGGAGGTGCACAATCCCGCAGGCATGCCCGACCCGACGCTCATCGACCACATCGAAGAACCCTACATCCACGCCTCGGTCATTACTACCGCCAATTTCATCGGCCCCATCATGACACTCTGCCTTGGCAAGCGCGGCGAACTCTTGAAGCAGGACTTCATCAGCGGTAACCGTGTGGAACTTCAGTATGCCATGCCCTTGGGCGAAATCGTCATAGACTTCTACGACAAACTGAAGTCCATCTCCAAAGGATATGCCTCATTCGACTATCATCAGGACGGTTTCCGTCCGTCACGTCTGGTCAAGCTCGACATACTCCTGAATGGCGAACCCGTCGATGCCCTCTCTACGCTGACGCACGTTGACAACTCCGTCGACTTTGGTCGTCGCATGTGTGAGAAGTTGAAGGACCTCTTGCCGCGCCAGCAGTTCGACATAGCCATCCAAGCAGCCATTGGAGCCAAAATCATTGCCCGCGAGACCGTGAAGCAGGTGCGCAAGGATGTCCTTGCCAAGTGTTACGGTGGCGATGTCAGCCGCAAGCGTAAGCTTCTGGAGAAACAGAAGAAAGGAAAGAAGCGCATGAAGCAAATCGGCAATGTGCAAGTGCCGCAGAAAGCCTTCCTCGCTGTGTTGAAACTGGATTGAAAACATTAACCTTGAGTCTTTATCCTCGAATTCCGAAGCCAATGACTAACACAACCCGGGACGTAGCCCGAGAAATCGCGAACATATACTGCAAACTAAGCCCTATGGGGATAGACTCGCTGTCACAGATGTTGGTGCCGATGAAGTTCCAACGTGGTGACATCGTGCTTCCCGAGGGCGAAATCTGCAGGGCGATGTATTTTGTGGAGCGTGGAATGGTGCGTCAATTTTATTATAAGAATGGTAAGGATGTCACAGAGCATTTTTCCTTTGAGGGGCGCATCGTCTTCTGCATCGAGAGTTTCCTGAAACAGGAGCCCAGCCGACTGATGGTGGAAGCCCTGGAACCCACTATGCTCTACTCCATCCCTTATGAGCCATGGCATATCTCCATGCTTCAGAATCAAGAAATGGAAATGCTGTATCGCAAGATTCTGGAACATGCCCTTATCAGTAGTCAGGAGCATGCCGATTCACAGCGCTTCGAAAATGCCTCTGAGCGATATGCGCGCTTGTTGGCCACGAAGCCCGAAATCATACTTCGTGCCCCGATGCTCCACATAGCCTCGTTCCTTCAGATGACGCCCGAGACTCTCTCACGCGTTCGTTCGGCCCACAATAAGTAACTGGATTATGAAAAAACTGAGATTGGCGGCTGTAATACTGGTTGGATTTGTTCGCATTTCTGCGATGGCTATTCCCAACTTTGGCACGTGGACGGACGGGCGTTTGCGCTACGAGGTGCGTGGCAGGATAAGCAGTCAGCTCTCGTTCTACACATACGACAAGGACGTAGATGGGTTTGCCCGCTACTTTGCGCTGACCGCCACCTCCGAACGGGTCTATGTGGTGGATTCACTGAAGGAGGACTATTTTACCATGCCCTTCACGATGCAGCCCGGTGATACGGCTCGCTGGGGTGAGTCCGCACTCATCCTTTTCGACCATGATGGGCATCCTTATGCTTCGCTGAAACGTTGCGAGTCCGATGCCGAACTTGTTTTTTTGCGTCGTCAAGACTCACTTATGATTATCTGCGGTACTTATCAGTTTGCGGGCAATCGCCAAATGGATTTTACGTTGGACGGGAAGGGCGTTCCCCTTCTCGTGCCAGGGAAGGGTATGGCAGGGGAAACTGTCACGTTTTGTCCCGATGTCGTCTGCAATGGCCGCCCGCTGATGCACATTCGCACCCCCAAGCGTCGGTGGCTGATAGATGTCACGCCCACGGGGCTGAATGTCTATGCCGCTGTTTGGAATAAGACCAGGGGACAATACGTCCGTGGTGCCTTGCAACGGCGAGGTAGGCTGTTGGACGGACGTATTCGTCACTACGCTGAGCACCCACTGGGATTCCCGTTTGTTGACCTCATCGTCCGTTATTATACTCCTTCCGTCTGCCGGAATTTGTTGCGTGAGATGGAGTCTCTGCGTGAATGGGCAGACTTCGAACTCTGCTACGACGTGATACGGAGGCTTGCAACGGACTGATTATCTGAGCCTGAATGGTGTAACTATTAGATTAGAATACGATGGAACAGCAGAACACCCCCAATGAGAACGTCCAGAACGGCGGCATGCCCCAGAATGGTACTGCCCCCCAGTATCCACCCCAGCAACCCTACGTTCAGCAGCAATATCCTTACGGCCCCAATTATGCGTATGGTCAGCCGAACAATCTCCCGATACAGCCCGAGACTTCAGGCTGGCGTCGCCTTCTGGGAGGCATTCCCTGGTCATCGATGCTTTCGTCGGCCATACACATGCTTGTGATGAACGTCATTTATCGCAAACTCTTCAACAGGAACTGAAAAACCGTAGGCATCCGTGCCCGCTTCCACGCAGACTGAGGGGGACTTCTCTTGCAGTCTTGCGGCGATATTGTCGAAGAAAACCATCCCGTCCGTCAGCAGAACTACTTTCAGCACATCCATTTCGCCGATAGTCGGGGGCTGAAGATTCCGTCGGTGACGGAGAAAAATGAAATTCTGGAACCATGTCTAATACAAAAAAGCTTTTATGGGCAGTGCTGGCACTCCTTCTCTTGTTGCCCTTTGCCGGTTATGCTAAAAAGAAAAAGAAGGAAAAGGCCATGCTTACGACTGAACAACGCAAGAAAACCATCGACTGGCTGAATGAAAACGGTTGGTGGCGTCTCTCCGACATCCGCTGGACGCAGAGCGACGACCGAATGGAATCCTACATTTACTCACTGTCCGACCAAGGGCTTGATGCCATCGCTGCTACGCGGGAGATGCTTGTGGGGCAGCAAAAGAGGGTGGATGACGTACTCGCCCTGCGTCACGACCTTCTCCTCCGTGTTCCCAAGGGGCAGGAGACCAGTACGTTGGCCCAGCATTTCAAGGACGTAGAGGGCGCGAACAAAACTTTCGAACATGCTGCCGCTGTGAAGTCGCGCAGCGAACGCCTCATCCGCCTCATGGATGCCGAAATGGCGAGCCGCAAGCCCCGGAAGGCTCCTGGCGGTCACCTGCTTTCGCTCGAATATTCCACCCACAACGGCTTTGCAGGGAGTTCAGACGAAATGAAGCTCACGCGTAACCCGGACGGGACGGGCACGCTCCTCATTACTCAGAAGCGAATGCGTATAGATAGCGACCTTGGCGGCGAAGAAGGGAAAAGCTACATCGTGCCCGATTCCGTGATGCTATCCGTCGAGAAAATGATTCGGAGAAACCACACCTACGAAATAGGTTCACACTATGATTCAGACTTCGAAATCATGGATGCTTCCAGCTGGTCGCTCTCCGTGGAGTTTGAGGAAGGTGCGTTCTCCTCGGGAGGCTATGCCGCCTGGCCTGACGATAAATACAAACTCTCCGAAATCCTTTCTTTGATTTCAAAGTCCGCCAAAGGCAACTCCACAGAATAGGTAAAGGGTGAAGCGACAATTATGGTCCCCCCCCCCGTATAGAGTTCTTGGCATACAGATAGGTTAGGAATATACTTCCGCTACGTATACCACGCTGTAGTAAGTGCCGAGGAATCGGACACGCAGGTCGCCGTCGGCCTCGCCACTGTCATACGGATGTTACGACTTTTTAAAAAAGCGCTAAGGTTGGTAACGTTTAATGGTGCCACAACTAAAAAGGATACCTCTTGTGCAAACGGACATAATAGAAACAAGGGGCTATGCCGAAATAAACGGCATAGCCCCTTGTTTCTATTTTATTACTGTCCGGTAAACATTAAGTCATCAGACAAAAATTAGGGCTGTCACCACTCAAAGGTGTCAGCCCTTTTGGTTATATTTGCAGTCGCCAAA
>JAFTEX010000009.1 GCA_017453445.1 Bacteroidaceae bacterium
GGCTATCCATGCCTGTTGGATTCTTACCTTGAATGGCATCCAAAGTAGGAACCGCCGTATGCCGAACGGCACGTACGGTGGTGTGAGAGGTCGGAAAATGAAGTAGGAGGAAAACTACTTCATTTTCCTCCTACTCGATTTGGTCCTTGTCCCTACACTTGTTGGCTCTTTCCGTGCTTTGGCCTCGGGGAGGGGATTACCGGATGGTCAGGGACTGTCCCTTTCTCAGGCTTACCTGCCACTGCCCGTCGCGAGGCGTGACGGGGTGCCCGTCCATGGTGGCGCTGTACGAGCCGTAGCCGGGCACCTGGACGGTGAAGATGTTGTCGGCGGTGGCGGTCAGCGTGGCGGAGAGGATTTTGCTGTCTCGCCACTGGGCGGAGACTTCGGCACCGCCACGGATGCACAGGCCCGAGAAGCGGCCCTCGCTCCAGGCCTTGGGCAGGGCGGGGAGGAGTTGCAGACTGCCGTTCTGCGTCTGCAAGAGCATCTCGGCCATGCCTGCCGTGCCGGCGGTGTTGCCGTCGAAGGCATAGATGTCGTTCTCGGCTCCGGCAATGCCGCCGGGGGAGACGGTCAGCAGGTTTTCACGCGACAGATAGCCCTCCAGCGTCTTCACGCTGCGGTAGGCCTCCTCGGCATCCGCCAGGCGGGCATAGACACCGATGGCGTTGGCGCGGCTCCATTCAGTGTCCTCCCAGCCGTCGGCGGCCAGTCGGAGGTCGAAGGTGCGGCGCACAGCCTGAGAGAGGGCGGGATGCTGCTGCAAGGTTATCTGCCCGAAAGGCCAGAAGCCCATCAGGTGGCAGGTGTGGCGGTGGTTGGGGTTCGGCTGGTCCCAGTCCTCGCTCCATTCCATGATGCCCCCGTCGCGGCCTATCTGATAGTCGGGCAGCAGGGCGATGGCACGGGCCAGCGAGTCGGCAAACGCCCGGTCGGTGTCCAGTAGTCGGGCACTCAGGAGCGTGGCGTTCAGAATCTCGTAGGCGAACGTGAGGTCGCAGGTGGGCATCATCGATGCCGAGATGTGCTGTCCGTTGATGGCAAAGGCATTCTCGGGCGAGATGCTGGGGCCGGTGACGAGATGGCCCGTGCGCGGGTCGATGGTCATGTAGTCGAGCAGGAACTCAGCGTTGCCCTTCAGCAGGGGGTAGGCCACAGTGCGCAGGAACTGGCGGTCCTGGGTGTATTCGTAGTGGGTCCATAGTTGGGCGGCTATCCACGAGCCGGCGGTGGGGTGGAGCCCCCAGGCAATGCAGCTCGACGGGGCGGTGTATCCCCAGACGTTCACCGTGGTGTGGGCCGTCCATCCCTTGCAGCCGTAGACGGTCTGGGCCGTCTTCTGCCCGGGGGCGACGAGCGAGGCTATCCAGCGGAAGAGCGGTGCGTCGCAGTCGGAGAGGTTGCCTACGCCCGTGGCCCAGTAGTTCTGCTGGGTGTTGATGTCGAGGTGGTAGTCGTTGGTCCAGGGCATGGTGCAGGCCTTGTTGTCGTTGAAGAAGCCTTGCAGGGCGATGGGCAGGGGCGAGTTGGCGCGCGACGAGGCGATGGTCAGGTAGCGCCCCATCTGGAAGTAGAGGGCATCGAAGGCGGGGTCGGCCTGGCCTTTGTCAGCCTGGCGCTGGCGCTCGTCGGTGGGGAGGGTTGCGATGACATCGCAACAGACGGAACCGGGGGCAGGGGAGACGGAACCGGGGGTGGCAGAGACAGCAGAACCGGGGCCCAGAGCCAAGCTGACGCGGGCATAGAGGGGTGCATAGTCGGCCACGTGGCGGTCGCGCAGGGCGGTGTAGGGCTTCGAGAGGGCGCGGGTCACTTCCTCGGCGAGTTCTGCCCTGTATTGCGGACGCTCGAAGTCGGTGCGCAGATTGATGATGAGCAGGGCCTCGTCGGCACCGCTGACGGTGAGCCGGCCGTCTTTGGCTGTGACCTTGCCGCCTTGCGTCTTGACGGCCACCTTGCCTGCGAAGTGTACGCCTCCGGGGCCGTGCATGGGGAAGAGGGCCTGGCCGGTGAAGTTGAGCGTCGAGCCTTCAACGTTCAATTCTGTCGGTAGGTTGTTCTCTATCTTTATTCCTATAGTAAAGGAAATGCGGCCCCGCCTGTCGGCAGCGAAGCGGTAGACGAGGACCTCGTCGGGGTTGGAGCTGAAGGCCTCTCGGGTGTAGGTGATGCCGCGGTGGCGGAAGGTGGTTGTGACGATGGCGGTGGTGAGGTCCAGTTGGCGGCGGTAGTCGGTGACGCGCTTCTCGTCGATGCCGGGGAAGGTGACGATGAGGTCGCCCAGGGGCAGGTGGGTGCCGAAGGAGGTCTGGTTGCCGTTGAGGGCGTTCCATGCCAGGTCGTTGCCCTCCTTCACCCGTCCGTCGAAGAACATCTGGCGCAGGCTGTCCAGGCGTGCCCGTCCGAAGGGCTTGTCCTGGTTGGGGTTGGGCTGGCCGCTCCAGAGGGTGGACTCGTCGAGGGCAATGCGCTCCTCGTGGGTGCCGCCGTAGATCATGCCTCCCAGTCGTCCGTTGCCGATGGGCAGTGCCTGCATCCAGCGGCTGGCCGGCTGGCGATACCAGAGGAGGTCCGCAGATGTGGTGGCAAGTGCGTTGCCACATGCGGCGCACATGAGTATGAGAAAGGAAAAAAGTGTTTGTTTCATGTTTTCTGATTTTTTTTCGTAAAAACGATAGGCGAACGCTCTCACAGCGTCCGCCTATCCATCACAATAAAAGCTTTATATAGAAACTAACTAACTGTGTATAGCCCTGTTTGCGTAGGCGGAGTCTTACTTGACAATCTTCTTCACGCTTCCGTCGGTGCTCTTGACAACGTAGATGCCGCGGCCCTGACCGTCGGTGCGTCGGCCGTCGGTGGTGAACATCTGGGTCTGAGCGGGCTTGGCGGTGCCGGTGGCCACGCTGCGGATGTCGGTGATGATGTCCTCGGAAGTAGCCGTGAAGGCACTGCCCTGGTAGGCGTAGTTGACAGCCTGCACGCCCACTTCGTAGGTGCCTTCGGGCACGTTGATGAACGTGAAGGTGTTGTCGTCGCCCTCACCGTTGCCGACCACGTACTGAGCGAAGGCTGCGTAGCCCATCTGCTTGCCCGTCGTGGCGTTGGCAGGCACGTTCATGAGCACCTTGCCTGTCTCCTTGTTCTTCAGGTAGAGGTTGTACAGGGGCTGGTTGCCGTTGCTCATGGTCACGGCGTTCCACTTTGCGGTGATGTTGTTGTCCTCGTCGATGCTTGCGCTGACCGTGGCAGGAGCCTCGGGGGCGGTAATCACATAGTCGGAGGTGTTCATCGACAGGAAGGTGTTGTCGCCGTCGAAGTGGTCTCCGTCCTCTTCAGTCTTCCAGGGTGCACCGCACCAGGCAGATACGAGGTAGTCGAACTGTCCGTCGCCGTCGAAGTCGCCGAACGCACCCTGCTCGCTGCCGCGCCACATGCCGTTCTCGGTGGGCTGGCCCTCGTGGGTAGCCTCCATGTGGTAGTTGCCGCCTGCGTCGCTGATGATGTAGTCGACGCCCCAGTCACCGAGGAAGATGGAGTGGCCCGAAGCGACGATGTCGGGATAGTCGTCACCGTTGAAGTCGGCCATGAAGAAGAGGCGGTTGCCCGGGTCGCCGATGCCCTGTTCGAGGTCGATGGTCTGGAACTTGATGCCCTCTTCGTCGCTCACGTTGAGCAGAACGATGGAGCGGCGGCTGCCGCTGATATCGCCGGCCAGGTAGATGTCCATCTTGCCGTCCTGGTTCCAGTCGACGGGCGTGGAGATGATGTTCTCAGAGCCGTACTGCGAGAGCAGTTCGCAGGTTGTGGCCTGTTCGCCGTTGATGACGAGGGTGTGGGTGATGTCCTGGAACTCGCCGTTGCCGAGGTTCTTGTACATGTGCCACCACCAGCCGCCGCGGCCCTTTCCTTCGGGTGCGTTTTCGGCACCGTCGCGGTAGCCGTTGACGTAGAGATCGAGCCATCCGTCGCCGTCGAGGTCGATGAAGCCGACGGGACCATGCGACAGGTTGATGAGCCCCTTGGTGGGATGCTCAAAGTCCCATGCGCCACCGATTTCGATGCCGTCCTCGTCGTATTCCACATTGTAGGCGTATTCGCCGCGGATGTTGATGTCGTTCTCCAGCGGCATGGGGTTGAAGATGTCGTTCACGACCTCGAATCCGCCCTCTTCGCCCTTGTTGCGCAGCAGGCGCACGAAGCGGCCGATGGTCGAAGCGCCCTCAATGAGCAGGTCGGGATAACCGTCGCGGTTGTAGTCGCCCACGGCGATGTGGTAGTTCTCCTGGCCCTCGTTGAGGTTGCCGTCGCCCTCATAGCCCAGCGAGGCCAGTCCCTCGTCGTTGACGACGGTGAAGGTCTCGTCGCCATTGTTGCGGACGAGCACGATGCCGCGCTTCGTGTTGGTGTCGTTGCCGCCGGCATTGGAAATGAGGATGTCGAGGTTGCCGTCCTGGTTGTAGTCCAGCGTCAGGCTGCCACGCCCGTGAGCGTAGTAGGGCAGTCCGTTCTTCATGATGCCCGTCTCGCGGGTGCGCATTTCGGTCTTGATGTTGCCATTCTCGTCCAGTTCGGGCAGCCAGTTGCCTTCCTCGTCGGTCTTGATGTTGCCTTCCTCGTCGCGCTGCCAGATGGTCTCTTCGTATTCCTCATAGGTCTTCTCGGTCAGCATCTCGAACTTGCCTTCGCCCAGATTCTTGATGAGGAAACCGCCGGAGGTCCAGCCGTTGGCCCACGATGTACCACTATAATAGATGTCGTAACAGCCGTTGCCCGTGAAGTCGCCCCAGATGGGTACGGTGCGGTGGGTCTGGCGCAGTTGTTTCGACACCTCCTGATTTAGTCCGAAGGTGATGCTGTACTCCCCTTGTGCATGAACCGATGCCGAAGCTATGAAGAGGGCTCCGAGTGCCAAAGTCTTAAGTGTAAAGTTTTCCATACGGTTAGTTTTTAGTTAATATTGTTCGGTTTGACGATGCAAAGGTACACCTTTATTTCTATATATAAAGAATACGTTTGCGTCTAAGATTGTAACAATTGCACTAAAAGTGGAATCTTCCGATGAAATGGGGCATTTCGTTTACTGCTTGCAACGGATGTGTGCAAGGGCTGGACCGTGAGGAACAGTAGGCCCGGTTCGTAGGCAATGGTCGTGAGGCTTATTCCATGCGCATCGTTTAATTAAACCATGCGCACCGTTCAATTAAACGATGCGCATGGAATAAGCTTAAGGAAGTAAGGCTGTCAGGGTAGCCACCATAGGCTCTCGTCGAGGAGACGCGTGCGTGCGGCTTCGGCATTGCTGAAGCGGCGGCTGACGCGCTCGGCGGCAAAGGCGGGCCACTCGTTGCGGTGGCGCGAGATGCGCAGGAGGTCGAAGAAGCGGTTGCCCTCGAAAGCCGTCTCGGCGGCCATCTCCTCCAGTATCATCTCCTCCACCACGCGGACAGAGTCGTCGAGCGTGGGCTGTTCGCCGATGACAAAGACCTCCTTGTCATAGCTCACGCCACGCCCCAGGCCGCGGCGGGCCGTGCCCACGTTGCGATAGTCGCCGTTGCGGTGGGCCCAGGAGAAGTTGAGGAAGGGTTCGCCCGATGCCAGCTCATGGGTGGGCACCTTCAGGCTGTCGGTCAGCGTCTCGTCGGTCAGTCCGTGTTTCAGTACGGCAAATGCCATGGAGGGTTTCCCCAGCCGGTTCAGTGCCTCGGCCAGCCGCAGATAGACGTGCGGTGTGCGCACGAGCGGAATCTGGCGGGTGAAGTTCAGCACCGGGTTGGCCTCGTTTTCGGGGTCGTAGCCGCTGCTGTTGGTTGTCTGTGCATAGTTGTATTTGTGGATGAGCAGCAGGTCCTGGCCATTCAGGGAGAGCGTGCCGTAGGCGGCAGGCAGGTTGCGTCCGCTGCGGTTGACAGCCTGTCCGCGCAGGTCGTTCTGGAAGTAGGCCCCCACGGTCTGGCCGTTCATGGGCGTGAAGAAATAGGTTCGCTTGCTCATGTCCTCGACGAACGACGGAGCCGGCACGATGCTGGGCTCCGCATTGTAGGCCAGGCGGATGAGTGAGGGGTGATACTCGCGCGCATCGCTGCTGTAGGCCATCTGGAAGAGCATTTCGCCCGTGTAGCAGCCCCAGTGGTTCATGCTGGCTTCGGTGCGCGTGTTGTTGTTCCAGTCGTTGCTGTAGCCCTCGGTGACGGTCAGGTGGCGCGGATAGATGTAGTCGTAGTAGAGCTGTGCGGCCTCGGCGTAGTGGTTGAGATAGAGATGGAGGTCGGCCAGGAAAAGTTGCAGGGGGACAAAGAGCGAGGAGGTGGGGATGCCGTCCACCGACCCGTAGTCCAGTGCCCGCGTGCCGAGGTAGGGGGTGAGGTCGTCGATGAGAATTTGCGCCATTTCATCGATGTTTTTTTCGGGATAGGCGGCCAGCGTGCTCTCCAGCGAGAGCAGGGGCTGCCGGATGTAGCGGACCTTGCCGAAGGTGAGGGCCATCTGCCAGAAGGTCCAGTCGCGCAGGGCACGTATGGCCACGTACTCGGGCAGCATGACCTTCGTCTGGTAGTCCACCAGCGAGGTGTCGATGCGCTCCAGGGCGAAGTTGCAGTTGTTGATGACCGAGTAGTAGTCCCGGCGGTCGGCATAGGGGTTGTCCGTCCCGACGCTGAAGTTGGCCACGTCCTGTAAGTCCTTGTCGGCCTCGGGGGTGGCCTCCATCAGGTCGCCGCGCAGTTCGCCCAGCAGGACGTAGCGCTCACCCAGCCGCTGCATCTGCGACAGGATGCCCATGGCGCTGTAGAGCGAGTCGGCCGGATGCTCGATGCGCTGCCCGTTGTCCATGACCACACTGGTCGACTCCGTGTCGAAGACGTCCTCGCACGATGTCAGTGCCAACAGGCCTGTCATTATATATAATGTATAGCGTTTCATATCTCGATTATGAATTAGGAGTTACGGATTTACAGGTTAATCTTCACGCCGAACTGGAACGAGCGCGAGTTGGGCACCAGCCCGGCATCCACGCCCTGATAGAGCACCGACGAGGAGAGGGAGAACTCGGGATCCATGCCCAGGTAGCGGGTGAGGGTCAGGAGATTGTTGGCCGAGGCCCACAGGCAGAGGCCTTGGAGCACTGTGCGGCGCAGGGGCACGTCGTAGCTCAGGCGCAGGTGGCTCAGTTTCAGATACGAGGCATTCTCCACCCAGCGGTCGCTCGCGCGGCTGTTGCCCATCGGGTCGCCGTAGGTGGCACGCGGCACGTCGGTCGTCTGTCCGTCGGCCGTCCAGCGGTTCTCCATGGCCTTGGTCTGGTTCCAGAGGTCGCTGCCCGACTCCAGTTGCTGGCGCAGGGCGTTGTAGGCCTCGCCGCCCAGCGTGTAGGAGAAGACGCCGTCCAGCGTCAGGCGCTTCCAGCGCAGTTGCAGGCTGAAGTTGCCGAAGATGTCGGGGTTGGGGTTGCCCAGGACCACACGGTCGCGGTTGTCGATGATGCCGTCGGCGTTCTGGTCGACGAATCGCACGTCGCCCGCCCCGAAGGCCACCTTGTCGCCGTTGGCGGCTATGACGCCCAGCCCGTCGGCAGCGGCCTCGGCTGCGTCGCGATAGATGCCGTCGGTCTGCCATCCGTAGAAGACGCCGGCCGACTGGCCCTCAGCGGTCAGGATGGTGGCTCCGGCCACGTCGGTCGTGAACGCCCCGTTGCGCAGTTTCCGTATCTTGTTGTTATAGTGGCCGACGGTGGCTCCGACGGTCAGTTTCCAGTCGCGGTGGTCGACGAGTCGCGCCGAGGTCGTGAGTTCGAAGCCGCGGTTCGTCAGCGTGCCGTCGTTGTCCCAGTAGTAGGGCATTCCGGCCACGTCGTTGAGCGGCTTGCGGGTGACGAGGTCGCTGGTGCGTGCCCAGAAGACGTCGGCCGAGACCTGCCAGCGGTTGTGGAGCATGGAGAGGTCGAGGCCCAGGGAGGCGCGGCGCGTGGTCTCCCACTTGAGCCCCTCGTTGCCGATGTTGGTCAGGTAGAGTCCCGGAGCGTCCTGGAGGGAGGAGGCGGCCTGACGGTAGGTGCGGTTGGCAAAGAGCGGCAGGCGGTCGTTGCCCGTCTGGCTCAGGGCCACGCGCAGGCGGGCCGTGTTGATGCCGCGCAGGGCACGCATCCAGCGTTCGCTGCTCAACAGCCATGCGGCCTGCACCGAGGGATTGAAGGCCCAACTGACGCCGCACATCTTCAGTCCGCCGGCCTCCGTGCCGTAGCGCGACGAGGTGGACAGTTCCAGACCCAGGTCGAGGAAGTACTTGTTCAGGAAGCCGTAGTTGGCGGTGAGGAACCAGGCGGCGTCGCGCTCCTTGTGGTTGTCGCCCTCGATCCAGCGCAGGTAGCTGTTGGTGTTCGACAGGGCGCGCATGAAGTCGGAACCCGTGTTGTAGCCCAGGCCCGAGTTCCACTTGTAGTAGGTGTTGTAGAAGCGTCCGCCGGCGGCCAGGCGCAGGTCGTTGCGATAGGAGTCGAGCACGGTCCAGTCCAGGCGGCCTTCGGCACTCAGGGTGCTCTGGCGGGCCATCAGGTTCGACACCATGTTCAGGGCCGTGTTGTAGACCTCGCCCCGTTCGTTCAGCAGGGGCATGTCGGCCACGCCGTGGTCGGGCAGGAAGATGTCCTCGGCCGTCTTGTCCCAGGTGAAGCCCAGGATGGCACTCAGCTTGAGGCGGTCGGTGAAGGCAAAGGAGGGACGCAGGTTCAGGCTGAAGCGATACTTGTCCAGGTCGGGCAGGTTGTCGTCCACGAGGGCGATGGGGTTGCCCACGCCCAGTTCGTCGATGTCGTTCATGCGGTTGGTCTCTCCGCCCTTCGTGTTGTGTTGCCACGGACCGTAGAGGGGCGACTTGATGAGCGACTGGAAGACGGGGTTGCGCACCTCGTTCAGCCCGTCGAAGTTCACGCGCGTCATGGTCTGGGCGTAGGCGATGTCGGCCGCCAGGAAGAGGCGCTTGGTCAGGTGGATGTCGCTGTTGAAACGCACGTTCAGCCGGCCGAAGCTGGTGCCGTCCACGTTGCCGTTGTTCTTGCCGTAGCCCAGCGAGAAACGGTAGAGGGCAATGTCGTCGCCGCCGGAGACGTTGATGCCGTAGTTCTGCAGGAATGCCGTGCGGTTGACCTCGCCGAGCCAGTCGGTCTGCTGGTGGGTGTCCCAGTAGTACGACTTCGCGGGGTCGTTCTCCGTGAAGTGGAGTTGGTTGCGCTGCTCGGCCTTCAGTCCGCGCATGACCTCCGTGGCATAACGGCTGTAGGCCGCGGCCTCCATGAGGGGCATGGACTTGAAGGGCGTCTGGAAGCCCATGGAGACGTTTGCCTCAATCTTCGTGGCCATGTCCTTGGCGCGCTTGGTGCTTATCATCACCACGCCGGCGGCGCCCTTCGAGCCCCAGATGGCAGAACCGTCGCGCAGAATCTCCACCCGTTCGATGTCGTCGGGGTCAATCATGTTCAGGGGGCTGTTGCTGTAGCCCGTGACGGTGGTGTGGGCGTCCTCCTGCATCTGCCATTCCACGCCGTCGACGACGAAGAGCGGCTGGCTGCTGAGGTGGAGGGACTGCAAGCCGCGCACGAAGTAGGTCTCGCCGCTGCCGGGCTGTCCGCTCTGACGCTTCGTGTGCAGGGGGCCGCTGACGTGGAGGTTGAGTTCCGGCGGGGTGGTGTCCTCCAGGCGGTCGAGGATGCGGATGTCGACCTCGGTGCGGCCCTGTACGGCCACGACCTGCTGCTCATAGCCGGGGGCGGTGACAATCAGGGTGACATCGAGCGAGGGAAGCTTAATCTCGTAGGTGCCGTCGTCGCCGGTCATGGCACTGACCTTCAGGTTGGGCGAGGTCAGTCCTACGCCGGCAAAGCCTTCTCCCGTGGAGGAGCGGACAATGCGTCCCCGGACGGTGTATGTTTCCTGTGCACTGGCCGCCGTCGCAACCAGCATCGTCATGCAGAGTAATAGGCATTTTATCGTTTTCATGATTCAGGATTTATTCGGTTACGGGAACCAGACGTATGCGGTCGATGCGGAACTTGCGGACGTAGCCGTTGCGGGCGTCGGAGGCCGTCACACGGGTTTGTACCTTCAGGGTGGTGCTGGGCGTGACGTCCAGTGAGACGTTGGCGGGTTGCAGGTGCCATAGGCCGTCGTAGAAGTCGCTCACGGGCAGCTCGATGTCGGAGAAGGCCCTCACCGAGATGATGCCGGGCAGGAGGTTCCCCTCCTCGTCCAGGCCCGTGATTTCCATGGGCGTGTTCATGTTCTTGGCCGTGGTGCGTCCGTTGCTGCCGCGATACATCAGTTGGAAGGTGACCTTCGTCTTCTCCCCGGCCAGGTTCTCGCCGTCGACGAGGGGATTGACGAAATCAACATAGACATCGTAGTGGGTGGCCAGTGCATTGGAGATGTAGAAGGTGGAACCGCCGTCGACGTTGCCGCTCGTCACCTCCAGGTAACTGTTCTCGCTGATGCCCTGCACGAGGCTGTTGTCGTCGGTCGTGCGGATGTAGCAGTTCGACCCCGACATGGCCACGCGGCTGTCCATGTTCTCAGCCTCGTTCAGCAGGACGTGGTTCCAGACGCAGAGGTCGTTGGCATTGAGCCGGGAAGTGGCCACGTAGATGACTCCGTTAGACCCCTCGATGCGCTCGTAGCCTGCCAGATAGTCGCGGACGGGCTTGATGACCTGGCCCGTGACGGTCGTGAGGCTGTCGGCCTCCTCGTCGATGATGCCGCGGAAGGTGAGTCCGCCCAGGATGGCCTGTCCGGCCTGTGTGCGACGGATGCTGTCGGCTGCCTGCTCGTCGGTGTTGTAGGCCGTGAAGGCGGGGGACACGCGCTCCAGCTCGGCCTGCCATGCGGCATCGGTGGGGAGTATCATCGTGAACAGGGAGTCCTCGTCGGCCAGGTCGCCGATGCCGTACTTGGCATGTTCGAGCAGCGGATTGTAGTCCGTGAAGACGCTGTCGTAGGGGGTGGAGTGGCGCTCGTCGTACACCTTCTTGTCGAACCGGGCCACGAAGGCAGAGACCTCAGAGAAACGCTCGTCGGCATCCATCAGTTCGCGTATATTATACTTGTAAGGTATCTGTGCCGAGAGTTTGTGCAGCAGCCCGTTCTCGGCACTGATGTTGGCCTTGGCGATGGGGGCACCGTTGAAGGTCGCGGCATCGGTGTACTGCATGGTCTTGCCGTTGAGCATCACGATGCGGGCCGTGGAGGACGTGGGGCTGCAGAAGCGTGCCACGTGGTTGTTCACCAGGCGCAACGTGGCGGCCTCGTCGCTCAGGTCGAGGCTGGCCAGGGCGTTGTCGGTGGGTGCCCACACGGTGTAGGTCTGGTCGCTGAGCAGCAGGCTGTCGATGCCCGTCTTGTGCAGTGCCTGGGCAAACTTACTGAGGTCGGGGTCGGCACTGATGAGCGACATCAAGGACGCTCCGCTCACCCCCGCTGACCGGTCGTAGTGCTCGTTCCAGTCGCTCTGGCAGGCCGTGACCGCCAATGCCAGTAACAACAAATGTATCTTCTTCTTCATATCCTTGTAAAGTTCCCTTTTTTTCACTTTTCCCTTTTCACTTCTCCCTTTTCCCTTCTCACTCTCTGTCCTCGTCGCGGATGAGGTCCACGGGGATGTATTCGATGTAGTCGGCATGGAACTGTCGGCCGCCCCCCTTGTCGTCCATGTTCTTGGCACGGAAATAGTGGTAGCCGTAGTCCTGGAACAGGTACTGCCCGATGATGATGCGCAGGCAGGCCGACATGTCGCGCAGGGGCTTTCCGCCCTCCTGACCCGTGTACATGCTCGTGGGGGCCTTCATGTAACCGTGGTTGCGCATCATCTTGTCGTTCTCGATGCCGTCGTCGCTGGTGTCCTCGTCGTGCATGTAGCCGATGCGCGGGTCGTTCTCGGCCCCGTTGTAACCGATGGTCAGGTCGACGGGGATGCCGGCAATCTGTCCGTCGATGAACAACTGAGCAATGCCGCGCCAGTTCTCGGCACGGTAGCCGAGTCGAATCTCATAGTTGCCGGGGGGCACGGGCAGCATGCGCAGGGTGAAGTCGTACATGGGGCCGGCAATGAGCATTTCGTCCGACTGGTAGTTGGTCCAGCCGTCCGAGGCCCAGAGGGTGAGCGAGGAGCCGGTGTTGTACTTGAAATAGTCGCCACAGAAGTTCTGGGGGAAAGCACGGGCCGAGGACAGATAGTCCCAGTTCCAGCGGATGTGGTTGTTCGTCAACTGGGGCGGCACGGCATAGAAGTCGAAGCGGATGCGCTTGTGCAGCACGTCGCTGGTCATCACCTCCTCGTCGTAGACCAGAAGACTCCGCAGGGTGTGGATGTAGCCGTTCATGGTCTCGATGTTGCTGGCCGATTCGTCCAGGCGCACGCTCTGCCCGTTGCGCTGGCGGTTGATTTCGGGGCCGGCCTTTATCTCTATCATGCGATAGGGGAGCATCGTCTCGTAGTATTCGTAAGCCTTCGACCGATAGGTGGGAGCACAGGCAAACCCCGTGTAGATGAACGAGCCGGTGTTCATCTGGCGGTTCAGGATGTGGTAGGCCATGAACCGGTGCAATGGGTTACGCTCTGAGGCGTAGTTGCCGAGGTCGTCGGAACCGTACCACTGACGGGCAAACTGCTCGACGGCGGCGAGGGTGTCGGCATCGGCGATGTTGAGGCCCGCGTCGCGCAGCACGTCGTCGGTCTCTGCAAAGACGGTCCATCCCAGTTTGCAATGTTCAAAGTGGCTCTGCGAGGGGTCTTCGCCCTCGTAGTTGGCGGGGGCTGTGTAATCGGGGTCATAAAGAACGGACATCGGCTCGTTGAAGCCTGAGGCTTCGAATGCCTTGGCAAAGATGCGGAAGGCCGTTTGCTGTTGCAGACGTTGCAGGAAGGTCTCCTCGGAGGGTTCAATCACGTGGTCGACCACATGCACCACGCCGTTGTGGACTTCGTTGTCGCCACTGATGATGGTCGCCACGCTGTTCACCACAATTTCGCGTTGCCCCAGTCCGTTGGTGGCAAAACTGATTTGTATCGTGCGGTCCTGCATACTCAGCAGTGAGGTGGCATTGTCGGTGAAGTCGGTGGTCAGGAACTCCTGCGAGTTGTTGCGGATGGTGCTGCTGTAGACCACCTTCTGCATGTCCTCCAGGGTCAGTTCGTCCCAGGTCTGTCCGCGTCCCTCCAACCATCGGTCGATGGCCTCGTTGGTGGGCGGAAAACAGGTGAAATGGCCATAGATGCTCAGCAGCGAGGCGTTGCCCGTCAGTTCCAGCATTCGGTAGAAGGAAGTCAGTTCGGGTGTGTGCTGGCAGAAGCTGGTCACCGTCTCGCCCGTGAAGGTGTACATGGCTTCGTCCTTGATGTCGTCGCTGTTGCAAGCCACAAGTGCGGCGGCCGCCGTCGCGAGCAAGGCTATGTTTCGAAATATCTTTTTCATGGCTTAGCGTGTTATGTCAGACGACGTTTCGTAGAATCGGTTTTGCTTCAGCAGCGTGTTGGCCCTCAGTTCGTCGCGGTTGATGGGCATGTAGATGGCATCCACGTCGTTGAGCTTCGGGCGGATGTCCGACCACATGGCCACGATTTCCTCGTACTTCCGGCGCAGGTAGGTCTCCAGTACCTGTGTGGGCGTTCCTTCTCGGCGCATGAGGCGCATGAGGTCGAAGTAGCGTTTGCCCTCGTAGAGAAATTCGCGCTGACGCTCGTCGAGCACCAGCCGGCGCACGTCGTCCTGACTGGTGTAGCCCGTGGTGAGACTTCCTGCTTCCAAGTCCGGATTGGCACGGTCGTAGGTCAGTCCGCACAGGCGGACAGCCTCTTGCAGTTGGTCGGCCCCTCCCAGTTCGGCCAGTGCCTCGGCCTTCATCAGATAGATGTCAGGCAGGCGATAGAGAATCCAGTTGCAGTTGGCATCGCCCCACTGGAAGTCGGCTTCACGTGCAGTCGTGTTGGCCGTGTTGATGCGGAGGGCATTATATTTCTTGATGGCATAGAAGGCCCCCGAACTGACGAAGGCATTCATGCGTCGCAGGTCGCGCAGGGTGAGGAAGAGGTCGTTGCTGCCGCCCACGTTGGAGAAGTTGTAACTGGAGAAGCAAGCATCGGTGTTCTGGTCCCCGAAGAAGTCGCGCACGGCATAATTGGGGTTGTTCTGGTCGAGTTGCAGTTCCCAGATGCTCTCGTCGCTGTTGCCCGTGGAGAACACATTGCGGAAGTAGGTCGAAGAACGCTCCAGCGCGAGGGGGTTGGTGGTCGTCGTAAGCACCTTGTCGCAAGCTTCGATGCACTCTTGGTAGCGATTGAGCCACAGGGCGATATCGGCCTCCAGTGCCCAGACGGCCTTCTGTGTGACGCGTCCCTTTGTGTAGGGTGTGTTTTCGGTCCAAAGCACGGGTGCCTGTGTGTCCGCTGCCTTCAGGCTGGCCAGTTCCTGTGCCAGCAGTTCGTCGCCTGCGGTCTGCGGCATGAGGAAGGGGCGACTGTCGTCCTCGTAGGGTTCTGTCACGTAGGGCACATCCTTGAAGGCCCTGACCAGTGTGAAGTAGCAGAAGGCACGGATGGCCTTGGCCTCGGCCAGATGCTGATTCAGTTCAGCCGTGGAGTAGTCTGGGTCTTCACTTTGCACGCCGGGGGCATTGGCCATGAGCGTATTGCACTCGTTGATGCAGGTGTAGAAGTGGTTCCACTTGGTGTACTCGTTGGTGGGTGTGATGTTGGCGGTGAGAATCTTATAAATGTTGTCCTCGCGGTTGCGCCCGTCGAGAACATTGTCGCCGCGCAGTTCGCCCCACACGAGCAGGCGCTTGATGACTCCTTGGTCGGCCAGCGTGCGGTAGCAGGCCCCCATGGCACCCTCCACGTCGCTCTTCTTCTTCCAGAAGTCGTTGCGGACCATCTCGCTCTCGGGGGGTGTCGAGAACCAGTCCTCGCAGGAGGCCAGGCCAAGACAGAGGAGGCAGAATACCCACCCCCATCCCCTCCCTGTTAGGGTGGGGAGTATATAGTCTTGCACCTTGTTTTTTATATTCCTTGTCATTTTCATAGTCTTATATTTCAACTTGCCATTGTCCATTATCCATTATCAAAACCCAACCGTCACGCCGAAGGTGAAATATCGGGCACGCGGTGTGCGGTTGTTGTCCTTGGCCACGCCGAAGTCACTGCCTTGGGGCGAGATTTCGGGGTCGGCACCCGTGTATTTTGTCAGTGTCAGCATGTTGTTAAGTGTCAGGCTGAGCATGAGGTTGTTCAGTCCGATGCGCTTGATGCGGTTGGCGTCGAAGTTGTAGTTGATGGTCACCTGCTTCAGTCGCAGGAACGAGCCGCTCTCCACAAAGCGGTCACTGGCCAGCCAGTTGTAGCCGCTCTGGTAGAGGGCGCGTGGAATCTCGGTCACGTCGCCGTCCTTGCGCCAGCGCCAGTTGGTGGAGATGCTTTGGTTGTTGGTGGTGTACATGTTTTCGTTGTACATGCGTCCGTAGTTGATGACCTTCGAACCCAGCCGGAAGTTAGCCCAGGTGTTGATGGTCAGTCTCTTCCAGCGCAGCGTGAAACCGAAGCCGCCGTCCAGTTTGGGGTTGGAGTTGCCCAGGTAGACGATGTCCAGTTCGTCGATGGTGCCGTCGTGATTCATGTCTTCGTAGATGGCATCACCACCGCGGAAACGATAACTCGTGCGTCCGTAGTCGAAGTACATCGGCACGGTCTCGCCTCGCGCATCGAGCACGGCATTCCCCTCGGCATTGCGGACGACGGGAGCGTTCGGTCCCGACACGCCCGGGTTCTCCACGGCACTGTACTTGTCGTACTGATAGACCCCCTTGTAGCGGAATCCGTAGATGCTGCCGAAGGAGTTGTTGATTTGGATGCGGTTGAGGTAGCTTCCGTTTTCCGGTGAAAATTCTGCCTGATAGGTACTGAGCACCATGGGGTCGAGTTCCTTGATGGTGTTGCGGTAGTTCGAGAGGTTCAGGCTGACGTCAAACTGCCAGTCGCCTTTCTTCACCATGCGGTTGGTGGAGAACTCCAGTTCCCATCCGTTGTTGTCCATTGTGCCGGCATTGATGTAACTGATGCTGCTGAAGCCTGTGCTCGACGGGATGGTCTGGTTTGAGAACAACAGGTCGGTGGTGCGACGATGGTAGGCGTTCAGCACGAGGCGATACTTGTAGTTGGCGAAGCTAAACTCGGCCCCGACATTTACGCTCGACGAACGTTCCCACTTCAGATTGCTCAGTTGCAGGCTGGAGGGTTTGATGGTGGGCAGGTCGATGTAGTTCGAACCGTAGCTGTCGTAGCGGCTGAAGTAGAGGTACTCGTAGTCGGGGCGGTTGCCTGTGACACCCCATCCCAGACGCAGGCTGCCCTCGGAGAACCACTTCTCGCTGGCCCGTTTCATCCAGGGCTCGCTGGTAAAAATCCACTTGCCTGACACCGAGGGGAAGAATCCCCAGCGGTTGTCCGAGCCAAAGCGGCTGCTGCCGTCCCAGCGGGCACTGGCGTCGATGATGTAGCGGTCCAGCAGCATGTAGTGGCCGTTGACCAGGAAGGCCATGTTGCGGCCCTGGTTCTTGGCGCTGTAGAACGACTCGGGCACCATCCGTCCGCCTGTGGACACGTCGGTGCCGACGGTCGTGGGCACTCCGTAGCGTTCGAACTGCTGTATCTTGCTGCGGCTGACATCCATCTGCCACGAACCGTAGAGCATCAGGCTGTGGTCGTCGCCCAGCCGGGGCATCCAGGTCAGGTTGTGGTCGGTGTAGATGGTCGTGGCCTCGCTTTCGCGTTGGTAACTGCGGTTCACGGCTCCGTCGCTCCACTGTTTTGTCGAGGTTTCGCGGGGGCGGAACTTTGCGTCCTTGACGTTTTCCGAGTCAAACTTCACATAGCCCTGATAGCGCAGTTTGCCGCCCTCGTCGGGGTCGATGAAGTCGTAGCGCAGCCTCAGGGTGGGCATGATGCGCATGTTGGTCTGCTGGTACGAGGCCAGCCGGGCGATGGCCACGGGGTTTGCCAGGTCCTTCTGGTCGCTGTTGAGCACCGAACTTTGTGCGATGTTGAAAAATTCGTTTGTCGGGCGCCCCAGTGCGTCGCGCCGATAGATACTTGTGTTCGGCATCTTCCGATAGGCGATGCTCAGCAGTCCGTCCACCGAGCCGTCGTTGTAGTTCTTGTCGTTGTCGGTGTAGGTGATGCTGAACTCCGAGGCAAACATCAGCCGCTTCGATACGTTGTACTCCAGGTTCATGTTGCCCGTGAAGCGGCGCAGGCCCTGCTTGATGATGGTGCCCGTCTGCTTGTAGTAGCCCAGCGACGTGCGGAAGCGGGCACGCTCTCCGCCGCCTTGGATGCTGATGAGGTGGTCGTGTGTCCAGCCCGTCTTCCTGACGGCATCCACCCAGTCGGTGTTCTGTGTGAAGTTGTTGAAGTCCGCAGCCGTGCCATAGGTGTTGAGGAACTGCTGGCGGTCGTAGCTGTATTCGGGAATGTTCACGTCCTGCTTGTAGTTGTTGAAGTACGCCTGCTTCATGAGCATGGTGTACTCGTCGCCGTTGAGCAACGGTGTGCCCTTGGGTTGCCAGTTGCCGGAGAGCCGATAGCTGTAGGAGACGCGTGTCGGTCCCGTCACGCCCTTTTTCGTCGTGATGTTGATGACACCGTTGGCCCCTCGCGACCCCCAGATGGCGCAGGCAGCACCGTCCTTCAGCACCGTCACCTCGGCGATGTCGTCGGGGCTGATGCACAGTAGGTTGGCAAACTGCTCGTTGTCGGCATTGGCGAAGTCAAACCCTTCCGTGTTGCTCTCGAAGGGGATGTTGTTGACCAGGATGAGAGGCTCGTTGTTGCTGTTGATGCTGGTGATGCCGCGGATGCGCATGGTCGTGCCGCTGCCCAGGTCGCCCGAGTTGGCCACGATGTCCAGGCCTGCGATGCGGCCTTGCAGGGCATCGTCGATGCTCGTGATGGACATGCCCTCCAGTTTTTCGGTCGAGAAGCGTTGCATGGCACCCGTGTATTCGCGCTCTGGCACGGCCAGTCCGCCTGAGCTGACCATGCGCGAGGCTTTCACTACGACCTCGTTCATCACGTTCTTGCTCTTCAGCGTCACGTTGAACTTCCGCTGTGCCTTGATGGGGAGGCTCTGCTTTGTGTAGCCCACGTAGCTGAACACCAACAGGTTCTCGGTCGATTTCACGGCAATGGAGAAGTTGCCGTCATAGTCGGTGCGCACTGCTGTCAGGACTCGTCCGTTCTTGTCTTGTTCCACCACTGTGGCAGAAATCAGTCCGTCGGGTTCGTCGTCGCCCAGGACGCGTCCCGTCACGATGGTCTGTGCCCTCATCCCGGCCACACTCATGAGGAGCAAAAGAGAGAAAAATATTCTATGCTTCATGGCTCTCGACATTATTTATTATATGGTGCTACGCGGTCGACGACGTGGATGACGGTGCGGCTCGAAGCCAGTATGTTGCCAGCCTTCAGCGGGTCTTTGTTGTCGACGATGAGGTCGCGTGCCCAGACGTTGTACAGCGTCTTGTCGTCCGTCTTCACCTGTGCGCCGCCGTCGGTGCCGAAGGTCAGGCTTTCGCCCGCCGAGGTCACGGTGATGGGCAGGAACTGCCCGTTCGGCTTGCGCGCGGCGGTGTAGTAGGTCTTCGTCCAGTTGCCTGTGCCCACGGGGATGGCTCCGTCGATGAAGTGGAAGCGCAGGAAGTTGAGCAGGTAGAGGCAGCGAGCCTTCTTCGTGGCGGCATTGTCCTCCATCGTTATCTGTTCCCAGGTCCACAGGTCGGGGTCGGCCTTGAAGGCCGCGTCGACGGCCTCGTTGGTGGGCACGAGCAGGGTGTATCGGTAGTTGTTGAACGAGGTGACTATCTGTCCCACGCCGCTCGACTGCTCGGTAGCCTGCTGGTCGAAGATGGCCTGCACGTCCTTGTCTTCCCGGAAGTAGGAATAGACCGCAGGGTCGCCCAGCAGCAACTCGAAGAAGCGGCTATACTGCGGGTTGGCCTGCAGGGTGGTGTAGACCGAGCGCATGGGGTCTTGCAGGATGCGGTCGATGAAGAAGGTGTGGCTGTTGGTCGTCACGTAGATGCTGTCCTGCAGCGTGGCGTTGGGCAGGGCCAGTTCCCCGTCGCCGATGCCCGCAAACTCTGTGCTCCGTCCGCTCCCGTCGGCACGCTGTATGATGCTGCCTCCCTTGGTCAGGTAGAAGCGCTTGTCGCCCTCGTCCATGAAGCCTGACATGGGTTCGTCCTCGGTGTCGGCCACCACGATGTGCATGTCCAGTATGTCGCGCAGTCGGTTCTGGATGCGGCTCTGGTCGGCCGAGGCTCCGCCGATGGTGCGCAGGAGGTTGCCCTTCGTGCCGTCCTCGTTCACTGCGTAGACGTCGGCCAGGATGCGGTCGTTGGCCACCTTGAACCCCCATATTTCGCGGTTGTCCACGCCGGTGTTGGCGTAGATGCTCCACGAGATGGGGTCGGCATAGTAGCGCACGGCCGAGTCGGTCGGCACGAGCAGGTTGTACTGGTTCTCCAGCGAGCGCAGATAGAGGTGGAACTTCAGTTCGTCGTTCTCGTCGATAGCCGCCTTCATCACCCGTGTGATGGGCGAGGTCAGGGTCGGGGCGTAGGCACACTTGTAGTCGATGGGCGGGAAGACGGCGTTGGTGAAGTACACCAGTCCGTTGCAGCCCTGCCGGGTGCCGACGATGTAGTCGCGCTTCATGTACATCAGGTTGCCCTTCTGGTCGGTCAGGTTGTCCCAGTCGTTGGGCAGTGAGCCGACGAACGACTTCAGCTGGTGGTTCTTGATGAACTTGCACAGGACGTCGATGGGCACGTTGTCCCACGTGCCGTAGACCTTGCGCAGGAAGGCACCGTCGTTGCCCTGGAAGTAGGTCTCCATGGCCTCGTCGGTGGGCACGAACATCACGCCCATGTCCGTCGGTGCTCCCAACCGGTTGTGCCCGGGGTCGAAGTAGAGCACTTTGTCGTCGGTCAGCGTCTCGGGTTCGCGCCCGGGCAGTTGGGGTGTCTCTGTGCAGGCTCCGGTCCCGTTGTCGTTGAAGTAGCGGCGCACGAAGACGGAGTCGGTGACGTAGCTGCTCATTTCGTCGGCTCGCACGGTGGCGTCGATGTCGGCAACGTAGTAGGGAGCCGAGAATTTGTTCATCAGCCGGGCGAAGGTTGTCGTCTGCGGGTCTTGTTCGATGATTTCGGCCATGTTGGGCAGTGGGGCCACCACGTCGTCGGCTGCGTGCAGGTAGCCGTTCTTGCACGTAATATTCTTGTTCTTACTCTGCACGCGCGCCCCGTTGATATAGAATCCCGTGGTCTCGTAGGGCGTACCTCCCCCGATGAGCGACCAGTCGTCCTCCGTGATGCCCTGCTTGGCCATGAAGGAGGGGGTGAAGATGACGTCGGGACGTGCCTCGTTGTCCGCCAGCCACGTGCCGCCGCGCTCCCGGAAGCGTTCCCACCATTCGGTGGCCGGCAGGGTCGAGATGTCGCGATACTGGATGCGGTCGTAAATCGTGGCCGAGGCATCGCGCACCACGGCAGTTCCCTCTCCGTCGTTGTCCGTGTTGGAGTTGGGCACGTTGGCCAGCATGTTGTCCAGGTAGGCCATGTTCAGCATGGAGGCATTGAAAATGTAGTTGGCATCGGCCAGGGGCAGTCGTCCGACCGTCTCGCGCGGCGAACCTCCCGTCAGTCCCTGCCGTTGGAAGTATCGGGCGTATGCTTCGTCGTTGGCCGGGAACAGGGTCTTGCTGCCCGTCCGGCTCAGCGTCCCGTCCAGTCCCAGCCGGTCGGCAAAGGCCAGATAGGCACTGTATTCGCCTTTCGACTGCAACCAGTCGTAGACGTTTGCGCCCAGCCACGTCGGTTCCTCGTTGTCGTAGGGATATTCGTCCTTGCAGGCCACCAGCGTTGCCGACACGGCCAGTGTCAGCAGCATGCTTTTGAGCAGAGGGTGTTGCATGAGATTGTTGGTATTAGTGAGTTTTTAAGTCTGTTTTCGTTTGCAAAGATACCTCGTATCTGCGTATGGAAGGACATTCTGGTGACGCATTTTTTAGCACAAACGCACCAAACCGCCCTTCCTCAGATGGCGACGAGCGGTCCGGAGGGGGTAGAGGTGAGTTCGAAGAGCAGGGTTCCGCCCTCCGTAATCTGCTGGTGCGAGAGCACGGGGCGTGTCAAAATTTGCCCATTCCATCGGATTTTTTTGACGTAGGCGGGGTGTTTCCCCTGTCGTTTGGTCTCGATGCGGAATGTCTTCCCGTCGGGCAGGGGCAGGGTGGCCTGGGTGACGCCGGGGGCGCAGAGCACATAGTCGCCCGAGGCGGGATTGACGGGATAGAGTCCGAGGGCGGCGAAGACGTACCAGGCCGACATCTCTCCGCAGTCGTCGTTGCCGATGTAGCCGCTCGGCTCCCTGTTGTACATCGTGCGGCGGATGTGGCCGACGAGTTGGTCGGTCTTCCAGGGCTGTCCGGCCAGCGTGTAGAGGAAGGCGACGTGGTGGCTGGGTTCGTTGCCGTGGGCATAGAGGCCGATGAAGCCCGATGCGTTGTCGTTCTTCTCTCCGCTGGTGTCGTGGCAGGTGAAGAAGTGGTCCAACTGGTCGAGGAAGTACTTCTGCCCGCCGCTCAGGGTGATGAGTCCGTCCACGTCGTGCTGCACCGACCATCGCCACTGCCAGGCGTTGCCCTCGGTGTAGGCCGAGCCGCCGTTGGCTCCGTAGCGCAGGGCGTCGAACCCCGGCAGCCACTCGCCCTTGTCGTCCTTCGGCTGGAAGAGTCCCGTCTCGCGGTTGTACAGGTTGCGGTAGTTGTGGCTCTGGCGGTCGAAATGCTCCATTTCATCGGTCAGTCCGAGCCTTTCGGCCAGCCGGGCGGCGCACCATGCGTCGTAGCTGTCTTCCAGCGTGATGCTCACGCTCTGCGACTGCAGGTTCTCGGGCATGTAGCCGAGCCGTTCCCACAGCGGCCAGGGCGAATTGCTGTGCGGTGTGGTGAGGGTCTGGCGGATGGCCTTCCAGGCGCGGTGCTCGTCGATGCCGGGCACCCCCTTCACGATGGCCTCCACCACGATGCTGACGGCGTGGTTGCCAATCATGCAGTAGTTGTCCTCGCCCCAGAGTTCCCAGATGGGCAGGTAGCCGTAGTGTTCCGCGTGGTCAATCATGGAGTTGACCATGTCCGACGCTCGCCGTGGCTGGAGCAGGTCGTAGAGGGCATGGGCTGCGCGGTAGGTGTCCCAGATGCTGAACATCGTGTAGAACTCCCGGTCCCAGTCCTGATTGCTGAAGAGGCGGTTTCCCTGGCGGATGCTGCCCGTCTCGTAGTCGGCTCGGGCGTATTGCCCGTTCACGTCGCAGAACACCGAGGGCTGTTGCAGGGCGTGGTAGAGGGCCGTGTAGAAGACGGTGCGTTCCTCGGGCGTGTCAAACTGGGCCTGGATGCCGCTCAGCGTCTCCTCCCATCGCGTTTCGGCCTCCTGGTGCAGTCGGTCGAAACTCTTCCCGTCGGCCTCCCGTTCGCGGTTCAACCGGGCGTTCCCGATGCTGACGGCCGAGATGCCCACGCGGGCCTCGATGGGCTCATCCCGCCCTTCCCCTGATGGGCGGGTGGGGGGCTCACCAAAGGTGAACGTCACCTTGATGTCCCTGCCGTTGGCCGTGAAGTCGCTGCACGCGGCCTTGCCGCTTCGCTTGTCGGGCGACTGCGGACTGTGAGCCGTGGACTCTGCACTGCCAAACGCTCTCCCGTCGTTCCATCCGCTGTAGGCGACGATGGGGTGGGAGAATCGGATGCTGAAGCACACCTTGCGCAGGGGGGCCCAGCCCGTGATGAGGCGAAACCCCTCGACCGTGTAGGCATCCACGATGCGCAGTTGTGCCTTCACGATGCGGCGGTCCCAGTCGCCCTTGAGGGCTGAGTGGTCGAGGTCGAGATAGACGCCCTTCGGCCTGCCTTGGGCGTAGGTGTAGCGGTGAATGCCCGTGCGGGTGGTGGCTGTCAGTTCGGCCAGGATGTCGTCGTCGGTCAGCCGGATGCTGTAGTACCCCGGCGAGGCTTGCTCCCTCTGGTGGTCTATGCCGGCCCGTCGGCGCTCCTGGCTCACGGGCAGCAGCAGGATGTCGATGAGGTCGGTGGCCCCGGTGCCCGAGAGATGGGTGTGGGAGAAGCCGTAGATGTGGTCGTCCTCGTAGGCGTAGCCCGAGGTGCAGTCCCAGTTGGGGGCTTCGCGTGTGTCGGGCGACAGTTGCACCATGCCGAAGGGCACCGTGGCTCCGGGGTAGTTGCAGCCGCGCAGGGCTCCCTCGATGCGCCCCGTGCCGATGAGGGGGTTGACGTATCGGGCCACCTTTGCGGCCTCCGCTGCGGGGGTGCTCTGTGTCGTCGCGGTGTGTCGGGCGGGCAGGCCGGCCAGCAGTGCAGTGCTGAGTAGGAATGCGTAGCGTTTCATCGTGTCTGGGTTAGTTTTTTTTCAGGTTTTCGACTACAAAGTTATGAAATTCTCTGTAAACAGGCTTCTCCCCTCTGCTTCATCTTTTATCACGAATGCGTCAAACCCTCCCCCCGCAGTCTCGCCACCCTGTTTTCCGAGGGACGTATCCCTTCGCGCGTAGGCTGCATACGTTATCCTTATTCCATGCGCATGGTTTAATCATTCCATGCGCACCGTTCAATTAAACCATGCGCATGGAATAAGCCTAAGCAAGTAAGACTCCGCAAAAAAGGTTATATTTTTTCGGGTGAAAGGTAGCTGAGTCTCAATATTTTTGTGTAAGTTTGTGGCGCAAAAACAAGCGTCAGACATGAAAACCAGAATCTTTCTCACCCTTTTTCTCGGACTTTGGTCTCTGCGTGCAGCCGCCTTTTTCCAGGGCAGTGATTTCCTCATCGTCGACAGCCGCAACGGACTGTCGCAGAACAACGTGAAAAGCATCACCCAGGACGACTACGGATTCATCTGGCTCGGCACGAAAAACGGCCTTTGCCGCTACGACGGGCGGGCCACGCGCACCGTCTACGTCCACGACGACGCGACAGGCATTGCCAACCAAAACATCTCGGCTCTGGATGCTGAGGAGGCCCATTTAATCTGGGTGGGCACCGACGAGGGGCTGTTCCTCTACGACACCTCGTCCGACCTCTTCCGCCACATCGACACCCCGGCGCAAGACGGGCAGCGGATGACCAACTGGGTGGGCGAGATTCGTCACGACCATCAGGGCAACGTCTGGGTGGTGGTGCCGGGTGAGGGCCTGTTCAAGATTGAGTGCGCCGGGCGGCGCGGAGCCGCCGATGTGGCCTTGGCCCCCGTCCATCACTATCCCAACCCCGGGAAGGCAAACGACAGCCACTTCACCTGCTGCACCGTCGCCCCTCACGGCGAGGTGTGGGCCAGCGGGTGGAACATCGGACTCTGGTGCTACAACCCCAAGACCGACCGCTTCGACCCGGTGAGGCAGGATGCCACGGGGCGCAGTCTGCTCGGCATCCAGACCAACACGCTGACGGCGCTGCCCGACGGCAGCCTGGTCATGGCCGTGCAGGACGGCCATCTGTTGCTCTACTCCCCCCTGAAGGGAGAACTGACGGAAAATCCCTGGTACGACTTCTCCACGACGCTCGTGCGCGGAGCCTCGGCCTACGACGACCAGCTGCTGGTGGGGACCTACGACGGACTGTTCCGCATCGGCACGGCCACGGGCGAGGTGACCCACTACCGGCACGACCGCAACAATCTCCGCAGTCTGTCTGACGACATCATCTACACCACCTTCCGCGACCGCGAGGGCGGATTCTGGATTGGCACCATGTTCGGTGGGGCGGCTTACCTGCCCGCCCGCGAACAGATGTTCGTCGTCGTGCGGACCGACAGCGAGGGGCACAGCCTCTCCAGCGACCGCATCCGCGAGATGACCACCGACGGGGCGAGGAACCTCTGGGTGTGTACCGAGGACGGGGGCATCAACCACATCGACCTCCAGTCGGGGCGCATCACGCCCTACGTGGGGCAGACCGCCAGCAAGGACGACGACTTCACCATCTGTCTCACCTACTTCCAGGGCCGGCTCTATGCGGGCATCAACAAGGCAGGGCTGAAAGTCATGGACGTGCGGACGGGCCAGACGACCCTCGTGCCCAATGCCACCCTGGGACTGCCGGGCGAGACCTCGATATACGATGTCTGCATCGACCCGCAGGGCAACCTCTGGTTAGCCACGGACCAGGGCGTCTGGCTCACGGACCGCAATCTCACGGCTCCCGTGAAAGCCCTTGTCGGGATGGAGAATTTCTGGGTCTATGACATCCTGCACGACCGTCGGGGCAACGTCTGGATGGCCATGATGGGCGGCGGACTGATGCGCATGGACGGCCAAAGCGGACTGCTGCACCGCTATCAGCCTGACGCGAAGAACGCCCACAGCCTGTCGTCGGGCAGTGTCAGTGCCGTCTTCGAGGACCGCACGGGCCACATCTGGCTCAGCACCGACCGCGGAGGCATCTGCCGCTACCGGCCCGAAACGGACGATTTCCAACGCTTCAGCACCGAGGAGGGACTGCCCGACAACGTGGCCTACAACATGCTTGAAGACAACCACGGACGCCTGTGGTTCGGCACGAACCGGGGACTGGTGCAGCTGAACCCCGAGACGGGCCACATCCACCTGTTCACCACCAAGCAGGGACTGCCCAGCAACCAGTTCAACTACAAGTCGGCACTTTCCACGGACGGCAATACCCTCTTCTTCGGCACCATCAACGGCCTCGTGCTTTGCCAGCCCGAAAAGGTTGCCGCCACACGCGAGCCGAAGGGCGGACAACCGTCGCGACTGGTGCTGACCCGCCTGACCATCGACGGGGTGGACATGACGCCGCAGACCCCACGCTCGCCGCTGAAGACGAGCATCATGGAGACGGAGCGAATCGTGCTCCCCTACAAGCACGCGAACCTCAACCTCGACGTGGCACTGCTCTCCTTCTCCTCGGGCATGGAGACTGTCTATGAGTACCTGCTCGAACCCATCGACAACGAGTGGCACCCCGTGCCCGAGGGCGGACTTTCGCTGGCCAGCCTGGCCTCGGGGACCTACACGCTGAGGCTGCGCTCCAGCAACCTCTCCAACGAAAATGTGCCCCACGAGGAACGCTCCCTCGTCATCACCGTCCGCCCGCCCCTGTGGCGCCAGTGGTGGGCCGTCCTGCTCTACGTCGTGGCACTGGCCTCGCTGGCCGGCCTGTGGTTCTGGTGGTACCGCCGCCGCAAGGAGACCCAGTTCCAGGAACGCCAGCGCATCTTCACCATCGAGAAGGAGAAGGAACTGAGCGAGAAGCGCATCCAGTACTTCACCGAGATTGCCCACGAGATACGCACCCCCCTGACCCTCATCAACGGGCCGCTGGAGGCCATCGAGAAGACGGGCGTCGACAATCCGCGCGTGGCCCGCAACCTGAGCGTCATCCACCAGAACACCAACCGGCTGCTGAACCTGGCCTCGCAGTTGCTCGACTTCCAGAAAGTGGGGTCGGGCGGGATGAAGCCGCAGATGGAGACCGTGAACGTCAGCGAACTCCTGCGCGACACAATGGAGCGCTTCGAACCCACCTATAACCTGCGCGGCAAGTCGCTCGTCGAAAAGCACATAGAGCCTGCCATACTGGCCCTCATCGACCGTGAGGCCGTCACGAAAATCCTGAGCAATCTGCTCAACAATGCCCTGAAATACGGCCAAAGCCGCTGTGAGGTGGAACTGACAGCCGACCCTCACAACTTCCGCCTGGCCGTGTTCTCCGACGGAGCCCCCATCCCCCCCGAACGGCGCGAGGCCATCTTCGACCCCTTCGTGCAACTGAGAGAGCGCAAGCAGGTCGCCGAGGAACCCGTGGGCGGCGTGGGCATCGGACTGGCACTGTGCCGCTCGTTGGCCAAGATGCACAGCGGGACCCTGACTGTGGAGGTCGTCACGGCCAGCGGCGAGGCTGCGGCCACAGGAAACTCCTTCGTGCTCAGTCTGCCGCTGGGCGAGGTGAGCATCACGGACAATGCTCCCAACGCCCCGTCGAACAACACCCTGCCGGCCGACACCACCCTGCACGACGAGGGACTGCTGACGAAGAGCCACGTGCGGGGAGCCAACGTCCTGCTCGTCGAGGACGAAGAGGGCATCCGCGAGTTCCTCGGCGAACGCCTGCGGGAGGACTTCATCGTGGAGGTGGCCGAGAACGGGCAGGCGGCCCTGGAAAAACTGAAGGCCGGGCACTTCGACCTCGTCATCACCGACATCATGATGCCCGTCATGGACGGCATCGAGCTGTGCCGCAACATCAAGCAGGACATCGAACTCAGCCACATCCCCGTCATCTTCCTCACGGCCAAGAACGACACCGACAGCAAGATTGCCGGACTCCAGGTCGGGGCAGAGGCCTACATCGAGAAGCCCTTCGCCTGGGACTTCCTCCACATGCAGATTGTCTCCCTCCTTTCCAACCGCCAGCGCGAGCGTGAGGCATTCGCCAAGCGCCCCTTCTTCCCCATGAACGGCATGCAGATGAGCCGCGAGGATGAGGACTTCATGAATCGCACCCTTGAGGTCATCAACAAGAACCTCTCCGACGAGAACTTCAACGTCGAGGCCATGGCTTCGGCCCTGTGCATGAGCCGCAGCAGCCTGCTCAGGAAAATCAAGACACTCTTCGACATGCCGCCCCTCGACTTCATCCGCCTCATCCGGCTCAAGAAGGCGGCCGACCTCATCCAGGACGGGCGCTACCGCATGGGAGAAATCAGCACCATGGTGGGCTTCAGCAATCACTCCTACTTCTCGAAACTCTTCTGCCGACAGTTCGGAATGACCCCCAAAGACTTCGAGAGACAGATAGAAGAGCAACGCGCAAAAACGAAGGATTTGCGTCAAAAATAGTCCATTTTATCGGGCGTTTTCTTACTTTGCTTCATTTGTTGCACAAAATGGCGCAGCGGCATTATTTTATGCGGGTGAGTTTGCATATCTTTGTAGCGGTGAAACTACTTCAGAACCAGCAAACCGTTGCAAAAGACATGAAAAATATCCGCAAAATACGCTTCCTGGTCGCGCTCTGCATCCTTGTGATGGGCGGGGCGGCTTCGGCCGCGGTTAGCCAGCGCCCGATTCACGACCACTGGCGCTTCCGACAGGGCAACTCCGAACTCTGGCATCCGGCCCAGGTGCCCGGCAACACCCACCTCGACCTCATGCGCGAACGCATCATCGAAGACCCCTTCTTCCGCCTGAACGAACGCAGCGTGCAGTGGGTCGACAAGGAGGACTGGATGTATGAGACCCGCCTCACACCCACTGCCGAGGAACTCAAGGCTGCCCACCAGACCCTCGTATTCAAGGGACTGGACACCTACGCCGATGTCTACCTCAACCACCAGCGCATTCTGGAAGCCGACAACATGCACCGCGAGTGGCGATGCGACGTGCGCGGCATCCTGAAGGAGGGTGAAAACCTGCTGGAGGTCTATTTCCATTCCCCGATTAAGCGCAACGTGCCCAAGTTCGATGCGCTGCCCTATCGCCACAATACGGGGCCGGATCACTCCCAGATGGGCGGCATCTTCGACAAGGCCATCTCCCCCTTCGCCCGCACGGCCGGCTTCGAATACGGCTGGGACTGGGGGCCCCGGCTCGTGACCTTCGGCATCTGGCGCCCCGTCTTGCTCGAAACCTGGAGCGGCCTGCGCATTGCCGACGTCTGGTACATCCAGAAGGACGTCACCCCGAAGCGTGCCCTGCTGCGCACCGTCGTCGAGGTGGAAAGCGATGAAGCCGTCCCCCATGCCGACATCACCATCACCGCCGACGGCGACCCTGTGGCCAAAAAGGTCGCCAGCCTCACCTCTGGCCTCAACCAGATTACCCTCGACTACGAGATAAAGCATCCCCACCTTTGGTGGACCAACGGCCTCGGCGAGCCGTACCTGACAACGATGGTGGCCGCCGTAACCCCTCGCAGGGAGAGGCCGGGGGATGGGTCTGCTGGGGGAGAGTCCGTCACAACCCCCCTCGGCATCCGTTCCCTCCGTCTCCACAACGACCCCGACCAATGGGGGCATAACCTCTACTTCGAACTCAACGGAGAGCCCCTCTTTGCCAAGGGGTCCAACATGATACCCAACGACAACTTCCTCTCCCGCGTCACGGACAGCATCTATCGCCAGGTGGTGGCCGACGCCGCAGCTGTCAACATGAACATCATCCGCGTCTGGGGCGGCGGCATCTACGAGGACGATGCCTTCTATCGCTATTGCGACCAGATGGGCATCCTCGTCTGGCAGGACTTCATGTTTGCCTGCACCACCTACGAGGTCGATTCTGCCTTTCTCGAAAACATCCGCCAGGAGGCCATCTGCAACGTGCGCCGACTGCGCAACCACGCCTGCATGGCCGTCTACACGGGCAACAACGAGGCACAGGATGTGTGGTTCGGCTGGGGCGGTAAGAAACGCTACTTCGACGAGATGGGGCAGGGCGAGCGCGTCTGGAAGATGCAGCACCAGATTTTCTACGAAGTGCTGCCCGAGGTGGTGAAGGAATATGCCGGTGGCACCGCCTATCGCCCCTCGTCGCCCTGGGCCTTCGAGGACACGCCCTCCGACGGAGTGAACGGCGACGACCACTACTGGGGGGTGTGGCACGGCGGCGACCCCATCGAGGCCTACTTCGACCACCATGTGCGCTTTGAGTCGGAATACGGTTTCCAGTCGTTTCCCGAATACGAGAGCGTACTCCTCTACAATCCCGACCCGCGCGACCACAACATCTACTCCGAGGTGATGATGGCCCACCAGAATGCCGGCACGTATGCCAACCATCGCATCGAGGAATACATGAGCCGTGACTACCGTGTGCCCACAGCCAAGGACTCCACACCCGAGGCCCGCGAACGGGCCTTCAAGAATTTCCTCTACGTCGGTCAGGTTCTCCAGGCCGATGCCGTCAAGATGGGCATGGAAGCCTTCCGCCGCGACCGCCCCTACTGCATGGGCACCATCGTCTGGCAACTCAACGACTGCTGGCCCGTGGCCTCGTGGTCGAGCCGCGACTACTACGGCCGCTGGAAGGCACTCCACTACGTCACCCGCGCGGCTTACGACGACATCCTCGTCTCGCCGCGTGTCAAAGACGCAGATGCTCAGGCGCAGGAGAATGTGCAAGTGGCAGCCCTCCCAGGCCAGGAAGACGGCGGCGTAAAGTCGTCGAAAGACGTGGCACTGTCGAAGAAAGTATTGGAACTGAAACTGGTCAACGACCGTCGCACGGCCGTATCCGGCACGCTGAAGATAGAAACAATGACCCTCGACGGCCGCATCGTCTACGAACAAACTCAGAAAGTGGGGATTCCCAAGAACGATGCCATCGATGTCAAGACTTGGCGTGTGGAAGACATCCTCGGCGGCGAGCAACCCTGCGACGTCATCTTCTACATTACTTACACCACCGGAGGCAAGACCTACTCCAACATAGCCTACCCCCTGCGGCAGAAGGACATGCACTATCGGCCTGCCCGAATCGCGGTCACGTCATTGCGCCCTGTGGCCGGCGGCTTTAGCCTTAGCCTGAAGTCCGACATCTTCGCCCGAGCCGTCTTCCTGAAGACAAAGGGCATCCGGGACTTCTTCTCCGACAACTACTTCGACCTCCTCCCCGGCGAGGAGCGCACCCTCACCGTCCGCACCATCAAGCCCCTCTCGGTGTTTAAGCAGGAACTGGAAATCACCTCGCTTGGGAACACATATTAATGTTTACCTACAGATGAAACAAGTCTTATTGTCACTCTTCCTTCTTCTCAGTCCGACCGCTTGGGCTACCACGCGCAATGTAGCACCGTTGGCCCGGGCTTCGGCCTCGTCGCAACTGGACGATGCACATGGTGCCGATTGTGTGAACGACGGCATCATACGCGTAAGGGGGAAAGGTTCCTGGGCTTCGGCTGCACCGATGGCGTTTTGGGGCGAGATAGATTTCCCCTGGGTGCAACTCGATTGGGACAACCCCGTGAACATCAGCAAAGTGGTCGTCTATGACCTTCCCGACGGCCCGTCAGCCTGCAAGGGGGGTGAACTGGTGTTCGACGATGGAAGCAGAATACTTGTCCGGCAGATTCCTGCGGGAGGGATGCCGCGAGAGATATGCTTCCCAGCCAGACGCACCAAGAGCCTGCGCTTCGAGGTGACCGATGGAGACGGCTCTTACATAGGACTTTCGGAACTGGAGGTTTACGAAGCCCCGGAAGTTGCCCAAAACTATACAGAACTGGTAGACCCTTACATCGAGACCACCCGGGGGCGCTACTTCTTCTTCGTTACGGGCAGTCAGCCCTTCGGCATGATTAGCGCCGCCCCCCTTACGCGCAACAAGAACCAAGGCGGAGGCGGCTATAACTACAACGACAACACCATCCTGGGCTTCCCGCAGGTTCATGCCTGGATGCTTGCCGGCCTTGACCTCATGCCCACAACGGGGCAGGTGGATGCCGACGGAGGCGAACAGGCATGGAAGTCGCCCTTCACCCATGCCGGCGAGGTGGTGCAACCGGCCTACCATCGCCTTTTCCTGGAACGCTATGGGATGTGGGTGGAACAGACCAATACGGACCGTGCCTCACTTTATCGGCTGACCTTCACCGAGGCCGATTCGGCCCATATCCTGCTCAACCTCGGGGGCTATCTCTCCACGGCCACGATGGTCAATGCCCATGTCACGCGGACTACCGACCGCCGAATCTGCGGATACTTCGATACCACGGGGCGCCTCTGGGGCGGTCCCGATGTGGTGCGCATCTTCTTTGCAGCCGAGTTCGACAGAGCGTTTGCCTCGCTTCGACCCTTCGGAGCGATGTTGGCGGCGGATGGCGATGCCTTGTATATGGCACAGACGACTGCCACTCCCCGAAACGAGGGCATGAGTTACGCCGATGCGCCCGTGGCAGGCATCTCGGCTGAGTATGCCGTAAGACCCGGCGACCGTCTGCTGCTGAAGATGGCTGTCTCGTACACGAGCCTTGAGAATGCCGAAAACAATCTTACGGAGATTCCCGACTTCGATTTCGATGCCACACGCCAAGCCTCACAACGGGAGTGGAACGACATGCTGGGACGCATCGACGTAAAGGGCGGCACGGCAGCAGACCGCACCAAGTTCTACACCGACCTGTGGCACACGCTGCTCGGTCGGCATAAACTCGACGACCTCAGCGGCGACTATCCAAGCCTCACCTCTGCCTCCTCTCCAAAGGGCGAGGGGAGTAGTTTCCAACGCCACTATGCCGCCAAACTCAAGATAAAGAATCTGCACAGCGATGGCTCCCTTCCCTTCGGGGAGGACGGGGGAAGAGGCATCTACAACTCCGATGCCCTGTGGCTCTCCCAATGGAATCTCAACACCCTGTGGGGCATCGCCTACCCCGATGTGCTCGACGACTTTGCCGCCTCCTTCCTCCAGTCCTCGCTCAATGGCGGACTGCTGGCTCGCGGCCCCTGTGCCGGCGGCTATACCTTCATCATGTCGGGCTGCCCGGCCACGTCGCTCATCACCAGTGCCTACCAGCGTGGCATCCATCGGAAATACAGCCCAAAGATAGCACTCAGAGAGATGGTGCGCAACCACGAGGTGGGAGGGATGCTGGCCTACGGTCAGGATGACGACCTGCGTTTCTACGAGCAGAAGGGCTATGTGCCTAATGCTGCGGGACTGACCATTCAGTGGGCTTTCGAGGACTGGGCCTTGGCCGAAATGGCTGAACGCATGGGGCAAAAGAAGATAGCCCGGCGTTTCCATCGCCGTGCCTCGGGCTGGCCGGCCTCGTTTAACCAGGAACTGGGCTTCATCCTGCCTCGCACCCGTGAGGGCGGATGGCTCCACACCGACCTGCTGAACGGCTGGGGCTATGAGGAGGCCAATGCCTGGCAGGCTACCTTTGGTCTGTCGCACGACATACCCGGCCTGGCCGCGCTGATGGGCGGCAACGACACGCTCTGTGCCCGCCTGAACTATGCTTTTGAACAGGCCGCCAGCGAAGACTTCATGTCGGGCTACGGCGGTGGCTATGTCTCGTACAGCAACCAGCCGGGGCTCTCCAATGCCCATGTCTTCGGGCACGCCGGACGCCCCGACCTCACTCAATACTGGGTGCGCCGCGTGCGCCGACAAGCCTACGGAGGCACCACGCCCGACAAGGGCTACGGTGGGCACGACGAAGACCAGGGACAGATGGGAAGCCTCTCTGCCCTGATGAGCATCGGCCTCTTTGCCATCGACGGCGGCAGCAGTCAGTGCCCCGCCTACGACATCACGTCGCCCATCTTCGACGAGGTGACCATCCGTCTGCACCCCGACTACTGCGACGGATGCGAGTTCCGCATCCTCACCCACCACAACAGCGAGGCCAACTGCTACATTCAGCGCATGACGCTTAATGGGGCAGTGCATCCCGACTTCCGGCTCACCCACGAGCAGTTGCAACGGGGCGGCACGCTGGAGATGTGGCTATCCGACGAAAGAAAACCATAATTATAACGACAAACCGATATGCAAACCCTTCGCTTGATACTTTCCCTCCTTTCCCTCCTTTGCCTCTCTCCCGTGAAGGCACAGATTCCTCAGCCATCCACCCGTCCCAACGAGGTGCAGCGGCGGCTCATCGAACGCGGCTATGGCATGTTCGTCCACTTCGGACCCAACACCTTCCTCCAGCAGGAGTGGAGCGACGGAACGGCTCCGGCCAGTGTTTATGCGCCCACTGCCCTCGACTGCGACCAGTGGGTGCGCGTGGCCAAGGAGGCGGGCTTCCGCTACGTGCTTCTCGTGACGAAGCACCACGACGGTTTCTGCCTCTGGGACAGCCAGTGGACCGACTACGACGTAGCCTCCTCCCCCGAACCCACCGACGTGGTGCGTGCCGTCAGCGATGCCTGTCGCAAGTATGGCTTGCAGTTCGCTGTCTACTACTCCCTTTGGGACCGTCACGAACCCTCTTACCGTGAGAAGGATTTCGGCAAGTACATCCGATATATGGAAGGCCAGTTGACCGAACTCATGACGCAGTACGGCGAAGTGTGTGAGCTGTGGCTCGACGGTGCCTGGGACAAGGGCGTAAGCGAGTGGCAGTTGCCTCGCCTCTACAAGCTGGTGAAGAAGTTGCAGCCCAATTGTGCCATGGGGGTCAACCACAGTGTGGCCGGAAAGGCCGGCGAAGAACGTTGGGGGTGGGACGATTGCATCTTGCCGGATTCTTGTGACCGCGATGACAAATATTATCTGCGATTCTTCCCCATCGACTTTCGCCTCTGGGATCCGAAGATTGCCCCACTTTACGATGCCAAGCAATATCAGTACAACGGCCAGAGTTACTACATGCCCTTCGAGCACACTATCTGCCTGAGCAAGTCGTGGAACTGGTTCCAAAAGGACCGGTTGATGCCAGTGCGCGAACTGGACGAACTGGAAGAGTTGTTCTACAGGTGTACGAGCAATGACAACACCCTTGTCATCGACCTCGCCCCCGACCGCACGGGACGCATCCGCGAACATGAAGCCAACGCCATCATAGCGTTGGGCCGGCGGCTCGGGCTTCGCCAGGGTAGCCCCCTGCCGCGTCGCAAAGGCTCCCTTGTCTCACTGGATGCAAAGGCCCGTGCCACTTCTGTCTACGACCAGTCTGGCTCTTACGACGCACAGAAGGCCATAGACGGCGGAATGGAGACCCGTTGGGCAACGCCTGACGGCACCACTGCAGCCACGCTCACCATCACCCTCACTCGGAAGTGCCACGTGAACCGCATCGTCATATTTGAATATCCCGACAAACATGTGGCTCCCGACAATTTCACCAACTACCGTACAGGGCGCATTGAGGAATATACCGTCGATGTGAGGCAACCCGACGGCCAGTGGACGGCCGTGTATATGGGGGCTGAGCGCTTAGGCGACTGCAAGGTCATTCAATTACCTCACGCCTACACGACCGATGCCGTGCGGCTCAATATCACCAAGGCATCGGCACCTCCCTCTATCTACGAAATGGAACTATTTGAAATGGAACGATAAAAACGATAAATAGATGAAAAAGACTCTTTTTCTCATGGCGCTTAGTTTTGTTGCCATGGCAAAAGCCGAAGTGCGGTTGCCTGGCTGGATGACCAGCCACATGGTGTTGCAACAGCAGACGACGCTGCACCTGAAAGCAACGGCCAAACCAACTGCCAAAGTGAAGATTTCGGCCAGTTGGAATCGTGAGGCCATAGAGACTCGGGCCGACAAAGAAGGGAACTTCTCTGTAGACCTCATCATCCCCAAGGCGGGCGGCCCCTACACCTTGACCTTCGACGACGGTAAGAAGTGCGTCCTTACGGACGTGATGGCGGGCGAAGTTTGGTTCTGCTCGGGCCAGTCGAACATGGAGATGCCCGTCAAGGGGTGGGGCAGGGTGAAGAACTACGAGCAGGAGGTGGCCCATGCCGACCATCCGCTCATACGCCTCTTCCAGGTGAAGCAGGTCACGGCCCTGACTCCCCAGACGACGGTTCCCTACGGCCACACCAACGGCTGGGCTGTCTGCTCGCCCGGGATGGTGGAAGAGTTCTCGTCCACGGCCTATTTCTTTGCCCGCACCATTTCCGAAAAACTGGGCATCGCCGTGGGCGTGGTCAACAGCAGTTGGGGCGGAACGCCTGCCGAGACGTGGACGAGCCACGAGGCCCTGAAGCATGTCACGGGTTTCGGCGACATGCTGAGGCGCATCGAAGAGATGGGGCCCGAACGGGTGCAGACCGTCTACGAAGAGTCACTGGCCGACTGGAACCGACAGTTTATGGCGAAGGACCAAGGTCTGCAGAACAGCGATGTTCGCCAGCCGAAGTGGAATGCCGAGGCTGCCGGATGGCGCAGTATGCAACTTCCTTCCCACTGGGAAAATCAAGGACTTCCGGGTTTCGACGGTGTGATGTGGTATCGCCACACGGTGGACATACCAGCCGAACTGGCCGGGAAGGACTTGAACCTGAACCTTGCCATGATTGACGACGAAGACAAGACCTACTGGAACGGTGAAATGGTGGCTGAGGGCTGGGGCTTCGACCAGCAGCGCCACTATACCGTGCCTGGCCGACTGGTGAAGGCTGGCCGTAACACCATCCTCGTTCGCGTTACGGATACGGGCGGCGAGGGCGGCATCAACGGCAAAGCCGAGGACATGAACATCAACGGTAAGATAACCTTGGCCGGAGAGTGGCAGTACCGTGTGGGTGTCAACCTGTCGGAACTTCCGCAGCGACCGATGGACCCCACCAGTTCGTGGTGGCCCAGTGCGTGCTACAATGCCATGGTGGCCCCCTTCCTTGGTATGCCCATCCGCGGCACCATCTGGTATCAGGGCTGTGCCAACGTGGGACGTGCCGAGCAGTACGAGAGCCTCTTTCAGACGCTCATCCATGACTGGAAACAGCGCTTCGGCGAGCATCCCTTCTACTTCGTCCAACTGGCCAACTATCTCGACCGCCACGACGTGCAACCCGACTCCGAGTGGGCGGCCTTACGCGAGGCGCAGCGCAGTGCCTTGCAGATTGCCGGTACGGGTATGATGGTGAACATTGACCTGGGTGAGGCACATGACATCCACCCGAAGAACAAGCAGGAGGTGGGGCGCCGACTGGCTCGTCTGGCTCTCAGCCGCACCTACGGACAGCCCGAGCCTGGATGTGCGCCCGAGTTCCAGCAGATGAGCATCGTAGACGACAAGGCCTTCCTGGCTTTCGTCCTGCCTCAGGGAGCCGAGGGACTAAAGGCCGATGCCGACATCAAAGGCTTCACCATCGCCGGCCCCGACCATAAGTGGCACGTGGCCACGGCGCGGACGCTGACCGACCACAGCGTCGTGGTCTCTTCGCCCGAGGTGGCCGTGCCCATCGCCGTGCGCTATGGCTGGGCCGACAACCCGGAGTGTACGCTCCAGACGCCCGAGGGCTTCCATGTATCCCCCTTCCGGACGGACGATTGGAAAGGCGGAAAGTGAGAGAATGAGAAAGTGAGAGAATCGAGTATTGAAAAATGAAGAATATGAAACTGAAAGCAATCCTTCTCGGCTGCATCGCATTGACAGCGACGAGCGTGCAGGCCGATGAACTCATCAAGGTGCGTACGCAGGATGTCGACCTCATCCTCAAGGTGAAGGACGACGGACGGCTGACCCAGTCCTACTTTGGAAAGAGACTTCGCGACGAGGCCGACTTTGGTTGGCTGGAGGACGGGCGAGAGGCTTACATCTCACGCGGGCCGGAGGTCTACTTCGAACCGGCTCTCGACGTCATCCACTCCGACGGCAATCCTTCCACCTTCCTTCGCCATGCCAACCACACGACGAAAGCATTGGGCGCAGGAGTCCAGGAAACCATCATCACCCTGGAGGACCAGAAGGAACCCCTCGCCGTACGCCTCCACTACGTCGCTTACGCCCGTGAGAATGTCATCAAGACGTGGACGGAGATTGAGAACCGGCAGAAGAAGCCCGTCCAGGTGAAGAAGTTCGCTTCCTCCATGCTCCATTTCTATCGGCCGGCTTATTACCTGACACAGTTCAATGGCGACTGGAGCTTTGAGGCACAGATGACCACCCAGCCCTTAGCCTTCGGTAAGAAGGTGCTGGAGTCGAACCTCGGCAGTCGGGCCGACATGTTTGCCTCCCCGCAGTTCATCCTCAGTCTCGACGAGCCTGCCACGGAGACCTCGGGCGAGGTGCTGCTGGGCCAACTGGGCTGGACGGGTAACTTCCGTTTCACCTTCGAGGTGGACCAGCAGGGTTGGCTGCGTGTCGTTTCGGGCATCAACAGCGAGTTCTCGGAACGCACGTTGCAACCTGGCGAGATCTTCCAGACCGCCGACTTCTACTTCACACTCAGCAGCAAGGGACTGGAGCAGGCCAGCCACGACCTTCACGACTGGGCACGCCGCCATCAGGTGAAGGACGGGCAGAGCGACCGCATGACCCTGCTCAACAACTGGGAAGCCACGTACTTCGGCTTCAACGAGGAGAAATTGGTCAGTCTGATGGACGATGCCGTGCGTCTGGGTGTCGACATGTTCCTGCTCGACGACGGATGGTTTGGCAACAAATATCCGCGCAGCAACGACGATGCCGCCCTGGGCGACTGGCAGGAGACTGCCGGCAAACTGCCCAACGGTGTGGGCCGTCTGTGCCAGGTGGCCCGCGAGAAAGGCATCAAGTTTGGAATCTGGATTGAGCCCGAAATGGTGAACCGTCGCAGCGAACTCTTCGAGAAGCATCCCGACTGGGTATTGATGTTCCCCAACCGCGACCCGCAGGAGTTCCGCAATCAGTTGACCCTCGACCTCTCGAATCCCAAGGTGCAGGACTTCGTCTTCGGCGTGGTGGACGGGCTGATGACACAGTACCCCGAGATTGCCTTCTTCAAGTGGGACTGCAATTCGCCCATCATGAATCCCTACTCCCCCTACTTGAAGGACAGGCAGACCCACCTCTATGTCGACTACGTGCGCGGCCTGTACAGCGTGCTGGAGCGCATTAAGCAGAAGTATCCCCGGCTGCCCATGATGATGTGTTCGGGCGGCAGCGGGCGCATCGACTACAAGGGGCTGGAATACTTCACCGAGTTCTGGGCTTCTGACAACACCGACCCCGTCGAACGGCTCTTCATCCAGTACGGTTACAGTTTCTTCTATCCCTCGAAGGCCGTCTGTGCCCATGTGACGACATGGAACAAACTGTCCAGCGTGAAGTTCCGTACCGACGTAGCCTCGATGGGCAAACTTGGCTTCGACATTAAACTCACCGACATGACCGCGGACGACATCGCCTACGCCCAGGAGGCAGTCCGCAACTACAACCGCTTGAAGCCCGTCATCCTCGAAGGCGACCTCTATCGGCTCGTCTCGCCCTACCAGGGCACACATGCCGCTTCGGCCTACGTCTCCAAGGACAAGCAGCGGGCCGTGCTCTTCACCTTCGACGTCCAGCCTCGTGCCGTGGAGCAGCGCCACAATGTCGTGCTGCGTGGGCTCGACCCCAACCGTCGCTACCGCATCCAGGAGATTAACCTGATGCCCGGGCAGGACACGTGGGTGAAGAACCGCACCTACAGTGGCGACTATCTGATGAACATCGGTCTCGACCTGTTCACGGGCAGCAAACTGAACAGCCGCGTCGTGGAACTGACCGCAGAGTAATTAATTAAATAGACCACAGATTACGCAGATTACACAGATTATATTCATGCGATTACTCCCCCCAGATTATAATCATGAAATTGGACCACAGATTATATTCATGAGATTGCCCCACAGATTATGACCATGAGGTATATGCCCCGTTGTCTTAATAATAATCTGTGCAATCTGTGTAATCTGTGGTAAAAATAATACCAAATATGAATATGAGAAAGTATATTGTTTCCTTTGTCGCCCTCGCCCTCAGTGCATCGCTGTATGCCGGGGACGTGTCCATCCAGGTGGGCAACCTGACCGTCAGTTGGAGCGACACGTACCGCTCGTTCGGCATTCGCGCCACGCAGGCCGACGGCACCATGCGCAGCATTGCCACGCGCAGCAAGCCCAAGGCTACGTATGACAACGCATCGGGCCAGAGCCGCGACTACTTCACCACCGACCGCTATGCCGACATGAACTATAGCACGGAGTCCGTCAGCGACGAGTTCGGACAGGGCACCGCCCATCGGTTCACCTTCTCCAACCCCGCCACAGACCGCGAGGATAAAGTGTCGATGCAAGTGACTTTCTTCGAATACCCCAATCGCCCCTTCGTGCTCACACAGCTGGCCCTGATCAGTCAGAGCGGCCCCATCCGCTCCAACCATTTGGAGCCCATCAGCACCACTGTGCAGTGGCGCATGATGACGGAGAGCAACGACAACCGTATGCTGAAGGTCCCCTTCGACAACGACGGCTTCGGACGTTACCACACCTACCGCCTGACCACCTCCATGACCTCTTATGAAGTAGCCTCCATCTACGACGGGGCCAACGGCTACGGGGCTGTCTACGGCAGCGTCGACCACGACCACTGGAAAAGCGGCATCTGCGTGGATGCCACGGGGAATGCCTCCATACGCTCGCTGCAGCTCATCTCGGGCATGAGCGACCGCGAGACACGCGACGACCTGCCCGACTACGGCCACCTGCCTCACGGCAAACTCGTGGGCGACACCGTCTGTTCCGCCCGCTTCTTCGTCGGATTCTTTGACGACTGGCGCGTGGGAATGGAAACCTTTGCCGATGCCTGTGCCACGGTCCACCCCGCCATGTCCAATTGGCAGCACGGCACGCCCTTCGGTTGGCAGAGCTGGGGCGTATTGGCAGAAAAGAACAGTTACCAGACCGATGTGGAAATCAGCGACTACTATGCCACAGTCCTGCAACCCGGTGGCTTCGTCAACTCCAAGGGCAATATCATCATGAGCCTCGATGCCTCCGACGGGCACAGCGACCAGCAGAAGCGCGCCTTCATCGCCCACTGCAAAGAGAACGGCCAGATGGTGGGGTGCTACTCCACACCCTTCTCCCTCTGGTGGGACGAGAACAGCATCAACAACTACTCCGTTTCGTGGACCAAGGACGGCCAACGGGTGACGGGTGTCATGCGCGACGCCGTGCTGAAGATTAACGGCAAGCCTGTCAAGTACGACGGAGCCTACTGTGCCGACCCGACGCATCCCGTCACGAAACAGGGCATCGTCAACTTCGTGCGCGACCAGGCCGCCAAGGGGAACCGCTGGATTAAGGCCGACTTCCTCAACTGCGGCATCATCCAGGCCGACAGTTACTACAAGGAGGGCATCACCACCGCCGTCGAGGCCTATAACGACGGCATACGCTACCTGCAGCAGCAGTGCGAGAAGTACGATGTATTCCTCGCCCTCTCCATTGCCCCCCTCTTCCCCCACGGCTACGCCAACTCGCGCCGCATCGCCTGCGACACGTGGGGCCAGATAGGCCATTCGGAATACTGCATGAATGCCATTTCGGGCGGATGGTGGACCGACCGCCTCTACCAGTACAACGACCCCGACCACATCGTGCTCATCGGGGCCAACGAACAGCTAAACAACACCCTCGGCGAGAACCGCGCCCGATTCACCACGGGGGCCGTCTCGGGCATGATATTGGTGGCCGACAACTTCAGTCCCTCCGACCAGAGCGGACGCGGCAGCAACGCCCTGAGCCGTCAGCGTGCCCAGCAGGTGATGCTCAATGCCGACATCAACCGCATGGCCGACCTCGGACGCTCGTTCCGACCGCTCTACGGCCACAAAGAGTACAACGGGAAAGACGATAATGCCCAAAGCCTCTTCGTGCAGCAGGCCGACTCGTTTGTCTACGTTGCGGCCTTCAACTATACGGGCAGCAACACCTCTTACACCATTCCTCTCGCCGACCTCGGCCTTGCCGACGACGAAGCGTTGACTGAGGTCAAGGAACTCTGGACGGGCACGGCCGTCGAGGTGCAGAACCGCCAGATAGTCGTTCCCGTTCCTCAAAAGGATGTCCGCGTGGTCCGTTTTCATCTGGCCAATCCCAAGACGGATGCCATCCGTCCGGCAGAGGCCGCTTCGCCCACGGCCCTTCGCACCGAACACTTCGACCTTCAGGGGCGCCGCATCTCAGCGGACAGCCTCCATCGGGGCGTGGCCCTGCGGCGGGTCACCTACAGCGACGGCACCACAGCCACCACAAAGCATTTCGTACGATAGCGACTGACAATCTCATGAAACACATCTTCTTTCCGCTCATAGCAACCCTGTGGGCCGTATGGGGCAGTGCCCAGCCCATGAGGGTGGGAGAGGGCATCCCTCCCTTCCGGGATCCCCGGCTCTCTGACGAAGCGCGTGCAGCCGACCTCTGCAGCCGCCTGACCATCGAGGAAAAGGCTTGCCTGCTCATGCATTATTCGCCAGCCGTCGACCGTTTGGGCATTCACCAGTTCCAGTGGTGGGGCGAGGCTCTGCACGGTGTGGGGTTTTCCGGCTTTGCCACCGTCTTTCCCGAACCCATCGGCATGGCCGCCTCGTTCGACGACCTGCTGCTCCACCGTGTCTTCGATGCCGTCAGCACCGAGCAACGCGCCAAATACAACAAAGCCGCCCGGACGGGCTCGTTCGACACCTTCCAGAGCGTATCGGTCTGGACGCCCAATATCAATATCTTCCGCGACCCGCGTTGGGGGCGCGGACAGGAAACCTACGGCGAAGACCCTTATCTTACGGCTCGCATGGGCAAGGCCGTGGTGCGCGGTCTGCAAGGCATGCCCTTCGTGCCGCAAGGCGTGAATGAGGCGCACCCGGCCAGGCCTCGCTATTACAAGACCATGGCCTGTGCCAAGCACTTTGCCGTCCATAGCGGTCCCGAATGGAGCCGCCATCGCATCAGCATCGACAACCTGCCCCAGCGCGACTTTTGGGAAACATACATGCCCGCCTTCAAGGCACTGGTCACGGAGGCCAACGTGCGTGAGGTGATGTGTGCCTACAACAGCATCGACGGCGAACCCTGTTGCAGCGACCAGCGTCTGCTGCGCCACATCCTGCGCGACGAATGGGGCTTCGACGGCATCGTGGTCAGCGACTGCGATGCCATCAACGATATCTGGCGTGAGGGACATCATGCCGTGGAACCCGACGTGGAACATGCTTCTGTGCGTGGCGTCGTGGGGGGCACCGACCTCAACTGCGGCGGCAGCTACACCTCCCTGCCCGAAGCCGTAAGGCAGGGACTCATTGCCGAAGAACGCATCGACGAGAACTTGCGCCGCATCATCGTGGCACGCATCCGCCTGGGGGACTTCGACCCCGACTCCGTGGCTCACTGGAATGCCCTCGGCATGGACCTGGTCAACCGACCCGAACATCGTCAACTGGCACTCGACATGGCGCATGAGACGCTTGTCCTGTTGCACAACAGAGACAACACCCTCCCACTGGAATACCATCGCAACAGCAAGTATGTGGTCATGGGACCTAATGCCAACGACAGCACGATGCTCCTGGGCAACTACTCCGGACGACCGGCACATGCCGTGACCATTCTGGAGGGGCTTCGTGAGAAGGTGGGCGCAGAAAACGTCCATTTCATCGATGGTTGTGGCTACGTCAGCAAGAACGTGCGCACGGAGAACCGCTTTGCCCATCTCGGGACGCGCGGGCTTGAGGCTACCATTTGGGACAATACCGACATGAAAGGACAACCCGTGGCACACCGCACCTTTGACCGTCCCGTCAACTTCAACCTGAACGAGTCGGGATTCATCGCTCAAGGTGTGGCGCGCGAGAATTTCTCCGTCCAACTCCACGGCACGTTCCGGGCCCCGGAGACCGAGACCTTGCAGTTTCGCATAGCTGGTGACGACGGGTTCCGCCTGATATTGGACGGCGACACGCTGGTCGACGAGTGGCGCACGCAAGGCACGCTCTATCGCGATCGTATGGTCAGCCTGGAGCGTGGACGCGACTACACGATACAGATAGACTACTTCCAGGCCGGGGGGAATGCGGAACTGCAATTCGACATCAACCGCTATCGTGAACTCTCGGACGAGGAACTTCTGGCGCAGGTGCCCGAGGACATTGCAACGGTCATCTTCGTGGGCGGCATCTCGTCGCGCCTTGAAGGGGAGGAGATGAGCGTCAACGAACCGGGCTTCCGCGGTGGCGACCGCGACGATATTCAGTTGCCTGAGCGTCAACGTCGCATGCTCGCCGCCCTGCATCGGGCAGGCAAGCGCGTGGTTTTTGTCAACTGCAGCGGTTCAGCCATGGCCATGGAACCCGAGCTGCAGACCTGCGATGCCATCCTGCAAGCCTGGTACCCAGGCGAACAGGGAGGGCGCGCGGTGGCCGACGTGCTCTTTGGCGACTGCAATCCCTCGGGCAAGCTGCCCGTCACCTTCTATCGGAGCGTCAGCGACTTGCCCGACTTCGAGGACTATCACATGGCAGGGCGCACCTATCGCTACTTCACGGGGCAGCCGCTCTTCCCCTTTGGCTACGGCCTCTCATACACCACCTTCGCCGTCGGCAGGGCCAAGCTCAAGGGGCTCAAGGCCAAAGGACAGAACCGGCGGATTCAGGGCGAATTGCTCGTCCCCGTGAAGAATACGGGGAGGCGCGAGGGCAGCGAGGTGGTGCAGCTCTATGTCCGTTCGCTCGACGACCCCGACGGCCCCATCCGTTCCTTGAAGGGCTTCACGCGTGTGACCCTGAAGCCCGGCGAGCGTCAGACCGTTGTCATCCCTCTGACGGATAAGACCTTTGAACGCTTCGACACACGCTCCAACACCGTGCGTTCCCTCTCCGGTCGCTATCAGTTGCTCTACGGAACCAGTTCTTCAGAGCGGGATCTGCAGTGCATTGACTGCGTGGTACCATAGGCACTGCTTGCGTCACAGCTGTGGCGCAAGCATGGGAATACTTTCTCATGGCGGATACAATACTATAGCCTCCCTTGCGCCACAACTGTGACGCAAGGGAGGCTTCTTTTAAAACTATTACTGTCCGGTAAACATTAAGTCATCAGACAAAAATTAGGGCTGTCACCACTCAAAGGTGTCAGCCCTTTTGGTTATATTTGCAGTCGCCAAACATAAACAAACATAACCATGGGCAAAAGTACACATTTTTTCGGAC
>JAFTEX010000082.1 GCA_017453445.1 Bacteroidaceae bacterium
GTGTCCGCCAATGAAACTTTTGCACTAAATTTGTGTCAAGAAAACTGAGACAACGCACAAACATATCAACCCATAAAAGGAAAAAAGAACATGAATCAGCAGACAAGAAACTGGATTGGCGCAGCTGTCCTGGTGTTGGGCAGCAGCGTGGTGACCGCAGCTGTGGTGAACAACAAGAACGTGGCAGAGCCCCGTCCGGACAGCCCCGTGCAGGTGGCAGCCCCCGGCGGCTACGTGGACCTGACCACCGCTGCCGAGACGGCGGTGAACAGCGTGGTCTACATCTCCGTGACCATCGAGGGGAAGACCCAGAAGGTGCAGGTGCAGGACCCGTTTGAGGACTTCTTCGGCGACTTCTTAGGCTTCGGCGGTCGCCGCCAGCAGCCCCAGCAGCGCGAATACAAGCAGCCCGACCGCCACGGGGCCGGCTCCGGCGTCATCATCTCGCAGGACGGCTACATCGTGACGAACAACCACGTGGTGGGCCAGGCCGACGAAATCACCGTCAAGCTCAACGACAGCCGCGAGTTCAAAGGCCGCATCATCGGCACGGACGAGACCACCGACCTGGCACTGGTGAAAATCGACGCCAAGAACCTGCCTGCCATCAAAATCGGCAACTCCGACAACCTCCGCCTGGGCCAGTGGGTGCTGGCCGTGGGCAACCCCTTCAACCTCACCTCCACCGTCACTGCCGGCATCGTCTCGGCCAAGGCACGCTCCCTCGGGGCCAACGGCGTGGAGAGCTTCATCCAGACCGACGCGGCCATCAACGCCGGCAACTCCGGCGGTGCCCTGGTGAACGAACTGGGTGAGCTGGTGGGCATCAACTCGATGATCTACAGCCAGACCGGCTCCTACACGGGCTACGGCTTCGCCATCCCCACCACCATCATGAACAAGGTGGTCAGCGACCTGAAGGTCTACGGCACCGTGCAGCGCGCCATCCTCGGCGTGACGGGCATGGACGTGGACAAGTACATCGACCAGCAGAAGGCCAAGGGCGAGTCGCCCGACCTGGGCACCGTGAAGGGCGTCTACGTTGACAAAGTGTCAGACGGCAGCGCCGCCGAAGAGGGCAGCCTGGAGAAGGGTGACATTGTGACACAGATCGACGGCAAGGAGGTCAACAAGATGTCGGAACTGCAGGAACAGATAGCCCAGCACAAGCCCGGCGACAAGGTGAAGCTGACCTACATCCGCAACAAGAAGACGAAGACCACCGAGGTGACACTGCGCAACTCGCAGGGCAGCACGAAGGTGATGAAGGAGGTGGACCTCGACCAGCTGGGTGTATCGCTGAAGCCCATCAGCCAGGAGGAGAAGCAGAGTCTGGACCTGAGCTACGGTCTGAACATCAACGCCATCCGTCGCGGCAAGATGATGGAGGCCGGCGCCACGAAGGGCACCATCCTGCTGGAGGTGAACGACCGCAAGATGGAGACGGTGGAGGACTGGGAAGAAGTGGTGAAGGAAGCCAACCAGTCGAGCGACCGTGCCCTGTGGATCAAGGCCGTGAAGCCCAGCGGCCGCAAGGTAAGCTTCGTAGTCGACCTGAACGACTGACCGCCCGGACCGTGAACGAAAGCCGACCGTTCCGCTCTCGGGAGGGGGGAAGCCCCCTCCCCGGAGCGGAACGGTTGGCTACGGCATTAGCCAAGCCGGAGGCCCCGGAATATCCGGAATGTCCGGAAAATCCGGAATATCCGGAAAACCCGGAACATCCGGAACATCCGCCCCCCGGGAAGCCCCCCCAAAAAATAAATTCGCGCAAAATATTGAATTTCCCAAAAAAATTTACTATTTTTGCGCCCGAAATATGTACTTTTCAGAATGAAGCAGTTAAAAATCACCAAAAGCATTACGAACCGAGAGAGTGCCTCCCTCGATAAGTATCTGCAAGAAATCGGCCGCGAGGACCTAATACTCGTGGAAGAGGAAGTGGAACTGGCTCAGCGCATCCGCAAGGGCGACCACGAAGCCCTGGAGAAACTGACACGCGCCAACCTGCGCTTCGTGGTCAGCGTCGCCAAGCAGTACCAGAACCAAGGCCTCTCGCTGCCCGACCTCATCAACGAGGGCAACCTGGGACTGATCAAGGCTGCCGAACGATTCGACGAGACACGTGGCTTCAAGTTCATCTCCTACGCCGTGTGGTGGATTCGCCAGAGCATCCTTCAGGCACTGGCCGAGCAGAGCCGCATCGTCCGACTGCCTCTGAACCAGGTGGGGTCGCTGAACCGCATCAGCAAGGCCTTCAGCAAGTTTGAGCAGGAGAACGAGCGCCGCCCGAGCCCCGACGAACTGGCTGAAGAGTTGGACCTGCCGGTGGACAAGATCAGCGACACGATGAAGGTGAGCGGTCGCCACATCTCGGTGGACGCCCCCTTCGTGGAGGGCGAAGACAACTCGCTGCTCGACGTGCTGGTGAACGACGACTCCCCCATGGCCGACCGCACGCTGGTGAACGAGAGCCTGTCGCGCGAAATCGACCGCGCCCTGGACACGCTGACCGAACGCGAAAAGAGCATCATACAGATGTTCTTCGGCATCGGTCGTCAGGAAATGACGCTGGAGGAAATCGGCGACGAGTTCAACCTGACCCGCGAACGCGTGCGCCAAATCAAGGAGAAGGCCATCCGCCGGCTGCGCCAGAACTCGAAGAACAAACTTCTGAAATCGTATCTGGGATGAGGAAACTGTTCGTGCTCTGCCTGTGTCTGGCAGCGGCCGTGTCCCTCACGTGCCACGCCTACGACCTGCGCCCGCGCAGGTATCCCATCTATATGTTCGGCTTCGCCACGTCGTTCAAGGACTCCGTGGCCGTGATGACCGAACTGCAGAATCTGGACGGCTACATCCAGCCCAACGGATTCCTTTCGGACCGCTCGCTCTACTCGCTGCAACTCAACCGACGGCTGGCCCAGATGGGCCATGAGGGCATGACGTGCGTGGTCTTCTTCGGCAAGAACAAGGCGAAAATGGAGAAGAAGTACCAGAAAATCAGACGGAAGTACCGCGAGAAGCACGGCGTGGAGATAAGGTTCCTGAGCATCGACCGCTTCCGCTTCGAGACGGAAGAATGGACCGACCCGACCGGGAACCAGGCTCCGCCTGCAACCCCCTAACGAACCAACCGAGAGAATGAGAACCGCACTATACCGCATCGCCGGCCATCTGGCCGTGATTCGATTCAAGGACGAGGGCAATGATGAAACGTTGATTCCCTCGTTCCGTCCTTTTGTCACAGAGGCTCCCGAAGAGGGGGAGACGCCGCTGTTCGAACTCGTCGTCGACGACAGTTTCCGCTACGAAGGCGAGCGCGACGAGATTGGCCAGTTCGACGGCAGCGGCAACAACTACGGGGTCTATCAGCTCCCCGACAAGGGCTACCTGATAGAAATCACCAATGCACGCGGCAAGTTCTGCGGCGTGCTGCACGCCGACCCCACCTTTGCCCACTGCACCGTGGCCCTGACAGCCGAGGAGCCGGGCAACCGGGCTTTCGCCCTGAACAATTCACTCATGATGACCTACGCCTTTGCCTCGGCCGACAAGCAGACCGTTCTGCTCCACGCCAGCGTCATCCGCAAGGACGGACGGGGCTATCTGATGACCGCCCCGAGCGGCACTGGCAAGAGCACGCACACCTTTCTCTGGTACAAGAACATACCGGGCTGCGACCTGATGAACGACGACAACCCCGTGGTGCGCATCGTGGACGGACAGCCCGTCATCTTCGGCACGCCCTGGAGCGGCAAGACGCATTGCTACCGCAACATTCAGGCACCCGTTGGGGCCATCGTCCGCCTCTACCAACGGCCCAAGAACGAAATCCGACGCATGGGGGCCGTGGAAGCACTGGCACAACTGCTGCCCGCCACGAGCAGCATGAAGTGGGACGAGCGCATCTACCTGGGCATCTGCGACACGCTGACGGCTATCATCGGCAAAGTGGGCATCTACGAACTGGGCTGCCTGCCCGACGCAGAGGCCGCGTGGCTGTGCTATCGGACGGTTAGTGGGGAGAAGTGAAAATTGAAAATTGAAAAGGGAAAATTGAAAAGGGAAAATTGAAAATTGAAAATTGAAAAGGGAAAATTGAAAAGGGAAAATTGAAAAGGGAGAAGGGAAAAGAGGTAGGAGGTAAGAGGTAGGAGGTAAGAGGTAAGAGGTAAGAAAGAGGGGTGAAAGAACTAATCCGAAAAATAGTGAGAGGGTTGCTGTGGCCGGTGCGCAGGAGCTACAGGCAGCGCAACGGGGTGCAAGGCACGGAACCACGGAAGGAGATTCCGAACCGCGTCTTGCTGGGACTGGCACGCGACGTGATACGGGACGGACACACGGCCACCATCTTCGTCAAGGGCTACTCGATGCGCCCCTTTCTGGAACACCAGCGCGACCGCGTAATCCTCGACGCGCCCCGCGAACTGCACGTGGGAGACGCCGTACTGGCGGAGATTGAGCCGGACCACTACGTGCTGCACCGCATCATCGGACTGGAGGGCGACGACGTGACCCTGATGGGCGACGGGAACATCCGGGGCACAGAACACTGCCGACGGAAAGACGTGGCAGGCGTCGTGACCCACTACCTGCGCCCCCAACGCACACTGCCCGCCACGGACCGACGGCTGCAACGGCGCATCCGGCTCTGGCGACGCCTGCTGCCCGTGAGGCGCTATCTGCTGTTCATCTACAAAGAGATGGTCTGAAAAAGACCCTAAGGAGACCTCTTAAAGACCTTAAAGAACCTAAGGACTCTAAAGACCCTAACGACCCAAAGGACCTTAAAGACTCTAAAGACGGCCCTAAAAAAAGAAAAAAAGGAAACACTATGAAGATAAAGGAGGGATTCGAAGTACGCAACGTCTGCGGCGAATACGTCATCGTGGCCACGGGCCGCAAAAACATCGACTTCAGCAAGATTATCTATCTGAACGAGAGCGCAGCCCTGGTCTGGAACGCGGTGAAAGGCAAGGATTTCACGGCCGACGACGTGGCCGACGTCCTGGTGGAAAACTACGACGTGGAACGCGAAGAGGCCTACACGGACGCCCAGACGCTGCTCAGCACATGGCACGAGAACGGGCTGACCGAAATGGGCGTCAGCGGCTCTTGAACACCCGACAGGCCACAAGCCGGTCGTAGCGTCCGCCCTGCGGGCGATGGTAGACGAGAATGATGTACTCGTTCTCGGCCTCATGGAAGTTGCCGTCCGGCGACGTTCCGTCTTCCCATAGATACTGGTAGTTGTAGTAGCCCTGCTTGAGATAGGCAGTGGCGGTGTAGGCGTGTACGGCCTCGTCCCAGGCCAGCACGGTCTCTTCGGCGGGCACCGTCGAGGCCCATTGCCCGTAGAGGCGCAGCGTGGGTGTGCCCTCCCCTGCCCCGCCGGCACGGGGAGCCTGCAGGGTGAAATGGACCCAGACATACTCGCTGGTGAGGGCATCGTCGCCCTCGTCGTTGTCGTTGCGCATGACGAAACCGCCATCCTGGTCCTCGTCATAGACGTAGTTGCGGGCAGGCTGGTCGGCATAGAGCGTGACGTGGTAGTAGGGTTCGTACCAACGGACGTGGTCGATGTTCAGGCCGGGCTTCTCCACGTCCAGCATCTCGAACTTATGAAACTCGTTGCCCGCCGGGAAGATGAGTTCGCGCCGATGGGTGAACTCCACGCCCGTGGCCTTCTGGATGTTGGGCTGGAGGTCGAAGACCCGCGTGTCCTGACGGCGGTTCTGCATGACCACGGTGTGCAGTTCGCGCAAGGGGTCGGCCACGCGGTTGTCGCCGTAAGAGACGGTGTAGCTGAGCTGCTGATGGGACTGGTTGAAGTCGATGTCGGTGTTGCCGGACAGCTGGGCCATGATGCTCATGGTGGGCTCCACCAGACAGAACTCTGCCTGCAGCAAGGGAGTCTGGGGGTCGTCGTCGTCATAGACCGTGACCCGGTAGTTGCCGGAAAGGAGCATACGGGTCTCGGCATTGGGGAGGGAGAAGCGATAGTGGGTGTAGAGCTGGGTCGTGTTGAAGGAGTTTTCGTAGTCCTCAATGGGCTGGTCGTTGAAGCCCGAGAGGAAGTCGCTCTCGAAGAGTCCCTCGGTGGGGGTCCAGTCGGCATTGCAGTGCTCCACGTGATAAATCAGCCGATGATAGTCGTGGCTGAGTTCGTCGAACTCCACGGTCAGCCGCTGGTGCTTGCCCTGCGTGAGCACGGGGGGAAGCAGCGGGTCGCCGTCGACGGAAAGTTGCAGCGAGCGGATGTCAGGCGAGCACGTGCGCGACTGCTGCCCACTGGCCGAAGCGCAGCCCCAAAGGAGCAAAAAGAAAACACGAATGAGCCTCATAAGCAGTTTTTTTAGGGTTTCCGGGGGTTCCGGAGTTTCCGGGGTTTCCGGGGTTTCCGGATATTCCGGGATTACGACTAATCAAAAAAGCGGACGTATCACGCGGATGCCAAGTTGCGAGGGATGCTTCCCCATGTACTGGTAGAGCGTCATCGGCTCCAAGACCACCTGCTTGTGTATCTGGCTGGCATTGAGCAGATGAAGCCGGCGGTCGCGCCCCCAGACGGCCAGGCCGATGTGGCTGGTGTCGAGCCCGTCCTTACGGGTCACGATGGCCAGAATGTCGCCGTCACGGACCACCCCGAGCGGCGAGTCCTGAAGCTGGTTCAGCTGGGAGCGGGGAATGTAGCGCACCGGCCGGCCGCTGCCGGCCAGTTCGTAGTGGCGTATGAGCCGCTGCGCCGCCGTGTCGGACTTGAGCATGGGATAGTACTGAGGATGGTCGCTCATGAAGTGGAGGTCAAGCGTCTGGACGGCGGTGAAGGGAGCCTGCCCGGCCGTGAGCTCGCGGACGATGCCCTGCCGCTCGTTGCTCTGAATCCACTGGGTGAAATAGTGATTGCGCGAGGCATAGCCGTCGAGCAGGCCGTCGCGGTAACGGATGCGTGTCAGGTGGCGGCAATAGTCCTCGAAGCGGGTGCTGCCCCCGGCATGGGTCAGGGCCAGGGCCAGGGCCGTCTCGACAAACGTGGTGCACTCCAGTTCGCGGAGGTTGACCACCAGACGCTCTTCGGCGTTCACCTCCAAGGTCTGGCCCACGTAGGGCACCCCGAGCAGCTGACGGGCATACCAGAGATGGAGCGGCTGCGTGGCTTCGCGCTGCCCCTGCGTGAGCAGCGTGACCACACGGAGACTGTCCTCGTCCCGGGAATGAAGGGACAGGAGGGAAGAGTGAAGGATAAGAATCAGGAATAAAAGCCGTCTCATTTTCTCAGCGTCTCAAGGTCTCAATGTCTTAACGTCTCACTTTCTTAATGTCTCAAGGTCCATGTGCTTCTCCAGGTATCGCATCTGCCCCATGATCCAGGTCTGCCGCTTGAGCATGTAGGCGGAGGGATGCTCCGAACTGTACTTCAACGGATTGGGCAGCGTGGCCGCCACGAGGGCACAGTTGGCCCGGGTGAGGTCGCGGGCCGGATAGCCGAAATGGAGCTGGCTGACCGCCTCGGCTCCATAGATGCCGTCGCCCATCTCGATGCTGTTGAGATAGACCTCCATGATGCGCTGCTTGCCCCAGATGAGTTCGATGAGCCCCGTGAAATAGACTTCCAACCCCTTGCGCAGCCACGAATGGCCCGGCCAGAGGAAGACGTTCTTCGCCGTCTGCTGACTGATGGTGGAGGCACCGCGCTGACGCTTGCCCCGGCGGTAGTCCTCCACGGCCTTCCCGATTTCTCCGAAGTCGAAACCGTGATGCTCCAGGAAACGCTGGTCCTCACTGGCCATGACGGCCAGGGGCAACGGCTCGGCCATCTCCGCCATCGGCACCCAGTGGTGGTGGAGGCGAATCTTCTCGCCGCGCCACACCTGCTGGCCGCAACGGATGAACATCAGCGGCGTCACGTAGACCGGACACCAGCGGAGGAGAAAAACAGAAAGGATTGTGCTCCCAAAGAACAGGAGCACAATCCATCTCAAGAATTTCTGTAACTTTTTCAGCATTACTGCAAGGTACCTGCTTCAGCGGCCTTAATCATGGCATCGCTGGCATAGAGATAAACCTCTACGCGACGGCTGGCGTTCACATCCTCCTTGCCGCTGGCATTGTAGACGAGGTAGTTGGGGTCCTCGCCATAGCCAATGGTGCTCTTAATCTGCTTGTTGGCCACACCGCAGTTGCCGGTCAGATAGTTGGTGACGGCAGCGGCACGGTTCTGGCTCAGCGTGAGGTTGGTGGCCTCCGAACCGTCAGAACTTGCGAAACCGCAGATGCTGACATCGCAATCGGTGTAGACATTCAGCACGTTCGTGGCAAACTTCTTCAGCGAAGCCTGAGCACTGGGAGTCAGCGAGCTCTTACCCACGGCAAAGAGAATGCCGTTGTCGAAGGTCACCTTCACGGCATCCAGTCCGTTGGAGTCGGTGGTCTTCTCCACCTGGGCAGCCTCCAGAGCCTTGGCAGCAGCGGCAGCCTTGTCCATCTTGCGGCCAATGAGCGTACCGGCAGTAGCACCGACAGCCACACCGGCTGCAGCACCGATGATGGCACCCTTCTTGGCACCGCTCTTGCCACCTACCAAGTGACCGATGAGCGCACCGATACCCGTACCGGCCGCACCGCCGGAAGCCGTACCGATGAGGGCACCCTTGCCCGTGTTGCTCATACCCCCACAACCCGACAGGATGAGTGCCACGCACATCACGCCTGCCCAAACTTTTAATCCTTTCATAATCATGTAGTTTTAGAATAAATAAAACGTTTGTTAATCGTAATTTCGGGGCAAAGTTAGGAATTAAATTCGAAATGGACAAAAGTTATGCGTGAAATTGTGAAAGGGTGGCAGATTTTACGTTTGCAAGAAGCATTATTTTGCCACTTCGACTTTGCAATTTCTCATTTTTTTTGTAACTTTGCAGCCATGGAAGCTTTCTTTAGGACACATTCTTATCTTGTAGAACACATGCACGCACCCGTCAGACGTGCACTCATGGACGAAATCGACTGGTCGAAGCGATTAATCGGCATCAAAGGAAGTCGCGGCGTGGGCAAGACCTCGTTCTTGCTGCAATATGCCAAAGAAAACTTCAATGCCGCAGAGCGCAAATGCCTATACATCAACATGAACAACTTCTACTTCCAAGGCAAGTCCATTTCGGACTTCGCCAAGGAGTTCTACGACGGAGGAGGCAAAGTGCTGCTCATCGACCAAGTGTTCAAAGACCCGGAATGGAGCTGCGAACTGAGAAAATGCTACGACAACCTGCCCGGACTGAAGATAGTGTTCACGGGAAGCAGCGTCATGCGCCTGAAAGAAGAAAACCCCGAACTGAACGGCATCGTGGCCAGCTACAACCTGCGCGGATTCTCGTTCCGGGAATACCTGAACCTGAAGACGGGGCTGAACCTGAAAGCCCACTCGCTGGAGGAGGTGCTGAACCAGCATACGCGCATCACGGCCGAGGTGTGCCAGGTGTGCAACCCGCTGGAGCACTTCCAAAGCTATATCCACCACGGCTACTACCCCTTCTTCCTGGAACAACGCAACTTCTCGGAAAACCTCATCAAGGTGATGAACATGATGATTGAGGTGGACATCCTGCTCATCAAACAAATCGAACTGAAATACCTGTCAAAGATAAAGAAACTGCTCTACCTGCTGGCCATGAGCCGCAATGCGGCACCCAACGTGAGCCAACTGGCCATCGACATACAGACGAGCCGCGCCACCGTGGCCAACTACATCAAATATCTGGCCGATGCCCGACTGGTGAATGTGCTGTACCGACTGGGAGAGAGCGCCCCCAAGAAACCGGCCAAAGTGATGCTCCACAACCCGAACCTGATGTATGCCATGCTGCCGCAGCAGGTGGACGAGAAGGAGGCCATCGACTGTTTCTTCCAGAATGCCCTGTGGGGACGCCACATCATAAACACCGGGGACCGGACGTGTGACTTCGTGGTCGATTGCAAACACCGCTTCCGCCTGCTCACAGAGGAACCCCGCAGGCAACAGAACGGGGTGTACACAGCCCTTAACGGCATCAAGCGAGGCTACGACCGCCAGATTCCGCTCTGGCTCTTCGGCTTCCTCTATTGACCCTAAGGACCTTAAAGGCCCTAAAGACCCTAAAGACTTTACACACTATAACACAAAACCAAAAGTATTATGGCAAAAGAAAAGAAATTTATCACCTGTGATGGTAACGAGGCTGCGGCTCACGTGAGCTACATGTTCTCGGAGGTAGCTGCTATCTACCCCATCACTCCCAGCTCGCCCATGGCTGAGCACGTCGACGAGTGGGCCGCCCGTGGCCGCAAGAACCTGTGGGGCCAGACTGTCAGCGTGCAGGAAATGCAGTCCGAGGCCGGTGCCGCCGGTGCCGTTCACGGTTCGCTGCAGGCCGGTGCACTGACCACCACGTTCACCGCCTCTCAGGGTCTGCTCCTGATGATTCCCAACATGTACAAGATTGCCGGTGAGCTGATTCCCTGCGTCTTCGACGTCAGCGCCCGCACGCTGGCCAGCCACTCGCTGTGTATCTTCGGCGACCATCAGGACGTGATGGCCTGCCGCCAGACTGGTTTCGCCATGCTGTGCGAGGGTTCGGTGCAGGAGGTTATGGACATGACCGCTGCTGCCCACCTGGCCTCACTGGAGACCTGCGTGCCGTTCGTCAACTTCTTCGACGGCTTCCGCACCTCGCATGAGTATCACAAGATTGAGCTCCTGGACCAGGAGGACGTGCGTCCGCTGGTTAAGGAAGAGTACATCAAGCGCTTCCGCGACCGCGCCATGTCGCCCGAGCGCCCCATCACCCGTGGTACGGCCGAGAATCCCGAGACCTTCTTCACCCACCGCGAGGCCTGCAACCCCTACTACGATGCAGTGCCCGAAGTGGTCGAGAAGTATCTGGGCGAACTCTCCAAGATTACCGGCCGCGAGTATCACCTCTTCTCCTACTACGGTGCCGAGGATGCCGACCGCATGATTATCCTCATGGGTTCGGCCACCGATGCCGCCCGCGAGGCCATCGACTACCTGAACCAGCAGGGCCAGAAGGTGGGCATGATCAGTGTGCACCTGTATCGCCCCTTCTCGGTGAAGCACCTGTTGGCCAGTGTGCCCAAGACGGTGAAGAGGATTGCCGTACTGGACCGCACGAAGGAGCCCGGTGCCAATGGCGAACCCCTGTACCTCGACGTGAAGGATGCCTTCTTCGACGTGGAGAACCGTCCCCTCATCGTCGGCGGCCGCTACGGTCTGGGCTCGCACGACACCACGCCCGCCCAGATTATCTCGGTGTTCAACAACCTGGCTATGCCCGAACCCAAGAACCACTTCACCGTCGGTATCGTGGACGACGTCACCTTTACGTCGCTGCCCGAGGTTGAGGAGATTGCTCTCGGCGGCAAGGGTATGTTCCAGGCCAAGTTCTACGGCCTCGGTGCCGACGGTACCGTGGGTGCCAACAAGAACTCGGTGAAGATTATCGGTGACAACACCGACAAGTACTGCCAGGCATACTTCTCGTACGACTCCAAGAAGTCGGGCGGCTTCACCTGCTCGCACCTGCGCTTTGGCGACACGCCCATCCGCTCGACCTATCTGGTGACCACGCCCAACTTCGTGGCTTGCCACGTTCAGGCCTACCTCCACATGTACGACGTGACCCGTGGTCTGCAGAAGAACGGCCAGTTCCTTCTGAACACCATCTTCGACGCCGACGAACTGGAGAAGTTCATGCCCAACAAGGTGAAGAAGTACTTCGCACAGAACAACATCACCGTATATACCATCAACGCCACCAAGATTGCACAGGAGATTGGTCTGGGCAACCGCACCAACACCATCCTGCAGTCGGCCTTCTTCCGCATCACCGGCGTCATCCCCGTGGAGCTCGCCGTCGAGAAGATGAAGGCTGCCGCCCTGAAGAGCTACGGTGCCAAGGGTCAGGACGTGGTGGACAAGAACTATGCTGCCATCGACCGCGGTGGCGAATACCAGCAGCTGACCGTGAAGCCCGAGTGGGCCAACCTGCCCGACGACGAGGCTAAGGAGGACAACGCTCCCGCATTCGTCAAGGAACTGGTTCGCCCCATCAACGCTCAGGCCGGCGACCTGCTGCCCGTCAGCGCATTCGTGAAGCACGGCACTGTCGATGGTTCGTGGGAGGTTGGCACTGCCGCCTACGAGAA
>JAFTEX010000017.1 GCA_017453445.1 Bacteroidaceae bacterium
ATGTTGGAGGAAGCATCTGAAGCACCTCCAGAAGATGAGGGAAAAGACTGAGGGGGCTTGTACAAGAATGTGAAAACGCCCAACTTCTGACGGTCAAGAAGTTGGGCTATGCGGATTATGGTTTAGCGGACAGTAATATTTCTATTTATGTTTTATAGTTACTTCTTCTTCTCGTCGTCCTTCTTCTCGTTCTTCTTCAGTTTCTCTGCCACCTCAGGCTTGATTTTGTAGCGCTTGTTCAGGCCCTTCAGCACCTCGTCCGTGATGTCATATTTCGGGTTAGCCAAGAGCATGTTGTCGCCGGCCTTGGCCATGATGAAGTCGTACTTCTTCGTCTTGTTGTAGACGGTCAGGAACTTCTGCACCGAGTCGCGCATCTCCTCGTTATACTTGTTCTGTTCCTCGAGGAAGGACGACTGCAACCGTTCCGACAGTTCCTGCAGAGCCTGCTGCTCTGCCTGCAGCGATTGCTGAGCGCGAGCCAGTTCTTCCTGGCTGGTGAAGCCGTTCGATTCGTATTTCTTCTGCATAGCGGCAGCATGCTGCTCCAGGGTACGTTGCTTGCCGGTCAGCGTGCGCTGGATGTTCTCGCCCTCGATGTTGGCCAGTTCGGCATAGTCCTTGCAGAATTGGTACTTGGCCATCAGCGTATCGATTTCCACATACGCAATCTTCAGTCCCTGAGCCTCTTCGGGAGCCGTTTGGGGCTCTTCCATGTTTTGTGCTTTCTTGCCGCAACTTGCAGCCATCAGTCCGATGGCCAAGGCCATCAAGTAAGTCTTTTTCATTTGTAAGTATATCAGTGTGTTTTCAGTTTTTCACTCTCTTTCTCTTTCTGCTTTGTTTTCGTTCCATGGCATCCATGCTCTGCACACAGTGGATGCCGCGGCGGCGCATCTCAGCACTCTGTCCGATGTGCTGACTGCGGAACTCCCCTCCGCGCAACCAGATGTTCACCGTCAGCAGTAACATGCTGACGGCCACCACAGCCAGAACGATGAGCATGAGTTTCAACATTTCGCTTGCAAAGATAAGACATTCCCTTCATATCGCCAAATATAGCCCGTGCAATTAGGGATTTTTAACGGACTGCAAAAGAACTTCTGGCTGGTGATTGCCGGAGAGATTGCCCAAAATTCCCTCGCTACCTGTCGCAGGCGGCGAGGGAGTTCCCGGGAAACCCTTATTTACTAACTGAAAATTGATACTATGAGAATTGGCATTTGTCTTAACTGAGCCGGAATATGACAGGAAGGACAAATTTGGTGCGGACAGCTTTCCCCTTTTCGCGCCCTGGAGTCCACTTCGGCATGGATTTCACCGCACGAATTGCCTCTTCTTGCAGGGCCTTGCGTCCCTTGTCTTTCTTTTCTTTCGTCACTTCTTCGGGGGAGTCGTCCTTTGCCTTGTAGGCGTTGACCACGATTTCTGCTCCGTTCGGTCCGGCTATCTCCTTGATGTGAGTGATGCTGCCGTCCTTCTCTACGACAAACTCTACGGTGATGCGTCCGTCAATACCGTATTCCTGGGCCTCCTTGGGATAGCGCAGATTCTTGCTCATCCAGTTCCAGAATTCCTGCATGCCACCGGGGTACTCGGGCAACACTTCCGGCGTGTCATAGACCTTGTCGTCTGGCTCCGCAGTCTTTGTTGTGAGTACCACTGTGCCATTGGACTCCGTGCTGACGGCATTCTCGATTTCTTTCCCTTGCACTGCCTTCATGGCTTCCTGCTCGGTCATCTCTTTGCCATCGACAATGAGACGGAGGCTCCCTTTCTTGACGTGGATAACATCTTTGCCGTCTGCTGCCACTTCTTTTTCTGGATTTTGTAGAGCCTTTTTTGTCTCTATCAGCACGGCACCATCCTTTCCTTTCTCCCCATAAATTTTTTCGGCACTCTTGGGCCCGAGCACGTCAATGCGGTCTATTGCCTTTGGGGCGAGTTGCTTCACTGCGGTTTTTGTCACTTCCTTCTTATTGATGAAGGTGAGTGGTTCCATCTCCTCCTCAATCTTTCCACTTGCGAATGCGCCAATGGCGATGAGGGTGAGGGGCACTGCGTAGAGGACTTTCAGGCGTGCCCACGGGCTTGTCTTCTGTTTGGTCATCATAGTGATTCGGTTTTTGAGCAGGCTGTGGTTGAAGGAGTTTACCAGTGCATAGCGGCTCCTGTCCACGGCCGTCTCGATTAGTAAAAGTTGATAATCACGGGCAGTGACACCTCTGCGCAGTACGGCATCATCTGCTTCATATTCATGTATTTCACGCAACGAGGCCTCAAGCATCCACACGCAAGGGTTGAACCACTGAAGGGTCTCCATTAGGGACACCAGTACGATGTCCCGTGAGTGTCCCATGCGCACATGTGCCAGTTCGTGTTCCAAGACGGCCCCTTGCGTTGCATGTTCCTCGCCAATCACGATGGAGTGCATCCACGAGAAGGGGGCCACCTGGCCGGCATGACAATAGAGGGTGATGCCGTCCTCCCTTTCGTCAATCCACAAGCATCCGCGGGGAATGAAGCGTATGAGGCACACCAGTCCGACGGCCTTCCACAGGAGGCATGCGAGCATACCTGTTATATATAGGAGGACAAGCCACCTCCCGGCCTTTTCCATAACGGGGAGGAGTTGAGGGGCTACTTCCCCCTCATCTGGAAACGAATGGGGGGTGTCCACCACAAACGTGGGCAGGGTAATCTGTCGCAGGGTTTCCTGCTGTGGCTCCAGTAAACCGATGGCAGAGTTGTCCCAGATGTGCAGGTCGAGACAGGGCACCACCAACGAAAGTCCGACGATGGCAATCAGTGCCGTGCGGTTGAACCCGAACAGAGTGTCCCTGCGCATCAGCAGCGTGTAGGGAAGGTAGAGCAATGCGAGTGTCAGGCTGCTCTTGATGGCGTATAATGTGAGTGTTCCCATAGTGCTCAATCTATGTCGAAAGTTATTTGCTGACGAGAGACAGCAACTCTTTAATTTCAGACTCGCTCAGTTGGCCCTCCTCCATAAAGAACTGGACAAACTTCGAGGCACTTCCTCCGAAGAAATTGTCCTTCACCTCCTTCATGACGCGGCTCGTGTATTCTGCACGCGAGACGACCGGGAAATACAGATATTGTTTACCGTCTCCTTTTTTGAAATCTACGAAACCTTTAGTCGATAGAATCTTCAGGAAGGTGCTGACGGTGGTGTAGGCGGGTCGTGGTTCGTCGTATCGGGCCACCACTTCGTGTACGTCGGCTGCTTTCCCCATACTCCACAGGATATTCATCACTTGCATTTCAGCCTTTGTCAGTGTTCTTTCTTTGTCCTTTTTCATAATCGTTTCAGTGCTTATTCTGCTGCAAAGTTAAGCATGAATCTTTGTATTACTAAAACTTTCGTAATACTTTTTCCTTTTCCCCCTCACTTTTTAACATATTTTTTTAGTTATTCTCCCTTCTTTATTAGTTATTCACATTGGCCGATTGGCTATAAAACGCCGTGAAAGCAAAGATTCCTTGTGATAGTGATGACAAGAACCTAAAGCATTAGGTCGAAGTTTACCTCCTTAGGTTCATTCCATGTGTCTGTCCTGCGTAGTGACCGTGTAATGAGCTGCAATGCCCTCTAAAACGAAAAAAGAGAGGGAGGAAATCTCTCTCTCTTCGTGATTCGGAAGGGGCTCGAACCCTTGACCCGCAGCTTAGAAGGCTGCTGCTCTAATCCAACTGAGCTACCGAACCATCCTTAAATCGGCTGCAAAGATACAACAAATAATTAAAAGTTGAAAATTAAAAATTAAAAATATGTCACTTGCGACCTATCTTAGGGTCCATTTCCCAGTCTTTTGGTCGTCGGGGACGTGTGCGGGCTGTCTCTTGCTCACCGTCCGCACAGCCGGCGGAAGTCGCAGAACTTGCAGGCCCCCTGTTCGTCCTGGGTTTGCACGAAGGGGCGCGTGGGGTCGTAGATTTCGGCGAGCACACGTCGCAAACTTTCGGCATACTCGGTGGCGAACGTGCGGATGTCGGTGACCGTCTCCTTGCCCAGGCGGAGGGTAGGGGAGTAGGCGATGGGGTCAGTGGCGGAGAGCACGTAGAAGAGACAGGGACTTACGGGCATGTCTGGCTGCTCTTGGCTCATGATGAGCGAGTAGAGGAAGGTCTGCAGGTAGTAGCCGTGAGCGTTGTGGCCAGAGGCATCGAAAATGGCCTCTAAGGTCGTGGGGCCGCTTTTAGCCTTTCCCGTTTTGTAGTCCTCGACGCGCAGGGTGGGGCATCCGTCGAGGGTCATGATGTCCATGCGGTCGATGCGTCCGCCTACGCGCAGGGTTACCTCTTGGTCGCCCGAGGGGACGGTGAACTGTGTGTATCGGTCCACTTCCATGCCGTAGAGGGTGAAAGGTGCGTGCTCCATGTCCCAGCGCAGCAACTGATTGACGAGGCGGATGATGACACTACGGATAATCATGTTGATGCCAGTGAAGTAGCGGTCACGGGCTTCGGCGTGGCCACCGTAGAGTTGGAGGACTTGCTTGCAGAACGTAGGCTGGTCGGGGGCGGCGAGGAAGGGGCGGAGAAAGTCTTCGCGCTCCTTGGCGTGGGTGAAACTATCGTACTCCAGCCCGTGGAAGAAGTCGACCCAGAAAACGAGGTCGACGTAGAGCGGCACGGACGACGACTGGCGGCCGAAGAGTGGCTGTAGGTCAGAACGGAGCACCTGACGGCGGCCTGTTATGTGGATGAGATGTCGGTAGAACGTCTCGCAGGTGTCGTGGAAGATGGTACCGAAGCGGGCGTTGTCGATGCCGTCCTGCGGGCGGTCGGGCATGCGCAGGTGGGCCACTTGCTGGAAGTAGAAGCGCATGGGGCACTCGATGTACTGGTTGATGGCGGTCGGGGAGAGGGCTGGCTTCTCGCGGAGAATCTGCATGATGCGGGTGTCCTTTTCTCGCGTGAGGGACTTCGCCGGACGGACGGAGAAGGGGGCTTCGAGTTTGCCCTGCGTGATGGGCAGTGTGGTCTCGGTGAGGAGTTGGCGCAGGAAGCGGCTTTGCTCACGTTGGGTGGCTCCGCTGCTGTTCCCGTTGTAGACGAGGGTGATGTCTTCGGCACGTTGCAGGAGCCGATAGAAGGAGTAGGCATAGACGCTGTCCTGCCGTTCGACGGTGTCCAGCCCGAAGTGGGCGCGGAGTATGTAGGGGATGAGCGATGTGTCGCTGCTGCGGCGGGGCAGGATGCCTTCGCCGACGGAGAGCATGATGAGGTGGCGGAAGTCGAGGTTGCGGGCTTCGAGCAGCCCCATGACCTGTACGCCCTGGTCCATGTCGCCGTGGAAGGGTATGCTGGCCGACAGGAGGGCCTGACGGATGAGCCGTCGCAGGGTGTTGGGCAGCACGGAGAGCGTCCCGTCGGCGACGAGCCAGCGGAACTGGTTGAGGATGCGGTAGAGCTGGAAGGTGGCCTCGGCGTAGAGTTGGTTGTAGGGCGAGGGCGACTCGGTCTGGGAGAGTGACTGGCCGAGGTGTTCCGTGACGGCGATGAGCCAGTCGATGAGGGCGGTGGTGTCGGTCGTGTGGGCGAGCGGGCGCAACTCTTGTGGGAAGGTGGCGAAGAACGGGTTTTTCTCGACGCGCTCCAGGGCGGTGGGGAGGAAGTGCCCCAGTTCTTCGTTGTAGCCGTCCACCTGTAGGTCGATGAGTGCCGAGATGTAGCCGTGGATGGCGGTGTCGGTGAGGGGGTAGCCCATGGTGATGTTGACTTCGGTCTCCTGGGGCAGGCTGTGCATGGCAGGGCGCATCAGCGCCTCGTCGCAGAGCACGATGGCGGCCGACTGGCGGTCGGCTTCGGAGAGCGTAGCGAGCCATTGGGGCAGGTAGCGCACCTGTGCATTGTCGGTCGAGGCCGAAAGGATGCGAATCTGCTTTCCTCGACCAGCGAGGCTGCTTGGCAGGTTATCGGGGCTGAGCAGGTTTTGGAAAATCTCGGTCTCTGCCTCCTCGGGGAGCGCACAGGGGAACTTCGCCAGGTTGTGGCGCAGGAATCGGCCGGCTTCATGGTCGGAATCCGGTGCGGCATAGTAGGTGTCGTAGTCCCAGTAGAAGAGTGCCTGTCCGCTGTCGCGCAGGGCTGCGAAGAGTGCCTCTTCGACATCGTCGAGCACATTGAATCCGACGAAACAATAGATTGGTGAAGGGTTGCTCTCTTCGACGAGCGAGGCGGCAGAGCCGCTGGCATCCTTTCCCCCTGGTTTCGCCCCATTCCTCATTAATCCTTCCCTCTTCACCTTCTCCGCCACTTCGCGGTAGAGGGCACCCTTGTACATCAGCCCCTCGCTGCGCAGTTCGGCTTTTAGCCGGCGGTACATTTCGGGCATGGCTCCCCACATCCGCACGAATCGTTCCTTGAGCAGGGTCTGGTGCTCGGGGTCGAAGTTGGAGAAGAATTTTTGCAGGGCGGCAATCTGCTCCTTGCTCAGGTAGTCGGTGGCCTCTAACCGTGTCAGGTCGCCGGCATTGGCAAACAGGCTGTCGGCATCTACCAAATGCTTGTCGATGTCGTTGAAGTCATTCATCAGGATTTCGCCCCAGCCGTAAAACTCGTCGAGCGATTCGGCCTCGTCGCCCAGCAACTGGGCATAGATGCGATAGAGGCGGCAGACGTTCAGGATGTTGTCGCTCTCTGTGAGGTCGGTCATTTGCTGGAACAGTTCGTCGATAGTGCGAAACCTCGGTGCCCAGACCGGTCCCTGCGCGAAGTGCGACAGGAAGGAATTCATGTATAGTTCGGCACGTTTGCCCGGGAATACGATTGTCACTTGCGACAAGTTGTTGCCATATCGGCTGACGAGATCTCTGGCAACGTAATAGAGGAAGGGTTTCATACCTGTTCAGTTTTGTTCTTATAGACATACCACAGCCACCCTTCGACGGTGTGGGAGGGGTACATGCTTTGCAGGATGCGGATGTATTCTCTCACTTGGGTCTTGTACGCTTCGTCGGCCTTGCCGAACTTGAAGTCTACGACGATGATGTGGTCGTCGGAAAGCATGACGCGGTCGGGACGGCGCTTGAGCAACTTGCCGGCGTGGTCAGGGTCGGGGATGAGGATGTTGCACTCGTTGAAGAGCCGGTAACGGCCCGAGAACCAGTCACCGACCCGTTCGTGGCGCAGTCCGTTATGGGCCAGGGCACGCACCTGTTCCACCTGTTTCCGGGACTTCAGCACGCCCTGTCGGGCAAAGCGTTCCGTGACGCGTTCGATGTCGTCGGCCGTCTCTATCTGGCTGAAAATGTAGTGGAGGAGCTTGCCCTGTTCCAGATAGCCCAGTTGTTGCTCGTCGGCGGGTGTCTGTTCGCCTGCCGCGCGGATGAATTCCTCGGCTTGTCCGCTCTGGCGGAAGCTGAAGCCCCCCTCGTAGGATTGCATGGTCACTTCCGTTTCCATGGTCTCCTTCTTGTCCTGTGTCGCCGGAATGTCGGGGGCTGTGCCGAAGGTGCAGAGCCATTGTTCCTCGCTCTCGCCCTCTTGCCGGGACTCTGGGCGTTCCTTGAGGATGTCGTACATCAGGTCGGCAACGGTCTTGTCCCACTTGCCGTCGCCCATGTCGTGCTGGCTCATGCCCCAGACGAGCAGGTTACCCTTGGCGCGGGTGAATGCCACGTACAGCGCGTTCAGTTCGTCGGCGCGTCGGTTGGCGTGCTCTGCCTTGTAGTCGTCCTCAAAGAGGGTTCCCTGAATCTTCTTGGCGCTGAAGTGAATGGGCAGGGTGCCCATCTCGTTGAAGGGGGGCTCACTGGGCAGGCACCAGTGGGTGGACTGCGTTCGGTCTTTCTCGATGTCCCATTCGGCAAAGGGCATGAGCACGGTGTGGAAGGCCAACCCCTTCGACTTGTGGATGGTGTAGATGCAGATGCCGTCCACCTCGTTGCCGGGAATCGGGATGGTCTGCAGGCGGTCTTCCCAGTATTGGAGGAAGGTGGGGATGTCCGACGGGTTGTCGCGCAGATAGGCCGAGAGTTCGTCGAAGAAGGTAAAGAGGTAGGCATCCTGTCGGTCGGCAATCTTTTCCAGCTGCAGCAGTTGGTAGAGTCGCTCACAGAGTTCGTAGAGTGGCAGATGGCGCAGTGCCGTCAGCCGGTTGCGGAACTCCTCGGGCAGCATGGCCAGATAGTCTACGGGCTTTGAGGGCGGGATTTCCGCCGTTTCGCCGAGCACCTCGCGGTGGTAGAGCTGGACCAGGTCGAAGAGTGCCACAGGGTCGCGGTTCGGGTCGTCCACCACCTGCAGGGCTTCCACCACCATCTTCACCGCCACCGAAGCCCCCAACAGGAAGGCTTCGCCCGAAACCAGCCTGATGTGGGGCAGCTTTTGGGCAAAATAGGTTATCAGCGGGCGTATGTGCCGGTTGTGGCGAAGCAAAATGGCCATTTCGCAGTAGGGCACCCCAGCCTCGTGCAGCTGCTCTATCTGCAGCGCTACGTCGTCAAGCATCATCTGGGGCCATGCCTCCTCTGTCTCTTTTCCCTTCGGCTTGCACAGGCGGATGCGCACCATGCCCGCCTCGGGGTCGGTGGTGATTTTCTGCTCCACCTCTTCCTTATTATAGATATATTGCAGCAGCTGGCTGTCGCCGCTTTCCATCTTGTCGAGCACTTCAGCCGCCAGGGGGAAGAAACTGTTGTTGAAACGGACGATGCGCCCCTGGCTTCGGTAGTTCTCGTCAAGGGGCTTCGACGTGAGCGGAGTGCCTCGGTAGCCCTCGTGGTCGAGACCGTAGAGAATGCGCCAGTCGCCATTGCGCCAGCGATAGATGCTCTGCTTGATGTCGCCCACCACCAGGCTCAGTCCGCCCGATGCCAGATTGTCGAGGAGCAACGTGCGGAAGTTTTCCCACTGCATGAGGCTCGTGTCCTGGAACTCGTCGATCATGATGTTGTGGAACTGATTGCCTGTGCGCTCAAAGACGAACGAGGCATCCTCGCCCTGCACCATGCTGCGGAGCATGATGGGGGTGCGTGCCAGCATGAATCGGCTGCGCTCGGCCGACAGGCGGCTCACCTCGTTGTCGATGGCTCCGAGGAGACCCATGGGTGTCAGGTTGGTGAGGGCCAGGTTGAGGGTGCCGATGCGCGGGATAGCCTGAGTGAACATTTCGCCGATGCGCTTCAGCTGTTCCGCAAGCAGCTGGGCGGTGGGGCGGAGGTCGGTGCGCTTGCGCAGGGGTGCCTTCAGCAGTTTCAGAGGGTCGTCGGCCATGTCGCTCAGACGCTTCCCGAAGTTGGCTTCCGTGTTTCCGTCCTTCATCTGGGTGATGAAGCGGTCTACGTCGTCTTGGTAGCTGAACAGCTCCTCGTAGTCCATGCCCGTCTTTTGCATGATTTCTTCGAATCGCTTCGCCTCTTCCTTCAAGGGAGCCAGCAGCCTGTGCTTCTCCTCCTGCAAGGTTTTCTTGAAGGCGGTGATGTGCTGGATGTCGAAAGTCTGGTTGCGCTTGTCGAGGGCGCGTTTCAGATATTCCTCCTTGAAAATCATCTGCGCCACGTCCTTCAGTTCGCGGCGCACGTCCCACGGACGGCCTTCCTCCAGTTGTTGCTCAATGTACTGCCGCAACCAGGGCAGCACGTCGCGGTTGTTCTGGCGCAGGTTCTCTATCAGGCTCTCCACGGCCAGTTCGATGATGGCCTTGTCGTCCAGATCCACCTGCAGGCGGGCACTCAGTTTCAGTTCGTGTGCCATGCTGCGCAGCACGCTTTGGAAGAATGCGTCAATCGTGCAGACCGTAAACCGGCTGTAGTCGTGCAGGATGGCATGCAGGGCCCGGTGGCAACGCTCGCGGATTTCCTCGTCGCTGAGTTCCAGTTCGTACAGCTCGCCGAGCACCTTGCGTGTCTCGGCTATCTTCTCCTGGCTCTTGGGGCGTCCCTTCCACATGTCGTAGAGAAATTCCAGGATGCGGTCCTTCATCTCCGCCGTGGCCTTGTTGGTGAAGGTGACCGCCAGCGTGTGGCGGAATTCCTGCTCGCCCCGTGCCACAAGCAGTGCAATGTACTGAATGGCGAGATTGTAGGTCTTCCCCGAACCTGCCGATGCCTTGAAAAGTAGGAAACGTGACTTCATAAAGCACAAAAATAGCCAAAATAATCAAAAAAGCAAAATTAAAAGTGGGAAAACGTTCGTTGGCTCTTATGTTTTTTGTACCTTTGTGCCCAATTGTGAGACATTAGATATTTTAATTAAGAAATAATGGCAGGATATTTAGTAGAAGATCAGCGTAAGGTGACCACGAGCCGCCTGATGGAAATGAAGCAGCAGGGCAAGAAAATTGCCATGCTGACGGCTTACGACTACACGATGGCCCAGATTGTCGATGGGGCAGGGGTGGACGTCATACTGGTGGGCGACTCCGCCTCGAACGTAATGGCAGGCAATATGACCACGTTGCCCATCACCGTCGACCAAATGATTTACCACGCAAAGAGCGTGGTGCGCGGCGTGAAGCGTGCCCTTGTAGTATGCGACATGCCCTTCGGCTCCTATCAGGTGAACGCCTCCGAGGGCATCACCAACGCCGTCCGCATCATGAAAGAGGCTCACTGCGATGCCCTGAAACTCGAAGGCGGTGAGGAAATCATCGATACCGTGCGCACCATTCTGGCTGCCGGCATCCCCGTCTGCGGTCATCTGGGACTCACGCCGCAGAGCATCAACAAGTTCGGCACATACGCCGTGCGTGCGAAGGAGGAGGCTGAAGCCGAGAAACTTGTGCGCGACGCCCATTTGCTGGCCGAGGCCGGTTGCTTCGCCATTGTTCTGGAGAAGATTCCCGCCGCCCTCACTGAACGGGTTTGCCGCGAAGTCCATGTTCCCATCATTGGCATCGGCGGCGGTCCGGCCGACGGGCAGGTGCTGGTGCTCCACGACATGTTGGGCATGAACAAAGGCTTCTCGCCCAAGTTCCTGCGTCGCTATGCCGACCTCCACACGGTCATGACCGATGCCATTGGCATGTACGTCACCGACGTGAAGTCGGGCGACTTCCCCAATGCCGACGAGCGCTATTGACGACTTGTAAATAATTTTCGCAAAAGTTGCGGAGCCCCCTATATTCCCTTGTTGAACAAGAATACGTGCTTATGGGGGTAAGATTACTATGCTTAGGGGCATAACCTTACTAATCTTTCCCCCTAAGCATAGTAATCTTCTCTTTTTTGCCAAAATCGGGCTTTCCGTGCATGGAGTGCTTTTGGTTCTGGAATGTAATGTTTTTTCAAGACTCGATTTCCCGTCCCGAATGATGTCTGGAACGTCGGGGGAGCGCTCGGGCGGCTCCATTTCTTTTCCATTCCGACCTTGCGCGGTGCACTCTGTTCCATTCGATTCAATTTCAGTTCGCTTTTTACACATTTTTACAAAAAAGTTAATAAACCTTTTGCCATGTCATGAAAAACTATTAAATTTGAGTCCAATTTGGGGCATATTGTGCGCAATTCCAATGCACTCGTGCCCCTCATATTGTGGAAACAAACTAAAATAAAACTAACTAATAACAAATGAAAAACAGTATTCTAAAGCCAAAAATTACCCGAGTGGTAGGTTCGGCCTGTGCTGCTTTTCTCTTTGGTGGGGTGCTCGTCACCTCGTGTTCCGATGATTTGCTCACCGGGCAGCCCTCGTGGTTGGGAGAAAGCATTTACGACGAACTGGACCGGCGCGGTAATTTTACGGAGACCCTGAAGCTCATCAATGCTCAGGACGAAGACTACGCATCCGTGTTGAAGAAGACCGGTTCGAAGACGCTGTTTGTGGCCGACGATGCCGCTTGGGCTGAGTTCTACAAGAACAACCCGTGGGGTGTCACCTCTGTCGAGTCCATGACCAATGCGCAGAAGAAACTGCTCTTCAAGTCCAACATGATTAACAGTGCCTATCTGGTGGAGTTGCTTGGCAACATTCCCTCCAGAAATACGGAAAGCGAACCCGAGGAGGGCACCTGCATGCGCCGTGCCACTTCGGTCGACCTGATGGACTCCGTGCCTGTAGTCACCCGTGACAAGTATCCCGTGATTAATCCCGCCCGTCGCGACGTGAACACTGGAGAACAGATTGACTATTGGTCGCGTGTGCGCGGAAAGGACAAGATTCTTATGCTCCAGGACGACGAAGTGGCCAGCATGATTCACTTCATGCCCAAGTTCATGCAAGTCAACAACATCACGGGCGACGACGTGACATTCCTCACCAACGGTGAAATCACCTCAAACGAGGGTGCCTTTGTCAACGGCCAGCCCATTCTCGAAGACGGAAAAGACATCGTTTGCCAGAATGGTTACATCCATCAGCTCGAAGGCGTCTCGGTTCCGTTGGACAACATGGCCAACGTCGTGGCTTCGCAGCCTCAGTTCTCAATCTACAGCCGCCTGCTCGACCGTTTCAGCTATCCGCACTTCGACGCCACGATTTCTGCCGAGTATCAGCGTCAGCATGGCGGGCAGGACAGCGTCTTTGTGAAGCGCTATTTCAACGAGAGCGGCAACAAACCGTTTGCGGCGATGGACGACAACAAGACCGTGGAACGTCTGCTTCCCTATGATCCGGGATGGAATCGCGCGACCCAGTCGGGCTCTTTCCAGGAAGATGCCATGGTGATGCTCGTGCCCACCGACGAGGCTCTGATGGAATACCTGGAAGGCGACGGTGCCGACCTGAAGGAGCGCTATGCCAATGCCGGCCCCGGTGAGACGGCTTGGGACAATGCCCCCGACAACGTCGTACTGCCCCTGTTGCAGAACACGATGCTCAAGGACCACTCCAGCCTGAAAGCTTCCATACCCAGCCTCTTCAGCGGAATCACCAATACCGCCAGTGAGAGCATGGGTGTCGATAAGAAGGACATCGACCAGGTGCTTTGGGCCTGCAATGGCATCATCTATCAGACGAACAAGGTTTATGTGGCTCCCGACTACGTCAGTGTCTACTATCCTTGTGTCATTCGAGGCGACGACGACCTCTATTACATCTATTCTTATATAGAGAAGGACAACAGCGAAAGAGTGCAGAACGGATCCCATCCCTACACGGGAGAGCCAGTCTACGTGTCTGTGGGTAAGGGTTTCAAGTCCCAGCTTAACAACATGGGCAGCAAGTACAGCTTCATCATTCCCACCAACAACGCCCTGCAGTCCTACTACGACCCCGTGTCCTACAAACGTGAGGACAGCCGTGGCAATTCCACCGCCGTGGCCTATCGCTTCGGCGTGAGCACGACCGGCGGAATCATTGCCACTCCCTACACCGTCGACTGGACTGCGCTGGACGCCAAGGGGCGTGCCCAGTTCGTGGAGCCTTATAGCACCGCCCTTACGACTACCTTCCGCACGGGCGACGTCACCAACCATTTCTCCGACATCGTCAACAGTTCCTTCACCCCCAACCTGTTCGTGCCTGGCCAGAAATTCTATCAGGCTCAGAACGGCGGTCCCATCATTGTCGAGTGGACGGGCAACACGGTGACGGGTGTGGCTGGTTCGTTCCAGTACGAGCATGGCTACTTCGTCCCCGTAGAGGAAATGTTTGACAAGAGCGAGGACGGTAATGGCCGCAGCTACATCATCGACGACGAGCCGCTGATGAGCACCTTCACCAGCCCCTACGCTGCCCTGACCGACACTCTGCGCAAGGAGCAGTTCGGCTCGTTTGCCAATTTGCTCACTTCCATGGACATCGTGGTCAGCAACGATGGGTCCAACCATCTGACCATGGACAATGCACTGAGCAACCTGAACAACTATCACTACACCATCTATGTGCCCACTAATGCTTCCATCGATGCCCTGACGGAGGCTCACCGCCTGCCCACTTGGGACGATGTGGATGAGGTGACGGAGGCCATCTCCGTCATCGCCGACAAGCACGATGCCGTGCTCAACGACGAGACTCTCACCGACGAGGAACGTGCCGCACAACTGGCCGTCATTTCGGCCGACAGCGCCTTCCTGGTTCAGCAGCAGGCGCGCATGTCCACCCTCATCAACGACTTCGTGAACTATCACATTCAGGACAACTCGGTCTATGTGGAGGGAGAAAGCCACAGCAACGACGTGTTCGAGACTGCCTGCCTCGACACCTTGACCAACCGCTTCGTCAAGGTCTTTGTCAGCTATGAGCCCGGTGGTCGCCTTACGGTGAAAGACAACACGGGCCACACGCGCACGGTGGACAGCGACGTCAACAACATCCTCACGCGTCAGTACTATTTTGCCAGCAACTCGGGTGGTACCATCACTTCGATGGCAAATGCTACGCAGATTTACTCTTCGTCGTTTGCCGTGCTGCATCAGATTGACGAACCCTTGGTGCCGTTTGCAAACTTCTATTACGACCCTGCCGACTACGACCGCGTGCAGGAAATCATCAGCCGCTATCCTGTCAACAGCGACAGCGACCCTTCTCCTAATCCAATCAAGCGTAAGAGATGAAAACACTTAGATATACTATATTAATAATAATGTGTCTGGCATCTTCGCTTGTCAGTGCACAGGTAGCTCGTGTCAGTGGTACGGTCAGCGATGAATTCGGTGAACTCCCTGGCGTGGCAATTAGGGAAATCGACCCTTCCAACCGTGTCGTTTCTTCGACCGTCACGGACGGAAACGGTAACTTTACGATGGTCCTGAAAGATGGCAAGAAGAACAAACTGACGTTCTCCTGTGTCGGCATGAAGACGCAGGTCATTTCTCCCATCACCAAACAGGTCTACAAGATTACGATGGGAGCCGACGTGAAGGTGATGAAGGAGGCCGTGGTCACTGCCAAGAAGATGGCAAAGACCTCGGGTCTGGCCATTCCCGAGCGAGAAGTCAGCTATGCAGCCCAGGGGCTGGATGCCAAGGAATTTGAAGGACTGGGTATCACCTCGGTCGACGAGGCCCTCCAGGGACGTATCGCCGGTCTGGACATCATCGCTTCGTCGGGTAACGTCGGTGCCGGTTCGCAGATGCGTCTGCGTGGTGTCTCCACCGTCAGTACCCTGACCAGTAACGAGCCGCTGATTGTCGTCAACGGCGACATCGCCACCGACCTCGACCTCTCGGACTTTGATGTGGCAACTGCTACCGACGAGAAGTTCGCCGAACTCTTGAAGGTCAACACCGAGGACATCCTCGACATCAAGGTCCTGAAGGATGCCTCTGCAACGGCCATCTGGGGTAAGAACGGTGCCAATGGTGTCATTGAGATTACCACCAAGCGCGGTCAGCGTGGTCCCGCCCGCATCTCCTATTCGGGCAAGATTACCATCAACGACAAGAACCGCCCCGTCAAGTTGCTCAACGGTGACCAATACACCATGATGCTCAAGGAGGCTTATTTCAATCCCCGCCTCTCCGACACCGACGGTGACATTCCCGAACTGAACTACGACTATGCTGGTTTCCCCGAAGCCTACATGTATGACAACAACACCAACTGGACGAAACTCGTATCCCAGCTGGGTACGCTCCAGAACCACTACCTCAGTGTGACGGGTGGTGACGAGAAGACTACCTTCCGCATCAGTGGCGGTTACGACCATCAGGTGGGCAACATCATCAAGCAGAAGATGAACCGCTTCTCAACCCGTATGGCACTCGACTATTTCGTCAGCGACCGCATCAAGATTATTTCCGACTTCTCGCTGACCTACACCGACCGTGACCTTAACTACGACGGTCTCTGGGGTATTGCCATGGTGAAGATGCCTAACCTCTCGCCCTATTACGAGTATGAGAACGGTGTACAGTCCAACGACTATTACTACATGCTCCAGCGCGAGGCCTTCGCCAGCACGAACAACAAGAAGCTCGATGACCAGCGCGGCATGGCCAACCCCTTGGCAAGTGCCAATCTGGCCAAGTACAACCAGCGTCGCTATGAACTGGCTCCGAAACTGGAATTGGAGTATAAGTTGCTCGGTCTCGACGACCAGCACCACCAACTGAGGTACAATGGCGTGGTCTTTGTCAATGTATCCAACGAGTACGACGATAAGGACTATCCCCGTGAACTCTCCACGACCAACTATCTGGACACTCACAGTTCCTACTCCTACAGTGCCAAGAGCCTCTCGTTCACGACACGTCACAGTCTGAACTACATCCCTCACTTCCAGAACGAGGACAACTACATGACCATGTTGGCCCGCTTCGAGTTGACAAGCGGAAGCAACAGCAACCAGGCTACCAATGGCTATCGTCTGCCTTCGGGTGTCACCAACCCCTCTGCCGGTGGTCTGATTAGCAGCATGAGTTCGGGCTATGGCCAGTGGAAGGGCCTGATGTACATGTACACGGCTCACTATTCCTACAAGAGCAAGTATGCTCTGGACGGTACGTTACGTATGGACGGTACCACGCGTTTCGGTCCCAGCAAGCGCTGGCTGGCTTCCTATTCGGTCTCTGGCCGATGGAACATCATCGACGAGAACTTCATGTCCTGGGCTCGCGATAAGGCTCAGATGAGCATGCTCTCCGTCAGTGCCGGTTGGGGTAGGGTAGGTAACGCCCCCGGTCAGGACTACCTCTACATGAACAAGTATGGCACGGGTGCCACGTATCTTGGCACCATTTCCATGAACCCCAGCGGTCTGAAGCTGAACAACCTCGGTCCGGAGCATGTGACTTCCTGGAACGTCGGTTTCAACCTCGGTTTCTTCGACGACCGCATCCGCTTCCGCCTCGACCTCTATTCCCGCCTGACCACCAACATGATGCTCGGCGGCGGCATCCCCAACAGTACGGGTTATCGCAGCCTGGCAGTCAAGAACGTGGGTGACATGAAGAACAACGGTTGGGAGTTCAACATCGACGGTAGCCGCTTGCTGAAGAAAGGCAAGTTCTCACTCGACTTCTATGTGAACTTCGCCAACAACCGCAATGTCATCACCAAGATGGATCCCATCACCCTGGAAGGGCTGAACACCGATTTCGCAAAGGCTAATGCCACCACGCTGCAACGTGTACAGATTGACAATCCCTTCGGTGCCATCTACGGTTTCCGTTGCCAGGGTACCTATCAGTACAACTTCACTACGGCACAGCGCATTGCCAAGTATCAGGGTGCAGACGCCCTGCAGGCTTCCATTGATGCCGGCCACACCTATCCCGTGGCCTTAAATGCCGACGGCAAGTTGGTGCTCAACGAAAAGGGAGAACCCCTGCAGATGATGTTCTGCTATGATGGCAACACGGGCAAGCCCCTCGGTAAGTTCAACGGAGGTGATGCCATGTACGAGGATGTCAACCACGACGGTCAGATCAACGAACTCGACATCGTCTACCTCGGCAACTCGCTGCCCAAGCTGACGGGTGGTTTCGGTTTCACCCTGAACTATGGTCACTGGAAATTATCGACTCAGTTCAACTACCGTGTCGACTACGATGTCTACAACCTTGCCCGTCTGAACGTAGAGTCCATGAACTCCAACAACAACCAGAGCCAGGCTGTGAACTACCGCTGGCGTAAGGAGGGCGACGGTGGCTACGGCCAGTACATCCCCCGTGCCCTGTCTGGTTTCTACATGGCAAACTACAATACGCTGGTCAGCGACCGTTTCATAGAGGACGGCTCTTTCCTGCGACTCAACTACTTGCAGCTGAGTTATACGTTCGACAGCAAACTGATTAAGAAATGGCATCTCAACCAGCTGAAGCTGTATGCCAGTGCGCGTAACCTGTTCTGCCTGACCAAGTATAGTGGCGTTGACCCCGAAGTCAGCTACGGCGGCTATAGCATATCTACGGATAATGCCAGCACGCCCGCCCACGCCAGGGCTTACACCTTTGGTCTGAACATCGAATTCTAACATGAAAGGAGCATACCGATATGAAAAACTATAAGATTAAATCCCTGATGCTGGCCGTCGTGGCCAGTCTCGGCCTGTCTGGTTGCGGCGATTTCCTGGACATCGAACCCAAGAACTTCGTTTCTGAAAAGAACTACTGGAACGAGAAGAAGGATATCGAGCAGAGCGTGATAGGCGTATACACCAAAATGCAGGACGACGCTTACATACGTCGCTGCATCATCTGGGGTGAGAGCCGTGCAGACAATGTGGCTGAAGGCTTGAACTGCTCCGGTCAACTTGATATCTATCGTACACTGAGGGAAAATCTGCTGACGAACAACCAGTTCACGGACTGGACCAGTTTCTATGCGGTCATCAATCAGTGTAACACCATCATTAAGCGTGCTCCGGAGGTGAGCGAGAAAGACCCCGTCTATACGCAGAGCGACGTATTGGCAACCATTGCCGAAGTCTCTTTCCTGCGCGACTTGACATATTTCTATCTCGTGCGAGCCTTCAAGGATGTGCCTTATTACACCAACGCCATTGAGTCGGACGAAGAGGCTTTGGCCATTGCGCCCACGAATGGTGACGAAATCGTGAAGAATCTGATTGCGGATTTGGAGTCGGTTGTCACCAATGCCCTGAAGGCATATCCCAAGGATACCAATCGGAATTTCAACAGCAATTGCAACCGTGCCACGCAGAATGCCATCTATTCGTTGCTGGCTGACCTCTGTCTTTGGGACGGGCAATACCAGAAGTGCGTGACCTATTCCCAGAAGGTGATTGACGCCAAGTTGGCAGAGTACAAGGAAGACTATGCGAACAAGTCGACCTCTCTGCTTTCCGGAAGCAATCCTGTCATGTATCGATGGAGTAATGACACGGGGTCGGGTTATCCGCTCTATCCCTGCTACAGTCAGAATACCTTTGGCAGCGACTTCAATGCCATCTTTGGAACGGGCAATAGTTTCGAAAGCATCTTCGAATTGGCCTTCACCCATACCTCGGACGGCGACAATTACATCAACAATTCGGCCTGTGCTGCGTTGTATGGCAATTATTATCTGTCAAAGGCTGATGTAGAAGCTAATAACGGACAAGGCTTCTTGGCAGTGCATGAGAATGTGGCGGCTGTGCCCAGTGCATCTTCCACCACGTCTCCCTTCGATAACACACAGGATTGCCGTTACTATGCCGGAATCTCTATGGGAAGTTCGGGTTCGATAACGACTGCCTATCCTGCGAAGTTTGTCATCACCGGCACTTCAATTTCACCTCAGAGCGGGGCGGCTCTTCCCTACAGCAGCACGCGTACCATAGTCGCTGGGAATTACAGCAATCGTAACTGGATATTCTATCGCCTGACCGACGTCATGCTCATGCAGGCCGAGGCCCTGATAGAATTGGCCCAGAACGACGAGTACAAGCTGTCAACTACGAACGAAAACGGAGAGAAAGTTCCCAAGGTTGATGAAAATGGCAGCCAGATGTTCGATGAAGACCTCGGCCGTGCCTTCGGCCTCATCTATGCCGTGAACCGCCGAAGCATCATGGTGAACAATTCGACCAGCACTTCGAACTATGCCCTGAACATTAACAGCTATAGCTCTCGCGCCAATTTCCGCGAACTCTGTATGAAAGAGCGTCGCCGGGAACTGATGTTCGAGGGCAAGCGTTGGTTCGATATGTTGCGCCGCTGCCATCGTGAGGGCAAGGTAGACTACATCAAGAGCAATGTGCCTGCAAAGAGCGGTGGTTCCACTCCCGTGAACTACGAAGCACTCTTCTGGCCTTACAATAAGGAAGAGGTCAAGAAAAACACCCTTCTGGATCAGAAGCCCTATTATGGCAACAGCGACGACGAAGGCAGTTTCTCCAGTACCAAATAAAATCTGTGAACACTATGAAACAGTATAAGAATATGTATATGTGGCTCGTCCTCGCCCTGACGGCCGTAGCCGGACTCACCGTTACGTCATGTAACGACGACATGGCTGAAGAAAACTATTACACCTTTACGGGCGAAATGATGAGCGACTACTTGCAGAACAGCAAGGAGCATCCTGAATTCAGCGATTTTGCAGAAATCGTGAAGCGTGCGTCGGGCAGCCAGCGTGGCGTGAACATCATGGACCTGCTTTCCGTGCGCGGACAATACACCTGCTTCGCTCCGACGAATGAGGCCGTGAAGAAATATCTTGTAGCCAATGGCTACGCCAGCATCAGTGACATCCCGGTGGACATCTGCGACACCATCGCACGTACCCATCTGGTGAATGGCCGCGTCTACAATACGGTAGACTTTGCCAACATGGCTTCATTGGACAATGTGAACATGAACGACCGTTATCTGACCATCGAGCCAGACACCGTCGTGGACGAGGAGACATCGGACACACTCTATGTGACCTACAAGCTGAACCGCAGTGGCGAGATTCTTTTCCAGCAGGCCAATGACTCCGTGGAGAACGGTATCGTGCAGCCTGTGAATGCCGTGCTTTCGGCATCCAACCAGACCCTGCCTGACCTGATGCTGGAGAATCCCAACATCTCTCTGTTCAACGAGGCCTTGGAGGCAACGGGCATTGCCGCCATCATGCGCAGCAAAATCAAGGATGCCACGTGGAATCCTGATGCATACGAGGACAAGCATGTCTATAGCGGAGGCCAGATGGACTACTGCCACGTGCCTCAGACCAAGAAATATGCCTTCACGGCCTTTGCATGTCCCGATAATGTCTTGTCGGCAAAGTATGGAATCTCGGACCTAAAGTCCTTCTATGAGTATGCGCAGGGCATCTATGGCGGCGACGACTGGGCAACGGTGGAAGCCAACCCTGAGAAAATGAAGGAATGGCGCAATCCGCTGCGTCGGCTGATTGGTTACAACTGTCTGGACCGTCTGGGCATGTACGACCAACTGACCACCATTTGTACGATTGCCACGGAGATGGTGAACCCCACGGAGTGGTACAGCACGATGGACTCCCTGACCACGCTGAAGTGTGAGCGCCTGACCGTGAGCCGCTTCATCGGATATGGCGAAAACGACAAGCGCAATGATCTCTACTTGAACCGTGGTGACATGAGCCGCAACGACTACACGCCGGGCGTACACGTGGAACGCAGTGCAGAAGGAGGCTTCGACCAGACGGCACTGAACGGTGTCTACTACACCACGGACGGCCTGCTGGACTTCGGCGATCAGACGAAAGAGAAAATCTTCAACACCCGTATGCGTATGGACTTGTACACGATGTTCCCCGAGATGATGACCTATCCCCTCAGAGACGGGCGTACCACGAACCGCATCGGTGATTCCGACAATCCAGACCCCACGGTGACCAGCCCCAACTACTGGTTCCCCAACGGCTACCTGGACAACGTATCAATCAACGAGGACGGTATCTTCCTCTTCCAGAGCCAGCACAACACGTACTGGAGCTACGAGGGCGATGAGTTCAACCTGGCCAGTGAGGTGAACAGTTATGATATCACCTTTAACCTGCCGAGTGTGCCTACGGGTACCTACCAGATACGTCTTGGGTTCGCCAACATGCCGACCCGTGGTGTCTGCCAGTTCTATCTCGACGGAAATCCGCAGGGCACCCCCTTCGACATGCGCGACGGTTTGTTTACGGAGCGCACGGGGTGGTTCGACCTGTTAAGCAATTCCTATTCGACCAAGGACGAACTGGAAGCAGCCAAGAAAAACATGCACAACCTTGGATGGTATCACGGTCCGCGCAGCGTATTCTGTATGAGCGGCGAAGGCCATCCCGACGGTTCGAACAACCGTGGCTCTTCGTTCTGCTCCATTGCCCGTACCTGCCGCTATGTGCTGTGTACGGCCACGTTGGACGAGAATGTCCAGCATACGGTTCGCATCAAGTCCGTCTGGGCTGTGGGTACTGCCCTTGTGATGCTTGACTACATTGAACTTGTGCCTAAGAGCGTCTACGGCGTAGAAGGCGATGGAAAGGCCGAGGACGATTATTAATAACATAATGTACAATGGACAATTAGTAATTATGAAGACGATAAAAAACATACACAATAAGACATACGGCTCCCTCTGCGCCCTTGCCCTGCTTTGTGTGTTCTGTGTTTCCTGTACGGACACTTGGAACGAGCACTACGACGTGGTGGAGGGTGGCATGGCCGATCAGCCTACGCTCTTAGAGAACATTCAGGCCGATGCCAGTTTGGCTAACTTCTACAAGGTGATTACGGCCATCGGTGGGGCAGAGACGTTCAACTCTCCCCAGCAGCTCACCGTATGGGCACCGCGCAATCTGACGTCGGCACAGGTTGACAGCGTCATCGCAGTCTATCAGGCTGACGTGGCTGCGGGCTTGAAGTGGGAAGACAACAGGGCCATCACGCAGTTCCTCCAGAACCATGTGGCACTTTATGCCCGTCCGGTCTCTTCGTTGACCAACGACACCATCTCGATGCTGAACAAGAAGTACATGCACTTGCTTGGAAAGACTGCCACGTCAGGAACCTTGGATGAGAATCCCTTCGACGGAGCCGTGGCTTGCAGCAACGGTATCCTCTACAAGACCAATCGCATCCAGACCTTCTTCCCCAATGTGCGCGAATACATTGAGCAGACTGCCGGTATGGATAGTTTGATAGCCATGATAAAGACTTTTGACGAATATGAACTGGACGAGGGCGCTTCAGTGCCAGGCGGTGTCGTAGACGGCAAAACGGTCTATCTGGACTCTGTGACGAATCTGTCGAACGATTTGCTCACGGGCTATCGTGCCTACATTCAGCGTGAAGACAGTGTCTACTGGCTCGTGGCTCCTACGAACGACGTATGGAATGAGTTGTACAACAAGTACAAGGCCTATTATAACTACGACCCGACGGTGAACAATGCCGACTCGTTGTCTGACATCATGGCCAAATATCAGATTGTCCGCGGACGATTCTTGAATGTCAGTGAGGATAACAAGTACAATCGCCATCCCGAGGACTCTCTGGTGAATACTGGTTACATGGAGCGCCAGATCCATAATCCCCGTAGCAATGTCTATTACAACCCCTTTGCCGCTGACGGTATTCTGAACGGGCTGGAAATGGCGGAGTGCTCCAACGGTCGTGTCTATGTGGACAACAAGGGCGTTATCGACCCTCACTCTACGTTCTTTGGCCGCATGGACTTAAACGCTTCCTACTCCAACTATTATGAGATAGACAAGAAGGACAATGTGGAGACCATGAATGTCGTGTCCCGCAGATACAATGTCTATGATTCGGACACCACAGACAATGTCGTGAAGGCCTACGATTTCGTGGAAGTCACGGCTAAGGTTTCTGGCGATCAAACGGGTATCACCTATACGTTGCCCAGTACGCTTTCCGGGGCTTACTATAACATCTATGTAGTGACCACTCCCGACCCTTCAAGGACTGCTACCAAGTTGCCTTGCTGGTTCCAGGTCAGTCACTCAGAGCGTAACAACCGTGGCACATTCCCGTCGGCTCAGAGTTATACCAATCCTTTCCCCATCACGGAAGAGAGCGATGTCGACAATGCCGATGTCATCCTGAAGCAGAGCAACAACAACCGTTGCTATGTGGCCAGTGCGGAGAAGGTGGACACTATCCTGATTCAGTCGGCTGTGCAGTACACTTATGCAGGTGCCGGCTTAGAGGACGGTGTGGTGAAGTTGATAATCAGGTCGTTCGGCCCTTCCAGTGGCACATACCGTGAGAAGGTATACACGCGCACCCTGCGTCTGAACGAAATCATCTTCGTCCCCTTCGAGACCGAGGAGGAAGCCAAGGCGGCTGCGTTGGATAAGGATGCGTTCAATGATGAATTACTGGAAGCTAACAAGGAAAACTAATACGCTATGAAAAAGTTAAATATATTTTGCCTTTCTCTCTTGATTGCCTCCCCACTTAGCCTTATGGCTCAGACGGAAGAGGAGGAGACGCAGGACGAGACATCGTCGGTCGTTCAGATACGAAAGACGAAGAAGGAGGAAGCCACTCGCACAATCAAGGGACGTGTCGTCAGTCAGGCAGGTCACGCACCTTTGGTGGGTGTCTTGGTGCAGTCCATCGCAGGTGAAGGCTATTCTACCCTGACGGAGGAGGATGGTACGTTCACCATGCAGGTGCCTCTCTACAGCAGTGCCATCACGGTTACCATTCCGGGCTACAATATGGTTCGTGTGGGCTTGAACAAGAGTGGTGAACTGCGCGACATCGTGATGCAGAGCGATGCGGCCCGTGCCCTGTATGGTGCAGATGACAATATTCAGAACAATGTGAAGACAGGTTCGATGGAATATACCGCAGCGCGTAACGTAACTTCTGAAATCGGGAGCCAACTGGGTGCCAATGTCCGCACGATTGCCCGCAGCGGTGCGCTGGCCGTAGGTAACTATATGAACATCGGCGGTGTCAACTCTCTCCAAAGCAATGCGCAGCCTCTGGTGGTCATTGACGGAGTCATCATCGACCCACAGTATGGCCGTGAGATGATTCATACGGGTTACTATAACGACCTGCTCACCAACATCAATCCCAACGACGTGGAGAGCGTGGAAGTCCTTTCCAACGGGACGGCTCTTTATGGTGCCAAGGGTGCTAACGGTGTCATCCTTATCAAGACTAAGCGCAACACCTCTCAGGCTACACGCATCGAGGCCAGCGTGAACGTGGGTGTGGAACTGCTGCCGAAGATGTATGACGTGATGAATGGCAGCCAGTACAAGACCTACGCCTCGGGCTTGCTGGAGAGCACCGGGACGAAGGCAAACTCGTTCCGCTTCCTGAAGGCCGACCCTACGTATTACTGGTATAATAAGTATAACAACAACACGAACTGGGCAGACCACCTCTATTCTGAGGCCGTGACCCAGAACTATGCGCTGAGCGTGCAGGGTGGTGGTGACATTGCCGGCTACATGCTTTCCGTGGGTTATACGCACGACAACAGCGTGCTGGACGAGAACAACTTGAATCGTCTGAACATCCGCTTCAACACAGACATTAAGATTACGAAGGGACTTTCGATGAAGTTTGATGCCGCCTACACGAACCAGACGCGTAAACTGATGGATACCGGAGCCCCCGACAGTTACGACGAGAAGTCCATCACCAGCACCACCTTCCTGGCCATGGCCAAGAGCCCGATGTTGAGTCCTTACTCCTTTGCCAATCAGCAAATCAACAAGAACCACCTTGACATCGACGATGAGGACTATCTGAACGAACTGTCTACACTCCGCAACGCCAACTATCGTCTGGCCAATCCTGTGGCTATCAACGAATATGGAACCGCGGAGAACAAGAACTACTTCGATAATTCGTATGTCAACCTTGTGGTGACTCCCAAGTATCAGTTCAACAAGCACCTCTTCCTGAGCGAAACGTTCAGTTATACATCGGTGAACACCAACGAAAAGTACTACGTTCCCCTGAATGGCGTGCCCAGTTACTATGTGACTTCGCTGCAGAATGTCATGCAGAATGAAATCGGTTCACAGTTTGCCAAGCAGAACACCGTGAACAGTGACACGAAACTTGACTGGCGGAACTCATATAAGGCACACAACATCCACTTGCAGGGCGGTTTCCGCTACATCAATGAGAGTTATTCGCTGAACACCCAGCACGGCTATAACACGGGTAACGACAAGACTCCGTTTATCAACAATACCGAGCACAAGACTTCTGACGGTGACAACGCCCGTTGGGCCACCATCACATGGTACGGTCAGGCTCAGTACAACTATGCCAATCGCTACTATCTGGAAGGTGACCTTGCCATTGAGTCGAACTCGCAGTTCGGACGCGACGGCAAGAGCGGCTTCAAGTGTGGCGGTGTCGTTTGGGGCGTGTTCCCCAGCATCCAGGCAGGTTGGGTTGTATCGAACGAGAAGTTCTTTGACGTCAAGGGTATCGACTATTTGAAGCTCACCGCTGGATACAGCATGAGCGGCAACGATAATCTGGCGTACGATGCCTCTCGCAGCTACTTCACCAGCAATTTGTTCCTGAACAAGGTGGCAGGTCTGAGCCTGAAGAATATCGGAAACACCGAACTTCAGTGGGAAACCACGAAACGCTTTAATGCAGGCATCGAATTCAAGGGATTGAACAACCGCCTGGGCATCAACTTCAATTATTTCCATTCCTGGACTGACAACCTGCTGACCATGCAGGAACTGGGTTTCGTCAGCGGTCTTGAGCAGAACTGGAGCAACGGCGGTTCGCTGAAGAACCAAGGCTTCGACGTTACGGCCACGGCTCACCTCGTAGCACGTAAGGACTGGAACTGGAGTGTGGGTGCCAGCCTGGGACATTATGTGAACGAACTGACCGCCTTGCCCGACAACAAGCAGTACCTTGACACGGAAGTCCTCGGTGCCACCATTCGCAGTCAGATAGGAGGCAGTGTAAACTCCTTCTATGGCTATCGCACCAATGGGGTTTATTCCACCTCGGAGGAGGCTGCCGCCGAAGGCCTTTATGTGCAGGACGAGACCGGCAAACGGACCTCATTCGGGGCTGGCGACGTTCGCTTTATTGACCAGAATGGCGATGGCAAGATTGACGGCAATGACCGTACCATCATCGGTGATGCTACGCCTGACATCTATGGAAACATCTTTACCTCTCTGTCTTGGAAGCATCTCACGCTTGACGTGAACTTCAACTACAGCCTTGGCGGTGAAGTCTACAACTACATGCGTCAGCAGTTGGAGAGTGGCAGCCGTTTCATGAACCAGACGACGGCCATGTTGAACCGCTGGACCAATGAGGGACAGGTGACAGACGTTCCCAAGGCTACCTACGGCGACCCCATGGGCAACAGCCGTTTCAGCGACCGCTGGATTGAGGATGGCAGTTATCTGCGTCTGAAGACTCTCACGCTGAGCTATAAACTTCCCATTAGCAACACTTACATTCAGGGACTCACCATCTGGGGACAGTGCAACAACCTCTTGACCGTGACTAAGTATCTCGGTGCCGACCCCGAGTTCTCCATGGGCAACAGCGTCCTGTCTCAGGGCATCGACCGTGGACTCTTGTCGCAAGGGCGCAGTTTCCATCTTGGTGTGAAGATTAACCTGTAAAAAGACCTTCCCTAACCCTCCCTACGGGGAGGGGACGTTCACCAATAAGTGCATAATATAAAATATAATATGAAAATGGATAGAATTAAATATTACGTTCAAAAGTATATGCTCCCCTCCATAATAGGGAGGGGTATGGGGGTGGGTCTTCTGTTGCTCTGCCTCGGTCTGACGACCACCTCCTGTGAGGACATGCTCGACAAGGGGAATGACTATGTCATCTATGCCGATGATCGTGTGATTGGCAATCCTGCTGATACGGTGACCAACGTGCTGGGCATTCTCAATAAACTCCAGGGGATTGCTGTACGTAACAACCTTTTCGGTGAATTGCGTGCCGACCTGGTGAAGGTTAACGAGAATGCCACCACGGACCTCAAGGAGATTGCTTCGATCGACATCACGGACGACAACAAGTACAACGCACCGCGTGACTACTATGCTGTCATCAACAACTGCAATTACTATCTGGCTCATGTAGACTCTCTGGCTGGTAACACCAACCGTAACGAGAAGTACTTTGAGGCAGAAATAGCTCAGGTACACAGCATCCGTGCGTGGACCTACTTGCAGATGGTGCTTGTGTATGGCAGGGTTCCTTTTGTCACCGAGCCAGTGGTGACGAAGTTGCAGTCAGATGCCACGTACCCCATGTACGACCTGAATCAGATTTGTGACTATTTCATCAACGATTTGCAGCCCTACTATGGCATGTACTATCCGAACTATGTCACGATTGCCAGCATCGACCCGCGCATGTGCTTCTTCCCCACGCAGGTGGTTGTGGGTGACCTCTATCTTTGGAAGGCCGTGCTCAACCATGATGTGGAAGCAGCCAAGCAGGCTGCCAAAGCTTACTACGACTACATCGTATGGGATCCTGTTGACCGTGACAGTTATCGTCGTAAGACGAAGCTCGTGACAGGCGTACGCCGCGCCTATTGGAGCACAGAGACGCTCTCTTCTTCGGGAGCCTATCGTATGCCTTCCGGAAGCCTTACGATGACCTATTATCCCAACCAGACATGGGGACGGCGCGAAGTTGAGCCTATCACCTCTATTCCTATGGACTCTGCGGCTGCAGATGGTTTCTACAACGAACTGCGTCTGCTCTACAACTCGCAGCCTCTTGGCGGTTCGTCGAACACTGCAAGCGGTTTCGTTGAGGAGGAGGCAAGCATTTCACCCTCCGATGTCATCAAGGAGTTGAGCCGTGCACAGGAATATGTTGACTATAATCGTGAGAATCAGATTGTGAAGGTTACTGCCGATAAGTTCACGGATGAGCAAATCACTGAGGGCTATCTTGGTGATCTCCGCTATCAGGACAATAACTACACCACCATGTTCTCTTCGAACTCCGAGACGCATACTTACCAGGTAAACTATAAGAACTACTATCAGCACATACTTGTCTATCGTGCATCGCAAGTTTACCTGCGGTTGGCAGAGGCTCTTAACTATGCGGGCTATCCTCGCTTCGCCAAGCAGATTCTGACCATGGGCTTGAGCAATATCGGTATCGAGTATGAGGTGCTTCCTTATTATCCCACTGCTGCCGACTCGGCTTTCATCAGCTATTTCGACTTCAATGACACCGATTTCCGCACCTATGCACGTGGCTATTCGCGTAGTTTCAACCCTGTGACTTCTGAAATCACGCGTGTGACGCCTGTGCTCCGTTCGTCACTTGACGATTGCAACATGTGGGGCATCCACAGCCATGGTTCGGGTCTCGCATTCCTCAATGAGAACTATGCTCCCGCCCTTCCCGTAGACAGCACGGGCTATCCCTATGCACTCCGTGAGGCTATCGGCTCAATGCCCTCTCGTTCCAACTATGACTATCCTACGGCGCCGCAATCCCCCAGAGAGGTGGCCAAGCCCTCTACGTGGGATGCCTATCCCAACGTGGTTGTCACCGAGGACCAGTATAAGGAACTGAACGCGTCGTGGTATACTACTACGTCTTATAAGAACTACGTCAACCGCGACTCTGTGGGCCGTTACAATACGTACCTCACAGTCACTCTTCCCGCCTATGAGGAAGCAATGGAAGTCTATACGGCTAAGACCGATTCCGTAGAGGCTGTTTACCAGACGGATATGAGTGGGTGGAATGAGCGCAGGGCTAATTTCCAGACCGCCTATGATGCCTGGTACGAGGCTGCCTATACGGCTCCCACCTTTATCGCCCAGGAGCAGGAGCAGATGGACCAACTCATCCTTGACGAACAGGCATTGGAACTGGCCTACGAAGGCAATCGCTTCTATGACCTTATGCGTCGTGCCTACTGGTATAACGACAACAGTATCATTGCGAATGCCGTCAGCAAGCGCGACTCCTCGGTAGGGTCGAAGTTGCTTGACCGCAGCAACTGGTTCCTTAACTGGAAGGGGAAGATTGGGATGTAGTCGCGCAGGCTAAATTCCCTTTAGAAGGTAAGGGGGTGTGTCATGATTTGTGACACGCCCCCTTTCTATATATATGCAACCGTAGCGGTGCCTGACATGCAGGAATACGAAACGGATGCACTCGCCAAGCGCGCCTCAGACATGGACGACACGGCGCGGCTCTTGCGCCACAGCTGTGACGCAAGGGTTGGAAAGTATAGCATCTGTCACAGAAATAGTATTGTGGTTCTTGCGTCACAGCTGTGGCGCAAGAAGGGGGCTACTGTCCTCCCAACCGGAGCCAGTAACGTTCAGGCCAGAGGCTCGTAGTGTGCAGGCTTACTCATGGTGGTAGGATTCGCCCCTTAGTATCGTCATGGCACGATACACCTGTTCCGCAAACAGCAGGCGAATCATCTGGTGCGAGAATGTCATCTGGCTCAGGGATATTTCTTCCTGTGCCATTTTGTGTATCTCGGGCGCAAAGCCGTAGGGGCCGCCCACGATAAAGACCAGGCGACGTGGGGCTGCACTCATGCGCTTGCCTATCCATTGGGCAAAGTCCATGCTTCGGCGCTCGTGCCCGTGTTCGTCCAGGAGCACAATGTGGTCGCCCTGTTGCAACTGTCTTTTCAGCAACTCTGCCTCTTCGGCTTTCTGCTGTTCCTGGCTAAGGTTCTTGGCATTCCTGAGTTCGGGAATCACCTGCATTTCGAAAGGCATGTAGTGGCTGATGCGGCTGATGTATTCGTCCGTCAGGGTGGCAATCCGTTTGTCCGTAGTCTTGCCGATGACAAGGAAAATCGTTTTCATAGGCGCAAAAGTACAAATAAATTCTTAATTCTTCTTTCTTAATTCTTAATTTAATCGTATCTTTGCAGAAATTGGTACTACAAATCGAAAGGTAACGCCATGTGTGAAGACTTGGAACGGGAATATGATGCCCTGCGGATGCTCTATCAGAAATATGTGGCAGAGCGCCTGCCAATGGAGGAACTGGCGGAGCATAACGAGGTGCTCTTCTCTGCCCATAACTGTGGGGTGGAGGGTAATTCCTATTCGGTTGAGGATACCCGTGCCCTGCACGAACTGGGCATGGGGTATGTGCCGCAGGGCAAACCGTTGGTGGAGACGATGGAAATGCTGGACCACTTCCATGCCTACGAGCACATGTTGGACACCATTGGCGAACCGATGACGGAGGAGTATATACTGACTCTCCATCGCCTGCTGACGGAACACACCATCGCCTATCGCCATCCCGGGGCACAACCTGGCGAATACACCACGATGGATATGGCCGCAGGCGATACCCTTTTTGGCGACCACGAACGTCTTATCGCCCGTGTCCCCGACCTGCTCCTGCATACCGAAAAGGCAGTGGCCGATGGACTCCCCCCGGTATTTGTGGCAGCCATGTTCCATGGTTACTTCATTTATCTCCACCCCTTCCGCGATGGCAATGGGCGCATGGGGCGGCTCCTTTCGAACAAAATTCTGTTGGCTGCTGGGCATCCCTTGCTTATCGTCCGTCAGGAGGACAAGGAAGAATACATCCGCGCCCTAAAAATGTTCCACAAGGATAGTGCGGAGTATCTCGTCGCTTTCTTCTATCGCACTGCTATCCGCCGTATGAAGGGCGAAATGGAGGAGAAACAGCAGAACTCAAAGCACATGACATTCCTTTTTTAACTCGTAATTTGTATGTTAATTTATATAAGACCATGTTAAGTGTAGATGAATTGAATGACCGCCTGATTGACCTGGCATTTGCCGAGGACATTGGCGACGGAGACCATACCACCCTGTGCTGCATCCCGGCAGACGCGATGGGGGAGAGTAAGTTGTTGATAAAGGAAGAAGGCATCTTCGCCGGCGTGGAGATAGCGAAGGAGGTGTTCCGCCGCTTCGACCCCGAACTGAAGGTGGAGGTGTACATCGAGGACGGCACGCACGTCCGCCCGGGCGACATCGTGATGAGCGTGAAGGGCCGCGAGCAAAGCCTCCTTCAGACCGAGCGCCTGATGCTGAACATCCTGCAACGCATGTCGGGCATCGCCACGATGACCCACAAGTACCAGCAGGCACTCATCGACGCAGGCACGAAGACCCGCGTCCTGGACACCCGCAAGACCACGCCCGGTATGCGCATGTTGGAGAAGGAAGCCGTGAAGATTGGCGGCGGCATGAACCACCGCATCGGCCTCTTCGACATGATACTCCTGAAGGACAACCACATCGACTTCTGCGGCGGCGTTCACAATGCCATCTCGCGTGCCAAGCAGTACTGCAAGGACAAGGGCAAGGACCTGAAGATAGAGTGCGAAGTGCGTAACTTCAAGGAACTGGAGGAGGCACTGGCCGAAGGCTGCGACCGCATCATGTTCGACAACTTCACACCCGAAGATACCGAGAAGGCCGTGAAGATAGTCAACGGCAGGGCCGAGACAGAGTCGAGCGGCGGCATCACCTATGACACGATGATTCCCTACGCCAAGGCTGGGGTAGACTTCATCTCCTTCGGTGCCCTGACGCACAGCGTCAAGGGACTCGACATGAGTTTCAAGGCGGCAGGGAGTGACAAACTGATAATTAAGAATTAAGAAAGAAGAATTAAGAATTGGATATGAAGAAGTCGATAACCCTTCTTTTGTTTGCGCTGGTACTATCAGTGCGGGCTTTTGCTTGTACCAACCTCATTGTGGGCAAGAAGGCCTCGGTGGACGGCAGCGTCATTGTCAGTTACAATGCTGACAGTTATGGCATGTACGGCAATCTCTATCGCCACGTCGGTGGCAAGCACCAGGCAGGCGAGATGCGCAAGATATATGAATGGGACACCAACAAGTATCTGGGCGAGATACCCCAGGCACCTGTTACCTACAATGTCGTGGGGCAGATGAACGAACATCAGGTCAGCATCTGCGAGACCACCTTTGGCGGCCGCGAGGAACTGGCCGACTCGACGGGACTCATCGACTACGGTTCGCTCATTTACATCGGTTTGGAGCGTTCGCGCACGGCTCGCGAGGCCATCCAGATTATGACGGACCTCGTCTCTCAATATGGTTACTACAGCGAGGGAGAAACCTTCACCATTGCCGACAAAAACGAAGTGTGGGTGATGGAAATGGTGGGCAAGGGCCCGGGCTCGAAGGGAGCCGTATGGGTGGCCGTCCGCATTCCCGATGACTGCATCTCGGCCCATGCCAACCAGAGTCGCATCACGCGCTTCGACATGAAGGACAAGCAGAACGTCCTCTACGCCGCGGATGTCGTGAAGTTCGCTCGCGAGAAGGGATATTTCACGGGCAAGAAGGACAGCGACTTCTCCTTCCGCGATGCCTTCAACCCCTTGGAGTTCAGCGGCATCCGCTATTGCGATGCCCGTGCTTGGTCGTTCTTCCGCAAGCATGTCGACGGCATGGACCGCTATCTGCCCTACATCAACGGCGAAGACCTGAAGATGGAGATGCCGCTCTACTTCAAGCCCAACCATCTGCTCTCCGTGCAGGACGTGAAGAACGGTATGCGCGACCACTACGAAGGCACCGCCCTCGACATGCAGCAGGACCTCGGCGCAGGTCCCTATAACATGCCCTATCGTCCGTCGCCTCTGAGCTTTAAGGTTGACGACAAGACCTATTACACCGAGCGCCCCACATCCACCCAGCAGACGGGCTTCTCCTTTGTGGGCCAGATGCGCAGTTTCCTGCCCGATGCCGTGGGCGGCGTGGTCTGGTGGACCAACGACGATGCCAACATGACGGCCTATACGCCCATCTATTGCTCGGTGACCTCCGTGCCTGAGTGCTACGAGCGCATTCCCGGCAAGCAGGACGAACTCACCTTCTCTTGGGAGTCGGCCTACTGGCTTTGCAACACGGTGAGCAACATCGTCTATCCCTATTACGAGAAGATGTACCCCGACCTCCGTGCCGCCCAGACGGAACTGGAGGAGAACTACCAGAAGGAGCAGGAGGCTATGGAGAACGCCGCGAAGTTGGTCTATGAGAAAAACCCGGTGGACGCCGTCGCCTTGCTCACAAAGTATAGCACCAGTGCAGCCGACCGCATGATGAAGCGTTGGGACCGACTCTTCAAGTACCTCGTCGTGAAGCACAACGACATGGTAGTGAAGCCCGAAGAGAACGGCCAGTTCAAGAAGACGAAGTACGGCCTCGGTGCCAACCCTGTGCGTCCGAGTTATCCCAACCGTTATTGGCAAGAAGTGGCCAAGCAGACAGGAGACAAATATCTGATGAAGTAAAGACCCCATCCCCTTGCCCCCTCCCGAGGGAGGGGAGTGGATACGCTTGATGATAGAATTTAACTAATATATTAACATATAAAGAAAACTATTGATTCCTGTCCATAACGGTAGATGATACCTCCAATCGTGGAGGGTAA
>JAFTEX010000083.1 GCA_017453445.1 Bacteroidaceae bacterium
TGAAATACAACTTTGACGAAATCATTCCCCGCCGTGGCACCAATTGTGTGAAGTGGGACGAATGTCCCGACCCCGAGATGCTGCCCCTTTGGGTGGCCGACATGGACTTTCAGGCGGCCCCCTGCATCCGGCGTGCCCTGCAGCGTCGTCTTGATCATGGTGTATTCGGCTATGCCCTCGTGCCCGAGTCTTATTACGAAGCCGTCATCCAATGGTTCAGCCGTCGCCACGGATGGACGATGCAGCGCGACCACATCCTTTACACCACAGGTGTCGTGCCCGCCATTGCGGCCATCCTCCGCGCACTCACGATTCCCAGCGAGAAAGTGCTGATGCTGACACCGATATATAATTGCTTCTATTCCAATATTCGCAATGCGGGTTGTCAGCTGTTGGCCAGCCCCCTCATTTACGAAAACAATACCTATCGCATCGACTTCGACGACTTTGAGCGTAAGGCTTCAGAAGAGAATGTGCGCGTGTTCCTTTTGTGCAATCCCCATAACCCCGCAGGGCGGGTGTGGACGCGCGAGGAGCTTACTCGCCTTGGCGAGATTTGTCTTCGGCATGGAATCTTCGTCCTCAGCGACGAGATTCATTGCGAACTCATGATGCCGGGCTATCACTACACACCCTTCGCCAGCATCAGTCCCGAGTTTGCCCGTAACTCTGCCGTCTGCACCTCGCCCAGCAAAAATTTCAACATTGCGGGCTTGCAGATTGCCAACATCACGGTTGCCGACCCGATACTACGCTCGCGCATCAACCGCGCCATCAACCTCCACGAAACCTGTGATGTCAATCCCTTCGGCATAGAAGCCCTCCAGGCTGCCTATTCCGAGGAAGGGGAGGAGTGGCTTGTGCAACTGCTCGACTACCTGCATGGCAACTACGAACATCTCTGCAACTTCTTTGGCGAGCACATGCCCCAACTCGTCGTGACCCGTCTGGAGGGCACCTATCTTGCCTGGGTGGATTGCGCCGCGCTGGGCCTCTCTTCCGTGGATTTGGAGCAGGAACTGCAGGCGAAGGCCCACGTCTGGTTCACCAACGGTCAGGCCTACAATCCTTCGGGCAGCACTTTCCTGCGCATCAATCTGGCCTGTCCGCGTGCCATACTCGCCGAGGCCTTGGCGCGCTTTGCCAAGTTCGTCAATAGCCTTACTCTCTGAGGTAAATCCTTTCTGAACCCTTATGATTCGCTTATTTACTATCCGCCCCGTCCGCGTGTCTCAGTAATCGGCTTGCCGCTTGCGTAGAGAAGCGGAGTAAGAACCGAAAGTGCATCCACAATCATGATAAAAACGAAGACGAGGCGATGATGATTCTGCCCGAAATTTTGGCTGTCTCGCGGAAAAAACGTACCTTTGCCCCGCAATGAGAGCGGAAAACGGGAGATACCTACGAGAAAATGAGAACGGAAATGGATATTTTTGTGTATAATGATTGTCCCTGCCTGGCGTATGCCGTGCAGGGGCAAGCGTTTCTGGCCGAATAACATATAGTATAAACCATAAAAACTAAGGAACGTATGAAAAGATTTATGTGGATGATATATGCCACAATGATGGCGGCGACCCTGTCGGCTCAGACCATTCTCATGGGCGATACCAACAACGACGGGCAACTCACCGTCGCTGACGTCACCTCTACGGTGAACATGGTGCTCGGCAAGAGTCCGGCCCAGACCGTGGAACTTTCGGGTATGCCCTACCGTGTGGACAACAGCATGGTGGTGGGGAACTGGAAGGCTCCGGACGACAGTTCTCTCACGCTCAATGCCGACGGCACCACTGACTACCCCGGCGGAGCCACCTACAAGTTCCGTCCCTTTCAGGGAACACTCACCTTCTACGACGCGCTGGGTAATCCCGTCCGCACGCTGGTGCTTGTGGAGGTAGGGAACGACCATCTGCTGGCCGTGGACTATGCCACACAGGGCTACACTCTCTACACCAACGACCTGTACGTCCGGCTCGTGGCCAGCATCAGGCTCAGCCACACCACCCTCGTTCTGGGGCAGAATGGACATCAGCAGCTCACGGCCACCGTCCTGCCCTCGGATGCGAACAACAAGGGGGTAACATGGACAAGCAGCGACGCAAGCGTGGCCACGGTCGATGCGAACGGCCTTGTGACCGCCGTAGCCATTGGTTCATGCACCATCACCTGTGCAGCCACGGACAGCAGCACTGTGCAGGCCATCTGCCAGCTGACGGTTTGCGCAGGTAACTCGGGAACCGTCGGTGGACACAATTATGTAGACCTCGGCTTGCCCTCCGGCACGCTGTGGGCCACGATGAACGTCGGTGCCTCCTCACCCGAGGACTACGGCGACTATTACGCCTGGGGCGAAACCACGACGAAGAGCACCTACAAGTCGAGTACCTACAAATACTGCGACGGCTCCTCCTCAACCCTGACTAAGTACTGTACCTCGGGCAGCTACGGCCCTGTCGATAACCTGACGGAACTGGAACTCTCCGACGATGCCGCCTACGTCAACTGGGACGGTGAGTGGCGCATGCCGAGTGAAGAGCAGTTCCTGGAACTCATCAACGGCGAGTATACTACCATCGAGTGGACCACGCAGAATGGCGTGAATGGTCGCTTGATAACGAGCAAGTCGAACAGCAACTCTATTTTCCTGCCCGCTGCGGGGGAACGCTACGACACGTCGCTCGACAACACAGGTTCGAACGGCTGCTACTGGTCACGGTCGCTCGATACAAACACACCGACCTTTGCCCGTAGCCTGTACGTCTATCCGAACGACGTCTACTCGGGCTACGGTGGTCGCAACTACGGTCGAAGCGTCCGCCCCGTGCGCTATGTAAAAGTGACCAGTATCACACTCAGCCAGACGTCGCTGTCGCTGAGCCGTGGGGACTCGCAGACGCTCACGGTCACCATACTGCCTTCTGATGCAAATAACAAGAGCATCGCATGGACAAGCAGCGACGCAAGCGTGGCCACGGTCGATGCGAACGGCCTTGTGACGGCCGTAGCCGTCGGTTCATGCACCATCGCCTGTGCGGCCACGGACGGCAGCGGCGTGACGGCTACCTGTCAGCTGACGGTTTACATAGATAGATCAGGAACCATTGACGGACATGAGTCTGTAGACCTCGGCTTGCCCTCCGGCACGCTGTGGGCCACGATGAACATCGGTGCCTCCTCGCCCGAGGACTACGGCGACTACTTCGCCTGGGGCGAGACGGAAGGCTATAACAGCGGAAAGACCGACTTCGACTGGAGTACCTACAAGTACTGTAACGGCGACTATAACAAGTTGACCAAGTACTGCGGAAGTAGCAATTTCGGCGACAACGGTTTCACCGACAACCTGACGGAACTGGAATTCTCCGATGATGCCGCCTACGTCAACTGGGGCAGTGAGTGGCGAATGCCGAGTGTTGAGCAGTTCCAGGAACTCATCAACAGCAGCTACACCACCACCGTGTGGACAACCCAGCAGGGTGTGAATGGTTACTTGATAACGGGCAAGATTACCGGCAACTCCATTTTCCTGCCCGCAGCCGGGCTTTTCTACACAACGAAGCTCCAGGAAGTAGGTTCTGACGGCTACTACTTGTCGCGCATTCTCTATGCCCATTCGAGCTACAATCGTGACCTGCGCTTCGGTTCGGACAATATCGAACTGAACGGCCTCTATCGCTACTGCGGTGGAAGCGTCCGCCCCGTGCACTATGTAGAAGTGACCAGTATCACACTCAGCCAGACATCGCTGTCGCTGAACAGCGGGGGCACGCAGACGCTCACGGCCACCGTACTGCCCTCGGATGCGAGCAACACGGGGGTGACATGGGCGAGCAGCGACGAAAGCGTGGCCACTGTCAGTTCGGAGGGGCTTGTGACCGCCGTGGGTCTCGGCAGCTGCACCATCACCTGTGCGGCCAAGGACGGCAGCGGCGTGCAGGCTAGCTGTCAGGTGAGGGTGAGTGTCCCCGGAACTCATGAGTACGTCGATCTCGGCCTGCCCTCCGGCACGCTGTGGGCCACGATGAACATCGGTGCCTCCTCGCCCGAGGACTACGGCGATTACTTCGACTGGGGCGAGACCACCACGAAGAGCACTTACAACTGGAGCACCTACAAGTACTGCAATGGCTCAGAAAACACCCTAACAAAGTATTGCATCTCATATAAATACGGCACGGTGGACAACCTGACGGAGTTGGAACTCTCGGACGATGCCGCCTACGTCAACTGGGGCGGTAACTGGCGCATGCCGAGCTACGACCAGTTCACGGAACTCATCAACAGCGTGTACACCACGACCGAGTGGACGAGCGTGAACGGTAAGTACGGCCGCAAGATAACAAGCAAATCGAACGGAAACTCCATTTTCCTGCCTGCTGCGGGGAATCGCTACAATTCGTCGCTCTACGCCGCAGACAGCGACGGCTACTATTGGTCGCGCTCGCTCAATACGAGCTATTCGAACCTCGTCTATATCCTGTGGATTGGTTCGAACAATGTCAGTGCGGGCGGCAACGAACGTGGTTGCGGCCGGAGCGTCCGTCCCGTACGTGCGTCCCAGTAATCGGCTTGCCGCTTGTGTAGAGAAGCGGAGCAAGAACTGAAAGTGCATCCTTTCTCAGCAACATGCCTTCATGTCGGCGATGGGACTACCCAGTGGCTCTGCAGAGCCACGTCCCATCGCCGACATGCTCTCTATTGCCATCATGCATCCTGCTTGTGTAGGGACGCGATGTATCGTGGCGGCATAGGTTTGCTGTATCTGTTGGGATAAAGTGAGGCGAATGAAAAATTCACCATTCGCTCACAAATTCTCAATTCTCATCAATCTTTTTCGCGCGCGCATACCATAATTATATGTTACTATATGGTGTTGTTAAAAATATTATAAAAAACTTCCGAAAATATTTTGCCAGTCGGAAAAGTTGTCGTACCTTTGCAACCGCAAATGAGAGGGACACCCTCTCGGAGCAAGAACAGAAGAGTTCATTGACATGATTCCATAGGCAAGAAAGTAGTACAGGATAAGGAATCGAACCGTCGGTTCCGGATACGAGAAGCCGGGTCACTCATCTTGAGGGTCTGTCCGCAAAGACAGAACAATAAGAAAAAAAGAATAATATACAATGAAGAGTTTGATCCTGGCTCAGGATGAACGCTAGCTACAGGCTTAACACATGCAAGTCGAGGGGCAGCAGGACGGTAGCTTGCTATCGTTGCTGGCGACCGGCGCACGGGTGCGTAACACGTATCGAACCTACCTGCCGCTCGGGGATAGCCCTCTGAAAGGAGGATTAATACCCGATGGTTTCCAATGGGGACATCCCCGTTGGAATAAAGATTCATTGGCGGCGGATGGCGATGCGTCCGATTAGCTTGACGGCGGGGTAACGGCCCACCGTGGCTACGATCGGTAGGGGTTCAGAGAGGAAGGTCCCCCACACTGGAACTGAGACACGGTCCAGACTCCTACGGGAGGCAGCAGTGAGGAATATTGGTCAATGGTCGTAAGACTGAACCAGCCAAGTAGCGTGAGGGAAGACGGCCCTACGGGTTGTAAACCTCTTTTGTTCGGGAATAAAGTCGGGGACGCGTCCCCGTTTGTATGTACCTTACGAATAAGCATCGGCTAATTCCGTGCCAGCAGCCGAGGTAATACGGAAGATGCGAGCGTTATCCGGATTTATTGGGTTTAAAGGGAGCGTAGGCGGGCTGTTAAGCCAGCGGATAAATGTCAGTGCCCAACATTGGCATGCCGTTGGAACTGGCGGTCTTGAATGCGGTCAAGGGAGGCGGAACTCGCCATGTAGCGGTGAAATGCTTAGATATGGCGAAGCACCCCGATTGCGAAGGCAGCCTCCTGGCCCGTGATTGACGCTGAGGCTCGAAAGCGCGGGTATCGAACAGGATTAGATACCCTGGTAGTCCGCGCCGTAAACTATGGATACCCGTCCTTGGCGATATAATGTCAGGGACCAAGCGAAAGCATTAAGTATCCAACCTGGGGAGTACGCAGGCAACGGTGAAACTCAAATGAA
>JAFTEX010000018.1 GCA_017453445.1 Bacteroidaceae bacterium
CCAGATGTTTGCCGCCGACTTCTTTCAGATTCCACCTCGCAATGGACACCCTTGTCTTGGGCTGTGTGATTCCCGCTATTTGGGCTCACTCGGGACTTGCACCCGTTAGACATTGCTCATGCCGAGCATACCAAAAAAAGGCCAGCTGCACCGTTGGGTGCAGCTGGCCTTTTCGGTTTTATCCTTGACTACTTTTGAAGTGCTTTCAGCGTTTCTTGCAGCGCAGCAATCTTGCTCTCTGCGTCGGCCACTTTCTTGCGCTCTAAGGCAACGACCTGCTCAGGGGCATTTTGAACGAATCGTTCGTTCTGGAGTTTCTTCTGGATGCCCATCATGAAACCCTGCAGGCGCTTGATTTCGGCCTCAGCCTTCTGGATTTCGGCTTCGGCATCGACGAGGTTACCCAGAGGAACGGCGTACTCCTGTGTACCGACGAGGAAAGCCTGGGAGCCTGAGCTCTTCTTCTCCACATATCGTATTTCACTCAGCCCGGCCATCTTCTGGATGATGTCGTTGAGCGAAGTATTGCACTCGCCGTCGGCAACCACCTCAAGGGTCAGCGGTTCGCGCTGAGCGATGTTCTTGCTCTGCCGGATGGCGCGCACACCACTCACGATTTGCTTGGCCAGATCGAAACGGGCTATCAACTGGCGGTCGGCATCGCTGCTGGCAGCGAGCGTGAGTGTGGAGGTCATGATGCTGTCACCCTCGGGGCGCTCGGCTATGTGCTGATAGAGTTCCTCCGTGATGAACGGCATGAAGGGGTGGATGACCTTCATCAGCGACTCGAAGATGCCGAGCGTGGCGTGCAGCGTCTTGCTGTCGATGGGGGCCTGGTAGGCAGGCTTAATCATCTCCAGATACCAACCCGAGAACTCGTCGGTGAAGAGTTTGAAGATGGACATCAGGGCCTCGTTGAGTCGGTATTGACTATACTGGCGGTTGATTTCTGCCACCTCGTTGCGAAGCACGGCTTCCATCCAGGCGATGGCCTTCTTGTTGCTCTCGGGCTGTTCGATGTCGGCCACCTCCCAGCCCTTGACCAGGCGGAAGGCATTCCATATCTTGTTACAGAAGGCAGCACCCTGTTGGCAGAGGTCTTCCTTGAACAGAATGTCGTTGCCTGCCGGTGCGGCCAGCAGCATCCCCATGCGCACACCGTCGGCACCATACTTCTCAATGAGGCCGATGGGGTCGGGCGAGTTGCCCAGGCTCTTGGACATCTTGCGTCCCAGTTCGTCGCGCACGATGCCCGTGAAGTATACATTGCGGAAGGGCACATCGCCGAGGTACTCCTCACCGGCCATAATCATGCGGGCCACCCAGAAGAAGATGATGTCCGGGCCGGTCACCAAGACGCTGGTGGGGTAGTAGTACTTGATTTCCTCGTTGCCGGGATTGTTGATGCCGTCGAACAGTGATATGGGCCAAAGCCATGAGGAGAACCACGTGTCAAGTGCATCTTCGTCGCGTTGCAGCTGTTCGATGGTGATGTCTTCGTAGCCCTTGATTTGGCGTGCCTTCTCCAGTGCTTCTTCAGCGGAGAGTGCTACGACGTACTTCTCTTCCTCGTCTTCGGCAGTCGGGAGGAAGTAGGCCGGAATGCGGTGGCCCCACCAGAGTTGGCGACTGATACACCAGTCTTGGATGTTCTCCAGCCAATTGCGGTACGTAGTGACGTACTTCGTGGGGTAGAACTTGATTTTACCTTCCAACACGGGCGGCAGGGCGATGTCGGCAAAGTGCTTCATGTTGAGGAACCACTGCTTGCACAGACGAGGCTCTACGGCTGTATCTTGGTTGCGTTCAGAGTAGCCCACCTTGTTGTCGTAGTCTTCAATCTTTTCTACCAGGCCGGCCTCCTTCAGGTCGACAACTATTTGGCGTCGCACGTCCATGCGGTCCATGCCTACGTACAGTGGGCTCTGGTCCGATATCGTGCCGTCGGGGTTAAAGATGTCGATGGTCTCCAGGTTATGCGTTTTGCCCAGTGCGTAGTCGTTGACGTCGTGGGCGGGTGTCACCTTCAGGCAACCCGTACCGAACTCGATGTCGACATAGCGGTCCTCGATGACGGGAATTACGCGATTGACCAGCGGAACAATGACCTTGTGGCCACGCAACCACTGGTTCTTGGGGTCTTTAGGGTTGATGCACATGGCCGTGTCGCCCATGATGGTCTCCGGACGCGTAGTGGCCACGACGGCATAGTAGCGACCGTCGGCATCTTGATGCAGCACTTCGCCCTCTGCACCCGTGGGCTTCACGGGATTGACGTCGGCATCGGCTACATAGTATTTGAGGTGGAAGAGGTGGCTCTTCTCGTCACGATAGATTACTTCCTCGGTCGAGAGTACGGTCTGTGCCTTGGGGTCCCAGTTGACCATGCGCAGGCCACGATAGATGAGCCCCTTGTTGTAGAGGTCGACAAACACCTTCAGCACGCTTTCAGAGCGCAGGTCGTCCATCGTAAAGGCCGTGCGGTCCCAGTCGCACGATGCACCGAGCCGGCGCAATTGCTTCAGGATGATGCCGCCGTGCTCTTCGGTCCATGCCCATGCGTGCTTCAGGAACTCTTCGCGAGTCAAGTCACGCTTCTTGATGCCCTGCTCGGCCAGTCGGTTCACCACCTTTGCCTCCGTGGCAATGGAGGCGTGGTCGGTGCCCGGCACCCAGCAGGCATTCTTGCCGTCCAGACGCGCCTTGCGCACCAGGATGTCCTGAATGGTATTGTTGAGCATGTGCCCCATGTGGAGCACGCCCGTCACATTGGGTGGGGGAATGACAATGGTGTACGGCTCCCGCTCGTCAGGCTTACTACTGAAAAGTTTGTGGTCTAACCAATACTGATACCACTTGCCTTCGACATCGGAAGGGCTGTATTTTGTAGCTAATTCCATAGTTGAAAGATTAAAATTCGTGCAAAGATACGAAATATTTTTCACTTTTAATTTTTAATTTTTAATTAATGTCGTATTTTTGTATTCGTTATGCATACAAGAGAAGAGAAAATAGCCGCATTCGGGCGAGTGCTCGACGTGCTGGACGAACTGAGAGAAAAATGCCCGTGGGATCGGAAGCAGACCAACGAGAGCCTACGCCCGAACACTATAGAGGAAACCTATGAGCTGTGTGATGCCCTGATTAAAGATGACGTGCAGAATATCTGCAAGGAATTGGGCGACGTGCTTCTGCATGTCTGCTTCTATGCCAAGATTGGCCAGGAGAAGGAGCAATTCGACATCGCCGACGTTTGCCACAAACTATGCGACAAACTCATCTTCCGCCACCCCCACGTCTACGGTGATGCCGTGGCTGAGACAGCCGGCGACGTGCTGAAGTCGTGGGAACTCATCAAGCAGAAGGAGAAAGGCGGTAACAAGACGGTACTCTCCGGTGTGCCCGCAGCCCTCCCCTCCCTCATCAAGGCCGAGCGCATACAGGAGAAGGCATGCAACGTAGGCTTCGACTGGGAAAAACGTGAAGATGTGTGGGATAAAGTGCAGGAAGAACTGGGCGAACTGCGTGCCGAGATTGAAAAGGGAGACCGACGTCACAGCGAAGAGGAGTTTGGCGACTACCTGTTCAGCCTCATCAACATGGCACGGCTCTACCACATCAACCCCGACAATGCCCTGGAGCATACAAACCAGAAATTCATCCAGCGCTTCAACTATGTGGAGGCCAAGGCCAAGGAGCAGGGAAAAAACCTGAAGGACATGACCCTGGCAGAGATGGATGCCCTGTGGAACGAGGCCAAGAGGCTGTGAGGCTGTGAAGTTATGAAGGTGTGAAGTTTAGAAAAAAGGAATCTCCCGAAAACCACTCCAAAGCCGGGAAATACAACAAAGCAACATATATAAAAGTAAACTTTGGAGAGTGGGGAGATTCCTTTATCTAATATACTCGGGGTTCTTCTTATGGTGTCTTCTTTCTGTGTTTCCCTCTCGGATGGGGTGCAAAACTTTGCAACATCTCACGATGGAAGGCATCGTCGGCCAGTATGACTGCATACACCTTCTTTGCAGATATGGCTTTGCACATCTTCCGATAGTATGTTTCTTCCAACTTTGCGGCGTTCACGTGCAACTGAGCAATCTTGTGAAGCCGTTCCTGACTTTCCTTATCCCCGTCTGGCATTTCAGACCGTTTCAGTTTCATCTCTTGCTTCTTCAGTTCACGCTGTTTCGCTTTCATCTCTTGGAAAAGCGGGAACACCTTTTCACATTCTGCCGGGGTCAGTTCTGCCTTTTGTGTGATGTAGGCCTTCATCTTTGCCCTGAACTCCTCAACATTGAAGGGAGGGTGTTTTCCCTCCTCCGAGAATGTCTGTTCGGCATACACTCGACTGCTCCCGCTTGGGAACAAGACGATGCCTATCAGCATGACAAGGGTCAACATGATTCGATTCTTTCTCATGGCAATATCCTCCATTCTTATTCAGCTTCCGTCAGGTAGACGGCTATTTCCGTATTACCGACCATGATGTAGTCTAACTCATCGTCATAATACGGTTCCACAGCCGCATTTTTGTTCTCAGCAAGTGTAGTAGTCACGGAGGGGCGGTTGTTCCACAGAACCACAGAAGCAAGCCCCACCACAACCACAATGGCTGCAGCATAGTGCCAAAGGCGAGGCAGAAGGCGAACAATCTTCCCCTTCTGCTCACTCTGGGGCAGACGGTTCATCAGTCTTTCGTTGAACTCCTCAAAGTAGCCTTCGGGAACGCGGAAGGGATTCCGCCGTCCAACCAATTCCTGTATGTTCATTTCCTCTTTAGTCATTGTTTTACAACATTTTGCATCCTTGTATTCTGTTAGATATGCAGAGGGTCAAAAGGTTTAATCGTGTTGCTCAAAAAAATCACATATTTTCTTCACCGCGTGATGATAAGACGCCTTCAACGCCCCCACACTGGTAGAAAGGAAGTCGCTCATCTCCTCATATTTCATGTCGTCGTAGTACTTGAGAAGGAACACCTGTCGCTGCTTGGCGGGGAGTCCGTTTATGGCCTCCTGCAGCTGTGCCTCCGTCGCGTCTCCGTCGAAGTATGGGTCACTCTGCAACGACAGGGCCACATGGCTCTCTTCGTCGTCAAGGCTCATTGTCGGTTGGCGATGCCTATCCAGAAAGTTCAGCGTCTCGTTGGTGGCAATCCGGTAAAGCCATGTGCTCAGTTTGCTTTCGGCCCGGAATGAGGGCAGCCCCGTCCAGGCCTTGATGAATGTGTTTTGCAACACGTCGTCCGCATCATCATGATTCAGCACCATCCGACGGATTTGCCAATACAGCGTCTCTTTGTACTTGTCCACAAGCACACTGAAAGCAGCCGCACGGGTTGTTTCATCCTGCAGCTGACAGATTAGGTCTTTCTCGTCGATGGCCTTCATTCAAGGGGTTAGACACCCGCCGGGCGGGTTGGTTTAACTTTCAGATTTTTTTTAAGTTATCTTCTATCACGGCATCATACCCATAGTTGTCTTCGTAGGTACGGAACGCCCCACCGGGAGTGGGATAAAGCGTCCAATAGTCAAGCCACACGGGCACAGGCTCCGCAAAACTGAAACTGCCCATCGGGCGCGCATCGGGATGGGCAGCCTTGTACTGCTTCCCCTGCGCTGTCAGAGGGGGTAGGTCGATAGCCATGCGTATCCGGTCGATGTAGAATGCAGTGGGATTGTCCAGAAAGAACAGAGCCAAGTCCAACGGTCGTTCCACGCGCACACAGCCGTGACTAATGGCCCGGTTACCGTAGTGGAATGCCCTGTGATTATTGGTGTCATGGAGATACACTGAGAAATTGTTGGGAAAACGGAAAATGATGCGTCCCAGCGAATTGCCGGCCCCGTTCTCCTGCCTGAGCGTATAGCGTCCACTGCGCAAGTCGCCCGCCGTAAGGTCGCCAGGGTCCAGCTCTTCGTGAGTGTCTTTGTCTATCGCCCGATAGTTGTTCCGTGTAAAATAGTCATAGTCCCCCACATGGTAGGGCAGAATCTCCTTGCGTACGATGGTCTGCGGAATGACCCAGTAGGGATTCAGTTCCACATAGCGTATTGCACTGTGCAGCAAGGGGGTCTTATGGCTTCGGTTGCCGCAGCAGACGCGCATGTTGAGCACCGTGTCGCGCTGTGCATTCACGGCTGTCAGTTCCTGCCCGGCCAGGTTTACGAAGATGTACCTTCCTCCCGAAGGATGAGGATAACGCCAGCGTGCACGTTCCAGGTTGATGCGTGCCAAACGGATACGTGTCGTGTCTGCCTTGTCCTTTGCCTGCCGATACTCCCCCAGCAGACGACGATAGAGCGTGTCGGCAGGTTGCACCTCGCGCAGGAAGTCCGTAAGGCGATGACCACGCACCTGCTCCAGGGCATGATGCACGAAACTGTCCGTCACCTCCTCCGAGCCGTGGTCATAGATTTGACGATAGACCACCGTCCGACGCACCTCCCCCGGTGCGGGAGGGTCGACGAGCAAATGATTCATCACCTTGCCCGGACGCATGTAGCCGTAACGCTGTCCACAGGCATAGCGGAGATAGGCGTGAGTGAGCATACACTCCAGACGGCCCAGCACGCGGCTGGCCTCATTCTCCGCAAAGTCATGGCGCTGCATCTTGTCCAAGAGCGCCTTCAGCGTGTCAACATGGAAAACATCGGAGTACAGGCCGATGTCGCCCGTGGCCTCAATGTTTGCCAACAGCGTATCGGCACTGGGTATTACGCCCATGCGTGTCACCCACAACATGGGGGCATCGTCTCTATTGTAATATGAATGAGTATAGGAGTCGGCATACATTCCCCGTCCCAGCATTCCCAGCTGATGCCCGATTTCAGACTTGATGCGCCCCCCGTCCACGGCATACTCCGGAGAAACCCACTCCTGCACGTCGGCCAGGGAGCCTACAGAATGACGCGAACCACGTCCACACGCCGTAAGAACTACGACGAGGGGCAGTAAGGAGAGGAGGGCAGAAACACTGCGCCGCATAAAACTGTGGTTTAACGGATGGAAATCTTGCGAACCACCTTGCCCACTTTCAGGATATAGCAACCACGCTGCAAATTGAGCAGCACATTCTTGTCGTTGCTGTCGATGCGGATGGTAGCCACTTTCACACCGGTAAGATTGTAAACTTCGAGGGTCTCACCCTCAGCACCTGCTATGTGTACTCGTGAGCCGTTGACAGAAAGGGTGACTGCCGTGAGTTCCGTCTCCACGTCGTCACGCTCCGTTTCTGCCATCAAGCTAACGGGGACAGCGGCCAAAAGGAGGCTCAGTGCGATGATTTGCAGTCCTTTAATCATTATCTTTCTGTTCGTTTTACATCGTTTACGGGACAAAGATATGCACTTTTTTCTTATCAGCCAAATATTTTTCCATTTTTATTACAATTTTCTTCATTCTTCTACGTTATGGGGGATATTTTCGTAATTTCCCCCATTGCGCATAATAAACATATCACCCCCCTAAATCCATGCAACTATGACGAGCGTATCTATCTACCTCCGCCAACATGCCCAACGTCTCAAGGACGCGGGCCGCACAAGGACAAGCGAGACCTATCTGGCCACACTGAGCAGTTTCACGAAATTCTGCAACGGGCAAGACATCGACATCGCCCGAATCGACACGAACCTCATAGAAAGGTATGAGAGCTATTTAAAAGGCCGTCATCTGAGTCGCAATTCCTCCTCGTTCTACATGCGCATCCTGCGCCGCATCTACAATTTGGCCGTCAGTGACGGACTGGCAAGCCCCGCCACCCCCTTCCGCACCGTGTACACGGGCATCGACAAGACCGCTAGGCGAGCAATCTCCATGCGCGACCTGCGCGCCGTCAGGTCGTTGGTTCTCCCCCTCGGCAATCCGCTCGACTTTGCCCGTGACATGTTTCTGTTCTCCTTCTACATGCGGGGCATGTCCTTCGTCGACATGGCCTATCTCCGCAAGTGTGACCTGCGCAACGGCTTTGTCACCTACAACCGGAAGAAAACGAGCCAGCAGCTAAGCGTCCGTTGGGAACGCCCCATGCAGGAAATCGTGGACAAATACGACACGGGCAATTCCAGTTACCTCTTGCCCATCATACAACGGGAAGACGGCACCGAACGCCGCCAGTACCTCAACCGGCTGCTCTATGTGAACCGGAAACTGAAACTCGTGGCCAGGATGGTCGCCATCCGTTTTCCGCTGACCATGTACGTTGCCCGCCATTCCTGGGCAAGCATCGCCCACGAGCGCAACATCCCCCTACATGTCATCCGCGACGCACTGGGCCATGACAATGAGGCCACCACACAGATATACATCACTTCGATTCACACCAATCAGATAGATGCCGCCAACCGCGAAATCATCGGACTGATATAACCCCTCAGAACAGCCACTCTACAGGGGCAAGTAATCGAGTAGGAGGAAAATGAAGTAGTTTTCCTCCTACTTCATTTTCCGACCTCTCACACCACCGTACGTGCCGTTCGGCATACGGCGGTTCCTACTTTGGATGCCATTCAAGGTAAGAATCCAACAGGCATGGATAGCC
>JAFTEX010000010.1 GCA_017453445.1 Bacteroidaceae bacterium
GAAGTACTTCTATGCGAAGTACAAAGAGATTAACAGGAAGAACCTTTTGGCTTACAAAGGGTATCTGATGGAGAACTTCAAGCCGCAGACGGTCAATCTGCGGCTGCAGGGCATCAACAAGTATCTGGAGTTTATCAAGAAGGATAAGCTGAAGATGAAGTTCGTGAAGGTTCAGCAGAAAAACTTCCTGGAGAATGTCATCAGCAACGAGGACTACAAGTTTCTGAAGACACGCTTAAAAGCTGACGGCTACGAGGAATGGTATTTCGTGGTATGGTTCATGGCTGCCACGGGTGCCCGAGTAAGCGAGTTGTTACAGATTAAGGCTGAGCATGTGGCAGTAGGACATCTTGACATCTATAGCAAAGGGGGCAAACTTCGTCGCCTTTATATTCCAAAGAACCTACAGAAAGAAGCAAAGCAATGGCTGGCAGACAAATGTGTTTCGAGTGGTTACATCTTTCTCAATCGCTACGGCGAGCGTATCACTACACGCGGCATCGCTATTCAGTTGAAGCATTTTGCCGACAAGTATGGGCTGAATCGTGAAGTTGTCTATCCACACTCTTTTCGTCATCGCTTTGCCAAGAACTTCCTCGATAAGTTCAATGACATCGCCTTGCTTGCCGACCTTATGGGACATGAAAGCATCGAGACAACACGCATCTATCTGCGCCGTACTGCCACCGAGCAACGTCAGATAGTGGATAAAGTGGTGACATGGTAAAAAGGGAAATCCATAGGGGCGCACTTCTATGCCTCTATGGATTCCTGTATTTTGTCAAGAATGGCAAACAGTTCTTCTATTTTGGCAACAATACGGAGTTGTTCGGGAAATGGTGGAAGCATTATCTTTATGCCGCTCATATCTGACTGTGTTAATTTTAATCTTGTCGTTCCCTTGACATAATCAGAATAATCTATCGCATTAAGGTAGTGAAGTAGATAGAGAAAATCTATTTTAGGATTCAATATGTGTGCATGGTTATTAACCCAAAATCGTCCATTGACCTCATACGCCTTTTTTGCATTTTTGTCAAGAAACGGCGCACCATCCTCTCCTAACAGGATAAACCTTCCTTCTAAAAGGAAATCATCAATGTATCCTGCAATACCTGTTGCACCATAATAAGGATAAATAGTTGTTTTACCCTGAATCCTTTTCTTACGTTCTTCTGCCTTAATAGGCAACCGCTTATTATCCAAGACTTCTGCAATATCACTTAAACAACAGTAAGTCCAACGTTGAGGAATTGTATAATGCGCGTTATCACAAGGAGTAAACCTGGGATTGATGCGGCTCAAAAGCTCAATGGCTGGTTCGTCATTCGGATCTTGCGGAACGAGCTTTCCATGAATGGCAAGGTCAAGAATTTTTATCTTTGTCTGTTGAATAGATGTTTCCAAATCATTTGCATCTTTTTCCAACTGGTCGATAAACGATAGCCACTGTTTTATTGCTATTACAATTCGCTTTTGTTCATCGTATGGAGGTATTGGCAATAGTATTTCAGCAAATTTTTCAAAATTGATGCTGTCAACGGTAGTACCATCTTTATGATATTCTTTTAAAATGTAGTGTTCTCTTGCTTTTATTGCATAATAAACATATTCGTGTATCTCTTGGAGGTGTAGTGAAATTGTCTTCAAATCCTGATTTACTGTAGCCTTTTCTTCTAAAATGGCGATAGGAAGTGAATGCCGTAAAATGCCACTTCTTGTTACCATCAAAAGAGTTCCAGGCTCATATTGTGTCATAATATCCAACGCTTCATCAGATATTTTCATCATTGAGTCAGTTATTCGCTCACATTTCATGTCTTTAGAAGTAATCCAAAGATTTGTCCCATTTGACCAGTATTGTTTATTATCCATAGATGGTGTCTTCCCGCCACCATAGTTAGCTATTTCTGAAAGTCTGCACCACTCCCAACTTTCCGGCACCTCAAAAGGCGCCTCATTGGCTTCGCCGACCTGTCGGTTCTCATAATGGGGCGTATCAGAAGCAGAGAAAGTTCGATTTGCATACAAGCCTGCACGGGAGGAAAAATATTTACGACCCAGCAAAGTGTACGAAGTCATGAATATTTGTTTACTATTATACGCGTATCCGATGTCATTCGCAGAGGGGCGTGAGGGGAGGAATGCCCACTTCGCAGGAGAAACCACACAAAACCACCAGAAAACGGAGAGAGAGAAGCAAGAACACAGCAAAACGAGACGAAAGTGAGAGAAAAAGCGAAAAATTTCCAAAAACTTTTTGTCAGTTCGGGGAAATGTCGTAACTTTGCATCCGCAAATTGACTACAAGGGTCTTTTGCAGTGGCGAAAAGGTCACACAGGCTGGTCCCTTCGTCTATCGGTTAGGACGAGAGATTTTCATTCTCTAAAGAGGAGTTCGACTCTCCTAGGGACTACAAAAAGTAAAAACAAAAAAGAAACAAAAAATGGCAAATCACAAATCATCTCTGAAGAGAATCCGTCAGGAGCAGAAGAGAAGACTGCACAACAGATATTACGCAAAGACCATGCGTAACGCTGTCCGCAAGCTGCGTGCCACGACCGACAAGGCTGAGGCCCTGGCTATGTACCCCAGCGTGCAGAAGACTCTGGACAAGTTGGCCAAGGTCAACATCATCCACAAAAACAAGGCTTCCAACCTGAAGTCGAAGCTTGCCCGCTACATCCAGAAGCTGGGCTAAGCGAGAGCACTCCACTCGACGGAGTCGAGATAAGCGACCATCCCATAACGGGGCGGTCGCTTTTTCTATGCCTATAAAACTACACTTTGCGCCACGCAATCAGGAATCAAGACTCGTGCAAATTCTTTTGATTTTATTTCCGTATTTCACTATTTTTTCGTATCTTTGTGCGCGTTTATAAGGGACTCCGTCAGAGGGAGTAACGACACAATAAGACTATGGAAGAATATCAGAATATAGAAGAGCAAGAGCAGGCCCAGTATTCGGCCGCGAACATCCAAGTCCTGGAGGGACTGGAAGCCGTGCGCAAGCGCCCGGCCATGTACATCGGTGACATCTCGGAAAAGGGACTCCACCACCTGGTGTATGAAACGGTGGACAACTCGATTGACGAGGCCCTGGCGGGCTTCTGTACCCACATCGAGGTGACCATCAACGAGGACAACTCAATCACCGTGCAAGACAACGGCCGCGGTATCCCCGTGGACATGCACGAGAAGGAGCACAAAAGCGCCCTGGAGGTCGTCATGACCGTGCTGCACGCCGGCGGTAAGTTCGACAAGGGCTCGTATAAGGTCAGCGGCGGTCTGCACGGCGTCGGCGTTTCGTGCGTCAACGCCCTCTCGACAAAGATGGTCTCAACCGTCTACCGCGACGGCAAAATCTACCAGCAGGAATACGCCAAGGGCAAGCCCGTGACGGGCGTGGAGGTCATCGGTGAGACGGAACTGCGCGGTACGCGCCAGCAGTTCTGGCCCGACGGCAGCATCTTCATCACCACCACCTACAAGTACGACATCCTGGCCAACCGCATGAGGGAACTGGCCTACCTGAACGCCGGCATCAAGATTACCCTGACGGACAAGCGCCTGGACGAGAACGAGAAGGTGGGCATCGAGGGCGAAAGGAAGGAGGTCTTCTACAGCGAGGGCGGTCTGCGCGACTTCGTGCGCTACATCGACTCCAGCCGCACCCCCCTGGTGAACGACGTCATCTACCTGAACACCGAGAAGCAGAACACCCCCATCGAGGTGGCCATCATGTACAACACGGCCTACTCCGAGAACCTGCACAGCTACGTCAACAACATCAACACCATCGAGGGCGGCACGCACGTGGCCGGCTTCCGCGCCGCACTGACGCGCACGCTGAAGTCGTATGCCGAACAGCAGTGCGCGAAGGAACTGGAGAAACTGGCCAAGAACCACGTGGAAATAAGCGGTGAGGACTTCCGCGAGGGCCTGACCGCCGTCATCAGCGTGAAGGTGGCAGAGCCACAGTTCGAGGGACAGACCAAGACGAAACTGGGCAACTCGGAGGTGAGCGGCTACGTGCAGCAAGCTGTGGGCGAGGCCCTGGCCAACTATCTGGAGGAGCATCCGCAGGAGGCCAAACTCATCGTGGACAAGGTCATCCTGGCCGCCACGGCCCGCGTCGCTGCCCGCAAGGCCCGCGAGAACGTGCAGCGCAAGTCGCCCATGGGCGGCGGCGGACTGCCCGGCAAACTGGCCGACTGCTCGGACAAGGACCCTGCCAACTGCGAAATGTTCATCGTCGAGGGTGACTCGGCCGGCGGTTCGGCCAAGCAGGGCCGCTCGCGCCAGTTCCAGGCCATCCTGCCCATCCGCGGTAAAATCTTCAACGTGGAGCGCGTGATGTGGCACAAGGCCTTCGAGCACGAGGAGGTGAACAACATCATCCAGGCGCTGGGCGTGCGCTTCGGACTGGGCGAGGACTCGAAGGAGGCCAACTACGAGAAGCTGCGCTACTACAAGATTATCATCATGACCGATGCCGATGTCGATGGCTCGCACATCGACACCCTGCTGATGACCCTCTTCTTCCGCTACATGCCCGAACTCATCCGCAACGGGCACCTCTACATCGCCACCCCACCCCTCTACCGCTGCCGCATCGGCAAGATAGAGGAGTACTGCTACACGGAGCAGGACCGCCTGCGCTTCATGGAGAAGTACAACGGAGGTCGCGAGGACGGCATCACCACACAGCGCTACAAAGGTCTGGGCGAAATGAACCCCGAGCAGCTGTGGGAGACGACCATGAACCCCGAGACGCGCCTGCTGAAGCAGGTGACCATCGAGGACGCCGCCGGTGCCGACTACGTATTCTCCATGCTCATGGGCGAGGACGTGGGTCCGCGTCGTGAGTTCATCGAGAAGAACGCCACGTTCGCCAACATCGACGCTTAATGCGCTTCAATTCGTTCGAATTCCTGATATTTTTGCCAGTAGTGTTTTTACTCTACTGGCATATTTTTCGTGGCAGGCGGTGGCAGAACCTGCTGATAGTCATTGCCAGCTACGTCTTTTACGGATGGTGGGACTGGCGCTTTCTGTGCCTCATTGCCGTCACCTCGCTGAGCAGTTTCGGCAGCGGGCTGCTGCTGGAGCGATGCGAGGGCCATCCCCGTTGGCGAAAGCTGGTCTGCGGGAGCAACATCGCCTTCAACCTGGCCATCCTGGGCACGTTCAAGTACTATAACTTCTTCGTCGAGAACCTCGAAGCCCTGCTCCGCACGACGGTGGGCTACGAGCTGGACTGGGTGACGCTGAAGGTGATACTGCCCGTGGGCATCAGTTTCTACACGTTCCAGGCACTCAGCTACACCATCGATGTCTACCGGCGGCAACTGCCTGCCACGAGGGGTGCCATAGAATTCTTTGCCTATATCAGCTTCTTCCCCCAGCTGGTGGCCGGCCCCATCGAACGCGCCAGGAACCTGCTCCCCCAGTTCCAGCAAGCCCGCCACTTCGACCGGGCCAAGGCCGTCGACGGACTGCGCCAGATGCTCTGGGGATTCACGAAGAAGATGGTCGTGGCCGACAGCTGTGCCGTCGTCGTCAACGAGCACTGGAGCGAATATGCCCAGTTCAACGGACTCACGCTCTTCGTGCTGGCCTTGCTGTTCACGTTCCAGATCTACTGCGACTTCTCGGGCTACTCCGACATTGCCATCGGCAGCGCCCGCCTGTTCGGGTTCAACCTGATGCGCAACTTCAACTACCCCTACTTCTCGCGAAGCATCCCTGAGTTCTGGCGTCGGTGGCACATCTCGCTCATGACCTGGTTTCGCGACTACGTCTACATCCCTCTGGGGGGCAGCCGGTGCGGCAGGTGGAAGACCGTCCGCAACATCTACATCGTCTGGGGCATCAGCGGACTGTGGCACGCCGCCAACTGGACCTACGTCAGCTGGGGACTGTTCCATGCCACGCTGCTCACCATCTACCTCCTCCTGGGCATCCAGACGAAGTACAAGGAAAACGTGGCCCACGGCCGCCTCCTGCCCAACGTCCGGGAGGTGCTGCAGATGGGGCTGACCTTCTCGCTGGTCGTCGTCAGCTTCATCTTCGTGCGCTCGGAGGACTTACAGCAAACCCTCGGATTCATGCGCACGATGTTCCTCTCGATGTTCGACGGCTGCAGTCTCCCGTTCGGGAAGACGCTCTTGCTCTATAGCGCCGCCCTGCTCGTGGTCGAGTGGTTACAGCGCGAGAAGCAACACGCCCTGCAATTCTCCGCCAACGGCCTACTCCGCCATCGGTGGATGCGATGGGCGGTCTACTACGTCCTGCTCGTATTGATTTCCCAGAAGCTCGGCAATGAACAGACATTCATCTACTTCCAATTCTAACGTGCGGCCATGAAGAAGTTCGTCCGAGACATATTACTGTTCTGCATACCCGTGTTCGCCTTGGTGCTGGCCTACATCGCCACGGACATTTTCAGGGTTGTCCGGCACTACGACCCACACTACACGGGGCACTATTGCGTGGAGACCAACAGAGCCTACGGCTCCACGATGACCTACATCAACCAGAATCCCTCCCGCCACTACGACTCCTTCATCTTCGGCAACTCCCAAAGCCTCAACTACAGGATTGACAGTTGGAAACACCATCTGCCCGAGGGCTGCCGCTGCATGCACTTCGACGAATTCGGCGGCTCCATCGGGGGCGTACACGACAAGATTGCCTACATCGACAAGAGCGGCGGGAAACTTCGCAACGTGCTCCTCGTCGTGGACGACGTGCTGTTGTCCCGACTGGAGCAGACCCAAGGCTACCTGTTCGTGGAGCCTCCCATCCTGAAGGGCTACCGAAACCTCGTCGACTTCCACGTCCAGCACTTCGAGGCATTCCTCAACCTGAAGTTCCTCACGGCATGGGCCGACTATCGGCTGACGGGGAAAATACGTCCCTACATGGGACACCTCATCCGCGACGTGCAACTGACCTACATCCCCGAGACGAACGAGATTCAGGAAACGCCGGCGGACCTGGCCATCGAGGCCGGGACCTACTACGACGAGCAGCACGTGAGGGTCTTCGAGGGAGTGCAGCGGCCAGGCACGTTCTCCACGGAACACCTCGACGAAAAGGCACTGGAACTGCTGACAGACATCCGGCGGATATTCGACAAGCACCACACGAACTACAAGATTGTCGTCAGCCCCCAGTACCATCAAGTGAAACTGAACAGGGACAGCTATCAGCGGCTGTGCCAGATATTCGGGGAGAGCCACGTCTACGACTTCTCGGGGGTGAACAAGTGGAACCAGGACTATCACTACTACTACGAAACGGCCCACTACCGCCCCATCGTCGCCGACGAAATCATGGACATCATCTACAGGCAAGAGTAGCCCCTCCCCCCCCTTTATACCTTATTATAATATAGCCGGAATCGGCTCATCAAGCGTCAGGCCAGTAACCAATCCCCCGAACGAGCGGTTTCGGATAAACGGGCAGCACGTCTTTGGCATTTGAAGAGGTGTTTCGTTACGCTTTTTCATCCTTTTCGTATATTTATGACAGAAAAGTTGCGCATTTTGTGATAAATCGTTATATTTGCGCGAGAACTAACTACATACATATATTCACAACACCATGAAAACAACTCTTTTAAGAACGAAATGGGCAGGAGGCATGCTGTGGGCATTGGTCCTGTCCGTATTCTTCGTGACACGTGCGCAAGCCGTGGTCAGTGCAGGAGAATACTACATCGTCCACGACTTCTGGGACAAGTTGCTGACCAACAGCTCCGGCAATCCCCGACTGATGGCTTACGACAGCGACAGCGACAACGACTTCATCTTCGTGGCTGAGGCCTCGGGCACCAGCGGATATGTGAAACTGAAGCACAAGTCGTCGGGCAAGTACCTAACCGCCAGCACCAGCAACCAGTGGAGCGTGCTGCTCTCCAACAGTGGCAGCGGCGACCAGTATCTGTGGGCTCTGGACCAACTCTTCGACACCAAAATCGTGAGCAAGAAGAACACCGACAAGCACCTGGGCACCGACTTCTACAGCGGGAGCACCTACTACTGGGATGCCACCGAGGTGCCCATCTACTACAACAAGGGCGACGGTGCCCTGGGCTGGTTCAGCGTGATTCCCTCCAACGGCCGCGGATTCGAGTCGTCGCGCCAGGTGACCAAGACAGCAACGTTCACCAACGAATACGGCGTGACCGAGCAGGACGACTACTGCGTGAGCGAACCCGTCGATGTCAACGGCGTTGACTACCACATCAAGAGTTCGACTCCGTTTGAGGGCACGGGATGCGTGAACCTGAGCGGCGAAAAGTCGTGGCTCGTGTTCGATGCCGTCCGCCCCAGCAAGGTCATCAGCACGTATCTGAGTAACGTGACCATCAACGGTGCAGCAGCCGTAAACGGCACAAACTGCCGCGTGGAGATTTACCTGCGCGGTGCCGTGGTGATTCCCACCCCCTCCGTGGCACCTTTCGTGGCCACCACTGACCAGGGGACATTCTCCGTGGCACTGGGCAACACCGCCGACCTGGGCAAGAACAGCAACAAGGCCCACTCGTTCACCCTGAGGCGCGGCTACATGGCCACAGTGGCCACTGGTACCAACGGCGGCGACTACAGCCGCGTCTACGTGGCCGACCACGCCGACCTCACCGTCACACTGCCCACGGCTCTGGATCGAAGAATCAGCTCCGTGTATGTCCGCAACTGGCACTACACCGCCAAGTCGGGCTACGCCTCCACGAAGAGCGACCTCCTGTATGCCACCACCGTCTGCGGCAGCGACTGGGCATGGAACTGGGATGCCAACCTCAGCAGCAATGCCGACGTTGAATACATCCCCATCAAGGCCCACCTCTACTGGCCCGCCGACGGCAACTTCTACAAGAGCGGCTCGACGGCCATGATGCTCTTCAACGAACCCGAGCACTCGGAGCAGCACACCAGTTCGAAGTGCTCCTGCGGCGGCACCATCAGCGAATGGAACGCCTACACGCAGACCCCGAAGTTCAATGCCACCGGCCTGCGCATCGGCTCGCCCTCGGCCACCAGCCTCAGCTGGATCAAAACCTATCTGGACCACTGCGACGACATGAAGCAGCGCTGCGACTTCTCCTGCACGCACGGCTACTGGACCTCGGAGTGGGCCAGCAGCCTCAACACACTGAAGGGCTACGGCCGCCCCATCTGGATTACGGAATGGGAGTACGGAGCCTCGTGGACCTCGGGCAGCAACCCCAACAGTGCCGACGACGCACGCGCCAAGGTGTTCGACATACTGGAACAACTGGAGTATAACAACTACGTAGAACGCTACTCCTACTATGAGTTCGACACGGGCGGCACCAACGGCTGGATGCGCGAAATGTTCTGGGACAACACGGCCTCGAAGGGCAATGCCTACGTAGGGCAGCTCTACTCCCGCATCAAGACCCACCTGGGTTACGTGGCGTCCATACAGCCCGTCCCCAACTGGTGGGCCCCCACGTTCTCGGCTCCCGCCATCACCGATGCCAGACTCAGCGACGGCAAGTATTCGCTCTCCGTCACAAACTCCTACGGCGATGCCACAAGCTCCATGGACATCGTGCGCAAGACCGCCGGCGACAGTTGGGAAACCGTCTACAGCATTACCGACCGTGCCGAATTTGAAGCAACCGACATGACCGTCATCGTCCCCAACGGCATCGAGCCGGGCGACCAGGTGAAGGTGGTCATTACCTCCATCCTCACCACCGGGACGAAGGAAAGCGCCATCTATAACATCCCCGACTACCGCGACCTTGCAACGCTGAGGAACCTGGAGTTCAACGAAGGAACGTATGTATCCGCCGGTGTGCGCACGTATGCCAAGGATATTAAGAACTCCGAGACTTCGGGTCTGAACGATGTCACGGGCTGGGTGATTCCCGCCAACGGCGATGCACGCGCCGGAGGTCAATTTGCATGGGGCACGTCTCACATCCTGGGCGGCGACGGCTATACGGCTCCCGCCACCAACTCCGAAGGCTCGACGACGGGCGGCGGACTGGGCGTCGTGGCCGTCTGGACGGGCATTGCCCAGTATGTCCAGAACGTCTTCCTGGAGGCCGGCACCTATACCCTCACGATTCCCGTCTACAACAATGTCGGCGGCACAACAGCCGTTACGAAGAACCTCTTCGGATTCATCGCCGACGACGGCACTGAATATCTCAACACAGCCACTACGTTCGCCAAGAACCAGTGGACCACACTGACCGTCAGCTTCGTACTGACCGAAGACACCTACGGAAAATTCTCCGTGGGCTACGCTGCGGCCAACAAGGGGTCGGGCGACATGCCTCACCTGTTCATCGACTGCTTCCGTGTGACCCACACAAGCGACCTGCCCGACATGAGCGCACTGGACGACCTGCAGAACTTGCAGTTCAACGAGGGCACCTTCACCACGGCGAACCTCAATATCGGCAATTCCGATGAACAGAAGGCCGTGACGGGATGGACCGTGGCAACCGCAGGCGGCACCTACCACTCTGGTGCCCAGCTGGCCTACGGCTCCGGACTGACGATGGGGGCAAGCGGCTCCAGCTATGCAATCCCCGAAGCCGGCACGGACGACGACCCGACGGGCGGTGCACTGGCCCTGATTGCCGCATGGAACGCTCAGGTGCAATACACGCAGGCCATCACCCTGCCAGCCGGCCGATACACCCTCAAAGTGCCAGTCTACAACGGCGGCGGCACCACGGCCATAGCGAAGAACCTCTTCGGTTTCGTGGCGGACAATGGCAACGAATACTATGCCTCGAACACCGCCTTCTCCGTAGGCGAATGGACCACCATGAGCGTGACCTTCACCCTCATGGAGGCAACCTCCGGAAAACTCTCTCTGGGCTACACCGCCGGCAACACGACCAGCGGCAACATGCCTCACCTCTTTGCGGACTACATGCAAATCAACTATGGCGACCAGCAATGGCCGAAGACTGAGACAGTCATACCCGGCGACGTGAACAACGACGGCAGCATCTCCATTGCCGACGTGACGGCACTCGTCAACATCATCCTCGGCAAGGGCGACGGAAACAACGAAGCAGCCGACGTGAACAACGACGGCAGCATCACCATCGCCGACGTGACGGCACTCGTCAACATCATCCTCGGCAAGTAAGTCCCCACGACGATACGCGCAAGGCCGCAAGTGCAGCAATACACTTGCGGCCTTGTCTGCAAAGTGACAGACTCCACAAAAAATTGTCTACTCCGAATATCACAATTATCCATTTCTGCAGGTAAGACGTTACTTATAGGCTTTTTAAGAAAATTATTTCACGGAAATCGCAGAAATGTTCGTACCTTTGCACGGAAACTAACAACAACTCATATCCATGAAAATCAAATCCATCCTACTCTCATTGCTCCTTTGCACAACGGCATGGGCACAGCAAGATGCCAACCTGGTCATGCATCTCGACTTCAATCAGGCTACAGGCACCACCGTCAAGGACAACATTTCGGGCATCACGGCCACCGTGAACAGTGCGGCCCGCATCGCCGCAATGGGGAAGTACCGCGTGCTTGACCTCGGCAGCGGCTCCGGCTATCTCGACCTGACCTCCAAGGCCGGTGAACTTTTTGCCGCCACGGACAACTACACGGTTTCCGTCTACTACCGCGTCGGCAAGTCGGCCTCGCTCGCGGGCAACGGCTACTTCCTTTGGGCCTTCTCGGCTCTCGCAGCCAATACGGCCACCGACGGTCCCTACACGGCCTATCGGCTGAATGCCCAACGCGTGGCCAACAGCACGGGCGGCTACACCAACGAGACCGGATTTGAAACAGGGACAGCCTCGGCCCAGGCACGCTGGATTCATGTGGCTTACACCCAGTCGGGTGCCACGGGTCAGCTCTACATCGACGGCAACCTGGCAGGAACCGTCGAAAACATGCCGCTGAACAGCACCCTCTATGCCAATCGCAAACCCACCTATTGCTGGGTAGGACGTGCGCCCTTCTCGGGCGACAACTATCTGCGCAACACACTGGTGTATGACTTCCGTCTCTACGACCGTGTACTTTCGGCCAGCGAAATCGCACAGCTGACAACCGAAACAGCCTCACTGGACAATGCGTTCAAGCACGGGTCAACGGGCAACAACACGGCACTGCTGACGGCCATTGCCTCGGCCAACACCGTCATCAGTAATGCTTCGGCCTACCTGCCCGGTGCCATCGGCGAACTGACCGCCATGCGCAACAAGGCCCAAATCGTGGCCAACGGCACATATAGCCAAGAATATATGGACGACGTCTGCGAGCAACTCAACTCGCTCATATCCATCACCAAGGCCACACAGGGCGTGACACTGCCCACCGTGTCGCAACTGGCAGACGCCTACGACACGGAACGCGGCTTCATCCATCCGGGCGGCCTCCACACGCAGGCCGACTTCGACCGTGTGAAGGCCCAACTGGCCGCCGGCAACGAAAAGGTCACGGCGGCCTACAACGTGCTGAAGAATGCCGAATACGCCCAACCGTGGATTGCCACATGGCCCGTGGAGGTCATCAACCGTGGCGGTTCGGGCACGCAAAACTACCTGAACGCCGCCCGAGGAGCCAGCATGGCCTACCAGAATGCCCTGCGCTGGAAAATCGAGGGAAATGAGGAGTGCGCCGCAGCCGCCGTGCGCATCCTGATGCAGTGGGCCAACGTCACGAAAGTGGTCACGGGCGACTCGAACTACGCACTGGCCGCAGGCACCTACGGCTACCAGTTTGCCCAAGCCGCCGAACTGGTGCGCGACTACGAGGGATGGGCCAAGTCCGACTTTGAACAGTTCAAGAAGTGGATGCTGCAAGTCTGGTATGCCCCGTCCATCGGCTTCCTTCGTGGCCGAAACGGCACATGGGCCAACGCTGGCAAATGGTGGCAGGCGCCAGGCCACTATTGGTCGAACTGGCCGCTGTGCAACATCATGTGTGTCATCTCCATCGGCATACTTTGTGACGATGTCTTCATCTACAACCAAGGCATGTCGTACTTCAAATACGACCAGGTAGGCACCTTCGAAAACCCGCGGACCGCCGACCCCATCATGGGCAACGGGCTGACCGACTTCCTAGGCAATCTGGTCGTGACGACCGCAGACTCGGAACTGGAGACAGGGGCCTACGGCAAGCTCGGACAGATGCAGGAGAGTGCACGCGACGCCGGGCATCCCGCCATGGCACTGGGCATGGCCGTGGACGTGGCCAAGGTGGGATGGAACCAGGGCGACGACCTCTTCTCCTACATGGACCACCGTCTGGCTGCCGGCATCGAGTACATCGCCGCACAGGTGCTGAGCGTGGAGAACCTGCCGTGGACCAACTTCCACTATTACTCCAGCGGCTATGCCTGGACCGACTCTCGCTCGTGGCTGATGACGGGGCCCGTACTCGGCGTAGAAGGCTGGCGTCCCTACTGGGGCAACGTCATTGGCATCTACGAGGGTGTGAAGGGTGTCAAGATGCCCTTCTCCGAAACCGTATGCACGAACATGGGCATCGACGGCGGTGGTTCCGGCGGAGTCAGCGGAGGCTATGACCATCTGGGCTACTCGGTGCTGATGAACACCTACGACGAGCAACTGGCCCCCGCCGAGAAAGTGCCCACCGAACTCTCTCCGAAGATGCAGTACAGCGGTTCGTTCGACGGACTGATTCCCTCGCTCGGCGTGGAAAACAATCTGGGCAACATCAGCGGAAATGTCGTTTCGCACAGCGAACTGGGCGGACTCATCAACAACTTTAACATTAATAATAATACGTGCGTGCCGACGGGAGAAACCATCACGCTGATGCCGCAGCTGCCCAGCGGAGAGACGGACACGGGCCGGTGGCAGTGGAACACGGGCCAGACCACCCGAAACATCACCGTCGCCACGAACCGCAGCTTCATCTACCGTGTCACCTACACCAACCAGAACGGCATCCAGAGCCAGCAGTGCTTCCCCATTGCCGTAGCAGGCGACGGACTGCCCGACCGGCTACGCCCCTTCATCACCTACAACAACGTCGAGACCGAAACGGAGACGGCTACCGTGCTTTACGGCTCCACCGTCACCATGCACCCGCTGGCCGACCGTGGCTGGGGCACCTACCTGTGGTCGACGGGCGAAACGTCTGAGTTCCTGACCACCCGACCCATCCTCCAGGATTGCGACTACACGGCTTACTTCAAGAACCAGAGCGGCACGTGGTCGGCCCAGACATTCCACATCGGCATCGTCTACCACGAACCTTACCTCATCACCGACGGAACGACTCGCAACGAGACGTCGGCCGTCGTGGCCGCAGGCTCACAGGTGACGCTCGGATTGCGCCTTCCCGACCTCATCGATGCCGAGAGTGTCACATGGAGCAACGGGGCGCACGGGGCCACGCTGACCCTGACGCCACTGGCCGACGGCACCTACACGGCCACCTACGAGGTGAACGGCACCACATATTCGCAAACGTTCGAACTGACCGTCTTCCTCACCGAGACCATCGAAGGCACGCGCTATCTCTACAACACAAGCTCCGGACAGTTCCTCACCGCCGGCAACAGCTGGGGCACGCAGGGCACACTGGGCGAAACGGGCATAGACTTCACCGTCACCCCCGACGGCGAGCGCTATACCCTCGACTCTCGCATTAACAACGGAGCTGCCAACGAATACTTCGGCCCGGACCTGTTCCTCGACAACGCCTACACCACATGGGTCATCGCGCCGTCGGGCATTTCGAACGGTAAGACCACCTATACACTCACCACCGACGGTGTCAACTTCCTGGCCGCTCCCGAATCGGGCAACATCGTGGTCACCACGGCTTCGGCCACCGACGAAAGGGCTCAGTGGATGCTCTACAGCCCTGAAGAAATGCTGGAACGCATGGGCGAGGCCACTGCGGCCCATCCCGTGAACGCCACCTTCCTGCTCCCGGGCTACAACTTCGGCCGCAACGACAGCCGCAACAGCAACTGGCAGGGCGGCCCCGTCATTGCGGGCGACAACACGAACCTGAATGCCGAGAAGTTCAACACCAACTTCGACGTTTATCAAGAACTGACCGACATCCCGAACGGCATCTACGAACTGTCCGCACAGGGCTTCTACCGCTACGGAGGCCACGGAGCCGACCCCGCCGCCTCAGCCAGGGCCGCCGGCACCGAGACCATCCACGCCCAACTCTACGCAGGCAGCGAGCAGACGGCCATGCCCTCCATCTTCGACGCGGCTGGGCAACTTGGCAACACGGGCATCACCTCGTCCTACGGCTATGTCCCCAACAGCCAGGGCGACGGCTCGGCCTACATGAGCGCAGGCCTGTACTGGAGCAACCCCGTGCGTGTCACCGTCGAGGACGGCACCCTGCGCGTGGGCATCCGCAAGACGACGACCGTCACCAACGACTGGACGCTCTTCGACAACTTCCGCCTGATGTACCTCGGCACGGGAAGCCTCATCGGCGACATCAACCGCGACGGCTCTGTCACCATTGCCGACGTCACGGCGCTCGTCAACATCATCCTCGGCAAAGACAACGGCCCGACACCCGTCTATGACCACGCTGCGGCCGATGTGAACGAAGACAACTCCGTCACCATCGCCGACGTCACGGCCCTGGTAAACAAGATTCTCGGGAAATAGACCGCAAGTCAGCACCTTACACGAACAGAGCCGCAAGGAGTCCCCTGCTCCTTGCGGCTCTTTTTGTTGCAAATACCTCCCCATTTACTCCCCAAAAGGCTCCTTCGCTTGATGTAAGTCAATAAAATTGCCCATTTTCGCCCTCAATGTGCAACTTTTCTTTACATTTCATTGCACAAAACCGATTTTTATGTGTAACTTTGCAAACGATTTCTTAAACGAATGAGTATGAAAAGAATCAGAACAGTCATTTCTGCCGTGCTCCTGAGCATGGCAATGGGCACGGCCTGGGCCGGTGGCCTTGTAACGAACTCGAACCAGAACGCTGCTTTCCTGCGCCAGATGAGCCAGGACGGCATCATCGACATCACGGGTCTCTATTTCAACCCGGCAGGCACAGCCTTCCTCAGCAACGGGTGGCACGCCTCGTTCAACATCCAGAACGCCAAGCAAAGCCGCGACATCACCACCCGCTTCCCCCTCTTTGCACAGAACATCAACAACCCCAACCCTACGCACGAGTTTGAGGGCGATGCCTACGCCCCCGTCATCCCGTCGTTCCACCTGAGTTATAACAAGGACAAGTGGAGCGTCAACGCCAGTTTCTCGCTGGGCGGCGGCGGCGGCAAGTGCGAGTTCGACCAGGGGCTGGGCTCCTTCGAGGCTGCCTACAGCGGTGCTTTGGCTGCCAACGTGCCCGGCATGTTGCCGACCATGCTGCTGCCAGGCTTGATTAGTGCCGGCATTCCCGCCACATACGCCGAGATGCTGGCCGCCACGGGCCGGTACGACGGCTACACGCTGAACAGTTACATGAAGGGCCGCCAGTACTACTTCGGTCTGTCGGTGGGTGCCACCTACAAGTTCATGGACAACCTGGCCGGTTTCATCGGTCTGCGCGGCGTCTATGCCACCTGCAACTACAACGGTTTCGTGCGCCCCGGCGTGGCATATAGCGTTCCGGCCAATGCCGCACTCGGTTTCCCGGGCACGAGCGGCAGCACCGAACTGTCCAACTACGGCATCGACCTCAACTGCGACCAGACGGGCTTCGGCGTGACCCCCATCCTGGGCATCGACTACAAGATAAACAAGCACTGGAACATCGCTGCACGCTACGAGGCTGAGACCCGTCTGCGCCTGAAGAACAAGACCGAGGCCGACGTGCCCGCCCTCGTCGCCGCACAGGCCGGTGCCGTGCTGAGCCAGTTCGACGACGGCAAGAAGGTGGAGGCCAACATCCCCGGCATCCTCTCTGCCGGTGCCCAGTACAGCCCCATCGACCAGGTACGCCTGCAGGCCGGCTGGCACTACTACTTCGACAAGGCCGCCAAGCAGTACGGCAACAAGCAGAAGCACATCGACAAGAACACGCAGGAGTTCTCCGCCGGCGTGGAGTGGGACATCTGCAAGTACGTCACCATCAGTGCCTCGTGGCAGAACACCCGCTACGGACTCTCCGACCAGTACATGAGCGACCTCTCGTTCAACCTCTCCAACAACATGGTGGGCGGCGGCGTGCGCATCAACCCCATCGAGAAACTGCACATCGACCTGGGCTACATGCACACCTTCTATAAGGACAAGACCGTCACCACCATGACAGCCGCAGGCCCCAAGGAGGACAAGTACCACCGCTCAAACCGCGTGCTGGGCATCGGCATCAACTTCGACCTGTAAAAAAATATTCTCTGCCTTACAGACCTACGGATTACGGGGATTTTAGTATCTTTGTCCCCGTAATCCGTAATTTTTTTATACCATGAGACGAACCCTGTTCCTCGCATCCGCCGCTTTTCTCATCCTCCTCTCAGTGTCATGCCGCAGCCAGCAGAGCGGCACGCAAGAGTTCATCACCGTCCGCGACGGCCAGTTCTACACGGGCGGCAAGCCCTACCGCTACATCGGCACCAACCTCTGGTACGGCGGCATCCTGGGCAGCAACGGACAGGGGGGCAACCGCCAGCGGCTCTGCGAGGAACTCGACGAACTGTGCCGACTGGGGGTCACGAACCTGCGCGTGCTGGTGGGCGGCGAGGGCCTGTCGGAACAGCCCGACCACATCCGCCCCATGCTGCAACCCCGTCCGGGCGAGTACAACGACACGCTGCTCGCGGGGCTGGACTTCCTGATGGCCGAAATGGGCAAACGCCACATGCGAGCCGTGCTCTATCTGCACAACGCCTGGCAATGGTCGGGCGGCTACGGCACCTACCTCCAGTGGGCCGGCGAGGGCGAACCGGCCCCGGCCTCGGTGTGGAACGCCTACACGGCCCACCACAGCAAGTTCGTCCGTTCGGACAGTGCCCGCCACATGGCGCTGCGCCACACGCAGTTCATCGTCTCGCGCATCAACTCTGTCACGGGGCGCCCCTACCGCGACGACCCGACCCTCATGGCCTGGGAAATCTGCAACGAACCGCGCCCCTTCGCCCGCGACTCCGAGACGAAGGCGGCCTTCCTCAGCTGGATTGGGGAACAGGCCAGGGCCATCAAGCAAATCGACCCCAACCACCTGGTGACCACCGGCAGCGAGGGGAAGTACGGCTGCGAGGTGGACATGGAACTCTTCCGCCGCGTCCATGCCCTGCCCGAAATCGACTACCTCTGCATCCACATCTGGCCCTTCACGTGGAACTGGATCGGACGCTTCGCCTCCCCTTCCGCAGAGGCCAAGAAGGCCAACCCGCCCTCGGTGGTTGTCGACCGCGTGGACGATGCCTGCCGCGAGACAAAGGCTTACCTCGACGAGCATCTCTCCGTGGCACGCGCCCTGAACAAGCCCCTTGTGCTAGAGGAGTTTGGCTATCCGCGCGACAACTTCGAGATTAGCCCCACCGCTGCCGGAGGGGATTTGCAATCCCCGACCACAGGCCGCGACCGCTACTATGAGTTTGTACTTTCGCAGGTAGGCACACAGACGGGACTTTCCGGCTGCAACTTCTGGGCATGGGGCGGCAGGGCACGCGTCCGTCCGCTCTCCGAAGGTCCCAAGGACCGGGCAGGCTTCTGGCTCCCCTGGGACGACTATACGGGCGACCCTGCCCAGGAAGAGCAGGGTCTCTATTCGGTCTTCTCCACCGATGCCACCACCAAACGGATTATCAAGCAAGCCGCCGAGGCCTGCCTGAATCCGTAACAAGGAATGCCTCCTTCATTCGGGAGGCATACTTGCTTAGGCTTATTCCATGCGCATGGTTTAATTAAACGGTGCGCATGGAATGATTAAACCATGCGCACCGAATAAGCATAAGGAAACGACCCTCGCCCGTGAGGCATATATCGTTGCCAGCGTCCCCGGCTATTCCACCGTCACGCTCTTGGCGAGGTTGCGGGGCTGGTCGACGTTCAGTCCCTTCTGCACGGCGATGTGGTAGGCCAGCAACTGCAAGGGGATGACACTGAGCAGGGGAGCCAGGCAGGCCAGCGTGTCGGGCACCTCGATGTACTCCGACACCATCTGCTTCACCACCTCGTCGCCCTCGGTGATGATGGCGATGATGCGCCCGTTGCGGCTCCGCACCTCCTGCATGTTTGAGATGATTTTTTCGTGCAACTGGTGGTGGGTGGCGATGAAGACGACGGGCATCTCCTGGTCGATGAGGGCGATGGGGCCGTGCTTCATCTCGGCGGCGGGATAGCCCTCGGCGTGGATGTAACTGATTTCCTTCAGTTTCAGGGCACCCTCCAGTGCGACGGGATAGTTCCAGCCGCGACCCAGATAGAGGAAGTTGTGGGCGTAGGTGAAAATCTTCGACAGCGTCTCGATGCGGTCGTTCTGCGCCAGGATGCGCTCTATCTTGCCGGGAATCTGCTGCAACTCGTTGAGCACCGCCTTGTACTCCCCGGCATCCACCGTCCCCCGGGCCTCGCCGAGTGCCAGGGCAAGCATCGTGAGCACGCACACCTGGCCCGTGAAGGCCTTCGTGGAGGCCACGCCGATTTCGGGTCCGACGTGGATGTAGGTGCCCGTGTCGGTGTTGCGGGCAATCGAACTGCCCACGGCGTTCACCACGCCGAAGACGAAGGCCCCCGCCTCGCGTGCCAGGGAGATGGCGGCCAGGGTGTCGGCTGTCTCGCCGCTCTGCGAGATGGCCATCACCACATCGTCGGGCAGGATGACGGGTTCGCGATAACGGAACTCGCTGGCATACTCCACCTCGACGGGAATCTTGCAGAAGTGCTCCAGCAGTTGCTTGCCGATGAGTCCGGCGTGCCACGAGGTGCCGCAACTGACGATGACGATGCGCCGCGCCTGGCAGAGGCGTTCGCGGTGCTCGGTGACGGCACTGAGTATGACCCTCCCGTGCTCGGGCAGGACGCGGCCGCGCATGCAGTCTTGCAGGACGCTGGGCTGGTCGAAGATTTCCTTCAGCATGAAGTGGGGGAAACCTCCCTTGTCGAGCATCGTCAGGTCCAGCTCCACGTTCTTCACCTCCACGGGCACGTTCTCGCCCGACAGGTTGTAGACGCGCAGTTCCCGTCCGCGCTCGCACACCACCACCTCTTCGTCCTTCAGGTACACCATCTGCTTGGTGTACTCCGCAATGGGCGACGCATCGCTGGCGATGAAGTATTCCGCCTCGCCGATGCCCACCACCATGGGGCTGCTCTTGCGGGCGGCCACGAGGAGGTCAGGGAAGCGCCGGTCGAGCACGACGATGGCGTATGCCCCGATGACACGCTTCAGGGCAGCCTGCACGGCATCCTCCAGACTCAGCCCCAGGCTCGTCTGGACATACTCGATGAGCTGCACCAGCACCTCCGTGTCCGTTTCGCTCTGGAAGTGGTAGCCGCGCTGCTTCAGTTGGTCGCGCAGGACGGCGTAGTTCTCAATGATGCCGTTGTGCACGAGCGTCAGGTTGCCGCTCTCCGACACATGCGGGTGGGCGTTCACCGTCGAGGGTCCGCCGTGCGTGGCCCAACGGGTGTGGGCGATGCCCACCGTGCCCGAGCAGTCCTTCTCTTCGGCCACGGCCTCCAGTTCCGAGACCTTGCCTTTTGCCTTATAGACATTCAGTCGGTCGCTGTCCGACAACAGGGCCACGCCTGCACTGTCGTAGCCACGATACTCCAGGCGGTGCAGTCCGCCTATCAAAACGGGGTAAGCCTGACGCTTACCGATGTATCCTACAATTCCACACATGACTTTTTGTTTCTTTTTACCTTAAATCACTGACAAAGATACACAAAATTCATGAAACAAGAATCGAATTCACACATTTTTCTACCTCCCGGATGCAATAAGGGACCGCAAGCGCCCCCCAACTGCCATTTTTTGCGCCCCGAAATTTGTCATTTCGCTCGCTTAATCGTATCTTTAACCGGCGGTTTTAGATACTATCGCTCGGAAAAGCCTAAATAAATTTGTCTTTTCCCTCGCTTAATCGTATCTTTGTGCCAGCTAATTCACAAACTCACTAAATCACCCATTCACTATGAAAGTCGGAGACAAAGCCCCCGAGATACTCGGACGCGACGAGAACGGACAGGAGATTCGCCTGTCGGACTATGCTGGTAAGAAGTTAGTCCTGTACTTCTATCCCAAGGACATGACCTCGGGCTGCACGGCACAGGCGTGCTCGCTGCGCGACGGGTATTCGGAACTCAGGAAGCAGGGCTACGAAGTGCTGGGCGTGAGCGTACAGGACGAACGCAGCCACCAGCGGTTCATCGAGAAGTACCAGTTGCCCTTCCACCTCATTGCCGACACCGAGCAGACGCTCAGCCAGACCTTCGGCACCTGGGGCGAGAAGTCGATGTACGGACGGAAGTACATGGGCACCTTCCGCACCACCTTCGTCCTCAACGAGGAGGGTGTCGTGGAGCGCATCCTTCTGCCCAAGGAAATCAAGACAAAGGAGCACGCAGGACAGATACTGAAGGGGCGAGAATGACAGAGGCATAAGAGAAAGGCGGGATGCTCAACCGAGCATCCCGCCTTTCTCCATTTCTTCCGCCATCGCTTCCAGTTCCGCGTACCACGCCTCGCCGAAACGGCGGACGAGCGGTTCGCGCAGGAAGCGGTAGAGGCGGATGCCCTCGCGACGGCCCTTCTCCACGGCATCGCGGCAGATGGCCCACCGATGATAGTTCAGCCCGATGAGGGGGTGTGCCGGTTGGCCGTCGGAGGCCGGGATGGCGCCCAGTTGCTTCTCGCGAATGGGATAGAGGTGGCAACTGACGGGCCGCTGGCGCAGGAGGCATCCCCTGGGCCCTCGGAAGGCGCAGTCGCGCCCGTTGACGATGCACGTCACCAGTTCGCCCTCGGGGTCGGCGTAGGCCACCCCACCCTTGTCTATGGCCGCCTGTGCCGAGGCCGAGAGGCGTGGCCACAGGGCATCGAGGTTCTCCTCGATGTCGGCAATCTCGTCCAGCGTGACGGGTGCCCCGGCATCGCCCTCCTCGCAGCAACGGCCGCCACACTTCGTAATGTCGCACGCAAAGCATTCCGTGACGATGTCGGGCGACAGAAGCACGTCGCCCACCTGCAATATTCCCAAATAATTACTCAAGACTCTTATTCTTTTAACATTGAGGTTGAGGGGCAAGGGGCAAGGGGCAAGGAGCAAGAGGATACGTTCACCCCTTGCTTCTCATCCAGTCTGATACATTTCTCTTGCACCTTGCTCCTCATACCTTGCACCTTGCTCCTCATACCTTGCACCTTGCTCCTCATACCTTGCACCTTGCTCCTTGCACCTTGCTCCCCGCATTACCATATTATCGGCTCCTTTCCATGCTCCTGCAGGTAGGCATTGCAGCGCGAGAACTGATGCTGCCCGAACCAGCCGCCGCGGTTGGCACTGAGGGGGGAGGGATGGACGCTCTCCAGGACGAGGTTGCGGGTCTTGTCTATCATCCAGGCCTTGCCACGGGCGAAACCGCCCCACAGCATGTAGACGATGCCCTCGCGCCCGGCGGCCAGGGCATGGATGGCGGCATCCGTGAACTGTTGCCAGCCCAGTGTGGCATGGCTGTTGGCCACGTGGGCGCGAACGGTGAGCGTGGCGTTCAGCAGGAGCACCCCCTGCCGGGCCCATCGCGTCAGGTTGCCCGAGGGGGGGATGGGAGTCCCGAGGTCGTCCTGGATTTCCTTGAAGATGTTCTGGAGCGAAGGGGGGAAGGGCACACCGTCCTGCACCGAGAAGCTCAGCCCGTGGGCCTGCCCCGGCTCGTGGTAGGGGTCCTGCCCCAGGATGACCACCTTCACCTCCCCGAACGGTGTCTGGTTGAAGGCATTAAATATGAGTCCCCCGGGCGGATAGCACACCCCGCCGGCATACTCCTTGTGGACACTGTCGACCAACTGCTGGAAGTAGAGTTTGCCGAACTCTTCCTGCAAACGTTCCTTCCACGAGGGCTCTATTTGTACGTTTGTCATATCTTTTCGCTTTTTCTTTGCAAAGTTAACGAAAAAATCCCTAACTTTGCAAGCATAATATTCCTAAACCGCGGTTATTATGTTTTTTTGTAAGAAAAAGGAGCAGAAACCCTATCCCCGTTCGTTTGCCAAGCGACTGACCTGGCGCATCATGATTATGCTGTTCATTGTCATGAGCATCGTATCGTTCATCATCTTAGGCATTGCCTGGGCCTGTGTGTTCATCTGGGGGAAATCACTCCTCGGCACCTTCCTGATGGAGAAGCGCACGCGCATCGAGAACACCCTGACGGAGGTCCATTCGGCAGGCATCAACACCGTGCCCGACATCGAGAACACCCTGCAAGACCCCGACCGTATGCAGGACATCATGCGCCGCATCGTGGAACTAAACCCCAGCGTACGTGGCTGCGGTATCAGTTTCCGCGAGAACTACTATCCCCGGAAGGGACGCCTCTTCTGCCCCTACGCCTTGCGCAACGACAGCGACTCCATCGTCGTCATGAAGAACGTCGGCGGAGTGGAGCAGGACTACCTGACCGCCGAATGGTTCACCGAGGGACTCAAGGCCAAAGAGGGCTATTGGTCGAAACCGTTCTTCGACAGCATAGACCAGCAGCCGCTGGTGGCCTTCCTGCTGCCCATCCGCGACCAACGGGACAGCACGGTAGCCGTCTTGGGCATCGACGTATCCTTAGACAAGTTGTTCTGCGACAGTCTGGATATCTGGCAAATTGAGAAGCCGAGGGGAGAGAAATGGGATGCCACGAATAAAATGTATGTCTTTGTCATCGACTCCTCCGGTACCTACTTGGAGCACCCCGACAGCAAGCGCATCATCCACGAGAACTACTACAGTTACGCCAAAAAGACAGACGACACACGGGACGACTACCTGGGCAACAAGATGACAAAGAGAGAGAGCGAAGCCAACATCGCCGGCGACATCAGCGAAGGAATTGTCATTGACGGAGAGAAGGTGATAGTCAGTTACGAGTCCATCCGACACACCCCATGGTGCATGGCACTGGTGTTTCCCTCCCTGTTCTTCGACATCATCGGCTACGTCTTCGGCGGTTTCCTGCTCTTCTTCATCCTCATCGGCCTCATCGTCGTCTTCTTCGCGGGCCGGCGAGGCATCAAGAAGGCTACCGAGCCCCTGAAGCAACTGGCAGCCTCGGCCGACGAAGTGGCCAAGGGACACTTCGACACACCGCTGCCCGACATCACGAGCCGCGACGAAATCCACCTACTGCGCGACTCGTTCGGGAACATGCAACGCTCATTGACCCGCTACATCGAGGAACTGAAGAGCACCACGACGCAAAAGGCCTCGATGGAGCGCGAACTGAAGATTTCCCACGACATCCAGATGAACATGCTGCCCAAGACGTTCCCGCCCTTCCCCAACCGCAACGACGTGGACATCTACGGCTCACTGACCCCGGCGAAGCAGGTGGGCGGCGACCTCTTCGACTTCTTCATCCGCGACGAACGGCTCTTCTTCTGCATCGGCGACGTGTCGGGCAAGGGCGTACCCGCCTCGCTCGTCATGGCCACCACACAGAGCCTCTTCCGCAGCACCGCCACCCATGCCTCTGAACCGGCCGCCATCGTCAACGCGCTGAACACCTCACTGACAGCCCATAACGACACCGGCATGTTCGTCACCCTCTTCGTCGGCGCGCTCGACCTGAAGAGCGGACACCTCCTCTACTGCAACGCCGGGCACGACGCCCCGTTGCTCATCGCCAACGAGGTGGGCCTGCTTCCCTGCGCCCCCAACCTCCCCATCGGTGTCGAAGGGGAATGGGACTTCACCCAGCAAGAGACCACCCTCAGCCACGCCACCACCCTCTTCCTCTACACCGACGGGCTGAGCGAGGCGATGGACACCGCCGGCCACCAGTTCGGCAAGCAGCGCATCCACGAGCAGGCTGAGGCCCTGCTCGCCAACGACGTCACCAACCCCAAGACCTTCATCGGTGAGATAGCAAAAGCCGTCCACCAGTTTGTGGGGACGGCTGAACAGAGCGACGACCTGACTATGCTGGCCATCCGCTATCGGTAGGGAGACTATCCGTTACCCCGCTACCATCGGTAGCAGCACAAGTGATGGTGCAGGAACCACCAGCCACAGCAGTCACGAAACCCACCTGACTCACTAATTCATAATTCACAATGCGTAATTCACATTTTTTGAGCCTGCAACAAAAAAGCCGCGAGCGGTGAGGCTCACGGCTTTGGTTATAGATGGACGGATTTAATTCTTGACCTTCGGTCGACTTTCCTCGCGACTCGGGATAACTCGAACAAGTTCGGTTCTCCACTCGCTGCTCAGAACGTTCATTTAATCAAGCACTTGCCCGTCATGTCGGCAGGCTGCTCCAGACCCATGATGTGGAGGATGCTGGGGGCTACGTCGGCTAGTACGCCGTCCTCTACCTTGGCCGTGGGGTTCTCCGTGATGTAGATGAAGGGCACGGGGTTCAGGGAGTGGGCCGTGTTGGCAGTGCCGTCGGGATTGATAGCGTTGTCGGCATTGCCGTGGTCGGCAATGATGATGGTTTCATAGCCTGTGGCATTGGCAGCCTCAACGACCTCACCTACACACTGGTCGACAGTTTTGACAGCCTTTTCTATGGCTTCGTAAACACCGGTGTGACCCACCATGTCACCGTTGGCGAAGTTCACAACGATGAAGTCGTACTTGTTCTCGCGGATGGCTGCCACCAGCTTGTCCTTTACCTCGAAGGCCGACATCTCGGGTTTCAGGTCGTAGGTCTGCACCTTGGGGCTGGCCACGAGGATGCGGTCCTCGCCCTCGTAGGGAGTCTCGCGTCCGCCGTTGAAGAAGAAGGTCACATGGGCATACTTCTCCGTCTCGGCGGTGTGCAACTGCTTCAGACCCTTCGAGGCGATGTACTCGCCCAGGGTGTTCATGACGTTCTCCTTCGGGAAGAGGATGTGCACGCCCTTGAACGAGGCATCGTAGGGCGTCATGCAGTAGTACTGCAGGCCGGGGATGGTCTTCATGCCCTGGTCCGGCATGTCCTGCTGGGTGAGGACGATGGTGAGTTCCTTGGCACGGTCGTTGCGGTAGTTGAAGAAGATGACCACGTCGCCCTCCTTGATGGTGCCGTCGACGGTGGTGTTGTTGATGGGCTTGATGAATTCGTCCGTCACGCCCTCGTCATACGACTGCTGCATGGCCTCCACCATGTCCGTGGCTTGCTTGCCCTCGCCCTGGACGAGCAGGTCGTAGGCCACCTTGATGCGGTCCCAACGCTTGTCGCGGTCCATGGCGTAGAAGCGGCCGATGATGCTGGCGATGTGGGCGTTGCGGCCCTGGATGTGGTCGGTGAGCTGCTGTATGAATCCGATGCCGCTCTTGGGGTCGGTGTCACGACCGTCCATGAAGCAGTGTACGTAGGTCTCGCGGATGCCGTACTCCTCGGAGATGTCTGTCAACTTAAACAAATGGTCGAGCGAGGAGTGCACGCCGCCGTTGGAGGTCAGGCCCATGAGGTGTACGGCCTTGCCGTTGGTCTTGGCATACTCGTAGGCCGACTGGATTTCGGGGTTCTTCAGGATGCTGCCGTCCTTGCAGGCGCGGTTAATCTTCACGAGGTCCTGATATACGATGCGTCCGGCCCCGATGTTCAGGTGGCCCACCTCGGAGTTGCCCATCTGCCCGTCGGGCAGACCGACGTTCTCGCCCGAGGCCAGCAGCTGGCTGTGGGGGTACTTGGCTGTGATTTTGTCCAGATTGGGTGTCGGCGTCTGGAAGATGACGTCGCCCTTGCCCTTATTACCGATACCCCATCCGTCGAGTATCATCAGTAATGCTTTTTTCATAGTGTGAATTGCTTATTTAGTGATTTTGTGATTTGCGAGTGCAAAGATACAATAATAAATTGAAAATTGAAA